>JAFPZD010000014.1 GCA_017417465.1 Prevotella sp. | reverse complement strand
CCGTAGGCTCGAGAGTCTCGCTACATGGCTTCCTCAATCCTTGCCATTACTGGCAACGACTTGCCGTTCGCTTCGCTTGGCGGTAAATACCCGCGGCTGGGGTTGAACCAGCTAGGTTACTGTCATGCCCGACACACAGAAAAAAGTGCGCCCGCTCTCCAGTGGGTGCACTTTTTAGGTGGGTGTTTTTGAAGTTATAAATTTAAGGTAAGTAAGGTTAGGCTTTGCGGTTGCAAAGGTACAACAAAAGGGTGGATTGACAAAATATTTTCTGCATTAAATTGCAACCGTGTGCCCGCTTTTGATTTTTTTAACCCAAAGCGGGCACATTTTTCAACTCACCGCAGCACGACCGTCAGTGCGCGTGCTGCCTGTGCTCCATAAACCAGTGCCGACTCGATGTCGGCGGTCTTGCTGGGACCACTGACAAAGGCTCCAAACTTGTACTGCCGGAAGTAGTCAGGCGACTTGTCGATAAGGTTGTAGGCCTCGTGCATATTGTTAACGATGGCGTCGCGACTGAGCACGACGACGAGACGCTGGCTGGCGAAAAGCAGTGCACGCTCCTTCATCTGCTGTGGTATCCAGATGCAGGCGTTTTCAGCCACGCCGATGCGGCCCTCGACGATACCGACGTCGACCTTTTCCAACTCTTGTACCTCGCTGACGGTGTCAGGATTCATGTCGGCAGTAACGCCGGGCAGGTTGCTGGCCTTTATTCCTGCGTCAGGATAGGCCTGCCGCACCACGTCGTCGAGTGTGTCGCCAGCTTTCATCTCAATCAGCTTGGCACCAGCCACGGTGGTGACCTTCGTCTTGAATTCCGCCAAGGTGTCAGCGTAGGTGATGGGCCTCAGCGCGTCGAGGTCGGGCATGTCATACGTTTCGCGGGTGTTACGGCGAAGCGTTGCAAGGATGTCTTCTCTTGTACTCATAGCTTTTTCTCCTTCCAGATTTGGTGGAACGACTTCTTGGGGAACTTCATCATCTTGTGACTATAGGCCCAGGGATTGATGGACAGGTTGATAAGTGGTCCTGGCACCCAGTTGACCATTGGCGAGAGGCGCAGAGCGCCTGTGTAGAGGGCAGGATGATTGAAGAGGAATCCCATGCCCTGCGACATCAGCTTTTTCTGCTTATTGTCGTGTCCGAGGCTCTCGAGCTGCTGCCGCCACCGATAGACCTGTGTAGAGAGGTCGACCTTGACGGGACAGACGTTGTCGCACGAGCAGCAGAGTGAACATGCTGACACGTTGTCGTGGTACTTGTGCGGGTCGCGCAGCATGCCGAGGTTCAGGCCGATGGGGCCGGGGATGAAGTAGGTGTAGCTATAGCCAGCCGAGCGGCGGTAAACGGGACACGTGTTCATGCAGGCGCCGCAGCGCATGCACTTCAGCGTCTGCCAGTGCTCCTCGTTGCCGAGGATATCGCTGCGCCCGTTGTCAACGAGGATGATGTGCATCTCGCCGCCTGGCCGTGGGCCACGGAAATGGCTGGTGTACACGGTCGTCTCCTGACCGGTGCCGTTGCGGGCCACCATGCGCTGGAAGACGCCCATCGACTTGTAGTCGGGTATAAGCTTCTCAATACCCATCGAGACGATGTGCAGCTTAGGGATGCTTGTCGACATGTCGGCGTTGCCCTCGTTGGTGCAAACGACGATGTCGCCAGTAGCGGCGATACCGAAGTTGGCACCTGTCATGCCGGCGCCGGCCTCCATAAACTGCTGGCGCAGGTGCATGCGTGCCACATAGGTAAGGAACGTGGGGTCGTTCTCATCCTGCGGGCGACCACCGGGATAGCTGTCGGCAATGGCCTCGTAGTCGGCAATCTTCTTACGGAAGCAGTTGCCGATGTCCTCACGATGGACATGGAGTGCAGGCACGACGATGTGGCTGGGGGCCAGCTTCATCATCTGCAGGATGCGCTCGCCAAGGTCGGTTTCCACCACCTCGATGCCATTGCGCTCAAGGCTCTCGTTGAGATGACACTCCTCAGTGAGCATGCTCTTACTCTTGACAACCTTCTTCACGCCCTTGGCGTTGAGGATATCGAGTACAATGCGGTTGTACTCGTCGGCATCTTTCGCCCAGTGTACGTGGGCGCCGTTCTCAGTGGCACGTGCCTCGAACTGCTCGAGATAGTCGGCCAGGTGGGTGACGGTGTGCTTCTTAATCTGGCTGGCGGCCTCGCGCAGGTCCTCCCATTCTGGCAGTGCCTGTGCCATGCGGTCGCGCTTTTGACGTATGCCAAAGAAAGTGTTGTCGTGGCGACTCACCACGGCGTCGTCGCGCAGGTAGTCCTGCGCAGCTTTTGAATGTAAGGTACTCATAGGCCGGCAGCAAGAATTTGAACGACATGAATAAACTGGATGGGGAGCCCCTGCTTCTGCGCCACGCCCTGCATGTGCATCAGGCACGACGAGTCGGGACCAGTGACATACTCGGCACCAGTGGCGATATGGCGCTTCACCTTGTCGATGCCCATACGCTCAGAGACGGCCTGCTCCTCGATGGCAAACATACCGCCGAAGCCACAGCATTCATCGGGGCGTTCTGGCTCGAAGATTTCAATACCATCGACAAGGCGCAGCAGGTCGATGATCTTGTTGAAGCGTGGCACGTTACGTTCAGATGGCGATGAGAGGCCCAGCTCGCGCACGCCATGGCATGAGTTATGCACGCTGACCTTGTGAGGGAAACGGGCGGGCAGCGACTGCACCTTCAACACATCGTGGAGGAACTCCACCACGTCGATGGTTTTCTGGGCGGCGACGCACGTCTTCCCCTTCATCAGGTTGGGGTGGAACACCTTCACGTAAGCGGCACAACTGGCCGACGGTGCCACCACGTAGTCGTAGCCACTGAATAGCTCGTCGTACTTCTCGGCCAGTGGCACTGCCATGCGCTCGAAGCCTGCGTTGCCCATCGGCTGTCCGCAGCACGTCTGCTTCTCGGGGTAGTCGACGTCGACGCCAAGGCTCTTAAGCAACTTAAATGTCGACACGCCTACCTCGGGGTAGAGCGCGTCGACGTAACATGGAATGAATAGTCCGATTTTCATAGTGTCGTAAGGGGGCTATAGTTACTCCCAAGTATCCAAATACGTGACATGGGTGACGAGGTACTCGTCGACGCCATGCTTGCCGTCGGCACCACCAATGCCCGACTTCTTCACGCCAGCGTGGAAGCCCTGGATGGCCTCGAAGTGCTCGCGGTTGACATAGGTCTCGCCGAACTCGAGCTCGCGGCATGCCTTGACGGCCGTGTTCAGGTCGTTGGTGAAGATGGAGCTAGCCAGGCCATACTCACAGTCGTTAGCCATGGCGATGACCTCATCGAGTGTCTCAAACGTGATGAGCGGGATGACAGGGCCGAAGGTCTCCTCATGGATGATGTCCATGTCCTGACGGCAGTCGTCGAGCACAGTGGCAGCATAGAAGTAGCCCTTCTCGCCCACGCGGTGACCACCGCAGAGCAGCTTGGCACCCTGCTTGATGGCGCGCTCCACCTTCTCGGTGACGCTCTCCAGTGCACGGGCCTCCACCAGCGGGCCCATGTCGACGCTCTCGTCGGCGCAAGGGTCTCCCACCTTGACGGCCTTCATCTTCTCGACCAGTATCTTCGTAAATTCATCCTTCACATCCTTCTGCACGTAGACGCGCTCAGCGTTGTTGCAGATCTGGCCATTGTTGCCAATGCGGCTGTCGACGATCCACTGTGCAGCACGCTCCAGGTCGGCATCCTTCATGACGATGGCGGGAGCCTTGCCACCCAGCTCGAGGCTCACCTTCGTGATGTTCTTCGAAGCAGCAGCCATGATGCTCTCGCCAGCCGAGACGCTACCCGTAACGCTGACGATATCGATCTTCGGGCTTCCAGCCATCTCGTTACCAATGACGCTACCCTTACCCGTGACGATGTTGATGACACCAGCGGGCAGGCCCGTCTCAGCCACAACCTTGGCAAACTCGGTGCAGTTCTCAGGCGTCAGCTGGCTGGGCTTGATGACAATGGTGCAACCAGCGATGAGGGCAGCACCGGCCTTGCGGGCAATTAGGAAGAAGGGGAAGTTCCAAGGCAGGATGCCGGCGACGACGCCAATGGGCTTCTTCGTCAGCAGAATGGTCTCGTTGGGGCGGTCGCTGGGAATAATCTCACCCTCGATGTGGCGTGCGAACGATGCCATATACTCGAAGTAGGCGATGGTAGCCCCCACCTCGATGGCAGCCCAGTTGCGGGTCTTACCCTGCTCGCGCATGATAATCTCAGTGAACTCCTGCTCGCGGGCCTTGATGCCAGCAGCAATCTTCAGCAGGTAGCCAGCACGCTCGATTGCGGGAGTCTTGGCCCAAGCCTTCTGGGCGGCACGTGCGGCGTCGAGTGCCTCGTTCACGTCCTCGATGGTGCCTTCCGGCTGGCGTGATATGACTTCCTCAGTCGAGGGGTTCAACACGTTAATCCATTTCCCACTGCGGCTCTCGCAAAAGCGGCCATTAATGTACATTTGTAAGTCTTTCATAAGAATAATGTTTTGGTTTAGTAGAGTTAAACAAACTGCCTGCAAAGATACTAAAAAGTTGCGAAAAAGAAGCATACGGCTGTATTTTTTTGATAAATTAAGAGTTCACAGACACTTTTCTGCACCACATGTCAGATTTTCGGGGCAAAAAATCAAATAGTGATGTTTACACACCCAAAAAAGCCGTACCTTTGCAGCCGTAAACCAAGAACCATTACTACTGATAATAAATATGAAGAGTATTCTTGAAGGAAGACCGGCACTGAAGTGCGAGGTGGAAAAGATTGCTGAGGTGGCTGGCTACTTGTGGCAAAACGGGTGGGCCGAGCGCAATGGCGGCAACATCACCGTGAACGTCACTGAGCTGGTCGACGACGACATTCGGCAGCTGCCCGCCATCAGCGACGTCAAGCAGATCGGCGTGACACTGCCCGCACTGAAAGGCTGCTACTTTTATTGTAAAGGTACGGGCAAGCGCATGCGCGACCTCGCCCGCTGGCCAATGCAGAACGGTAGCATTATCCGCATCCTTGACGACTGCGCCAGCTACGTCATCATCGCCGACGAGGCTGTGATGCCCACCAGCGAGCTGCCCAGCCACCTGACGGTGCACGCCCACCTCATCGAGAGCGGTTCACCCTATCGGGCCACCGTTCACACTCACCCCATAGAGCTGGTTGCCATGAGCCACAATCGTGCGTTCTTAGGCAAGGACGTGCTGACGCGCATCCTTTGGTCGATGATTCCCGAGACGAAGGCTTTCTGCCCGTTAGGCTTGGGCATTGTGCCCTACACCTTGCCTGGTTCCAACGAGCTGGCCGACGCCACACTGAAGGAGCTCGAAGACTACGACGTGGTCATGTGGGAGAAGCACGGCGTCTTCGCCAAAGGCCTCGACGTGATGGACGCCTTCGATCAGATCGACGTGCTCTCGAAGTCTGCCAAAATCTACATCAACGCCAAGGGCATGGGCTACGAACCCGAGGGCATGAGCGATGAGCAGATGCAGGAGATGAGCCGTGCGTTCAACCTGCCACGATAGAGTTACATACGCGTTCATATATAATCTTAGGCAGCAGTCCTCGTGGCAGCTGCGGGTCAATACCAGAAAGGCATTCAGGGTAACGAAGTTCTCATAGCATAAAAAATAATCGATGTTTCATAAGCAAGGTTTGATGGTATGACGTTCTTTTAAGGTAAAAGATTTAAAAAACAACTACTGACAATTATAGGGGCCCTCGACGCTGTGAAGCGTTGAGGGTTTTTCATTATGAGCAGTGGACTTGTTTGCACTCTTTAACGTTTGTCCGTGCAAGTTTTGCCTTTTCCCACGTTCTATATGCAAAAACAATAATTGAAACAACAAGATGAAAAAGTATTTATTCCTTATGGCGGCAATGGCCATTGGCAGCATGCTGATGCTGTCGTGCTCCACATCAGACGAAGATTCTGATACGGTCAAGAAAGTTGTGAACATGGTGGCGGACATAAAGCCGATTCAGTTGACCGAACCGCAAAAGCTGTTTGTTAACGACAACAACCAGTTTGCGCTGAACTACTTGAAGACAGCCAATGATGCTGACAAGAGTGAGAAGAGCTTTATCTACTCACCGCTGAGCATCACCTACGTCTTAGGGATGGTGAACGATGCGACCACAGGTCAGACGGAGAAGGAACTCGAGCAGACACTCGGCTTCCACGAGGGTGGCATCCAGGCCGTGAACGACTACTGCAAGAACCTCATTGACAATCTGCCAAAGGTGGACGAGAAGGTGACGCTGAACATTGCGAACGCCATCTTCTTGAACAAGAACTACGTGCTGAAGTCGCAGTTCGAAGCCGACATGAAGACCTACTATGATGCAAAGGCTGCAACGCTCGACTTTAATGATGTCAAGAAGTCGACGGAAGCCATCAACAAATGGTGTAACGAGAAGACCAGAGGCATGATTCCGAACATTATTGATGCGGTCAAGCCCGACGCGATGTCGTACCTGCTGAATGCCATCTACTTCAAGGCGGACTGGACCTCAAAATTCGACCCCAAAAACACCAAGAACGAGACCTTCACCACCCAAGGCGGTACCACAAAGTTGCCGATGATGCACCAGGACGTGCTGATAAGATATACCAAGAACGAAACCTACTCGGCCGTCGAAATACCCTATGGCAATAAAATGTGGACCATGACCGTGCTGCTGCCCGAAGATGGAAAGACTACCGACGACGTCATTGACTACCTCGCGCAAACGGGGTGGACACTGGGCTACGCCAACACACCGATGAGTGGTGCCCGCACCCACGAGGTTGACCTGAAGTTGCCCCGCTATGAGACATCCTCGGATACCGACAACATGGAAGGCGGACTGATCAGCTTGTTACAGAAGATGGGCATCCATCGGACTTTCGACTCCAACAATACTGAGATATGCAATATGTGCAGTCTTCCTGTCTATATCTCCATGATGCGCCAGAAGGCCAAAATCAAGGTGAATGAAGAAGGCTCGGAGGCGGCAGCAGTGACAGTTGCAGAGGGCTATGTCAATGCTGCTATGCCCGAAACCATTCCCACGGCCACTTTCCACGCCGACCATCCCTTCGTCTACGTCATTCGCGAAGCCTCCTCTGGCGTCATTCTCTTTGTCGGCAAGTTCACCGGTGCTTGACGCAGAGGGTGGCGGCCTGAAAAAAAGGCAGGAATATTTGGTCGTGTCGCGGGAAATATGTATCTTTGCAGCGCATTTTTCAAAGATGAAAGCAGACAACGAGAATAAATTCACCACAGAGACATAGAGAACACAGAGGTTTATTTCTTTGTGAACTCTGTGTCTCTGTGGTGTGTAATATAGAAGGTATGAAAGAACTACTGACATTACTGGCCTTGCTGCCACTGCTCTGCGGAGCACAGGAGTTGAAGTCCACAGGCACATCGGTCGATTACATCGTGCCCGAAGGGTGGTGGCACACCGAGAGCGTCGGCGACCTGAACAAGGACGGCGTTGCCGACTTGGCCCTCATCGCACTGCCCAACGACTCGGCACATATCAAAGTGCGCGACGATGGCTATGCCTACAACTTCAACCAGCCCCTGCTGGCCATCTACTTTGGCACCGACGGTGGGCGCTTTCGACTATGGAAAACGTACGACGAGGTGATGCCTGCCACTGTCGACGAGTACACAATGATCGACTACGCCATCAACATCACGCCGCGCGGCACGATGACCATTGGCATCGAGGCGTTCATGACCATGGGTAGCTACGGCTCGCCAAACGTCACCTACGTTTTCCGCTTTCAGGACGGCGACTTCTACCTCATTGGCGAAGAACAGCACTCCCTGTCGCGCATGTCGGGGGAGGACGAGACCATCAGCTATAACTACCTGACACACAAGCGTCAGCAGGTCGTCTCCAACGCCTTCGACGACAGCATCAAGCCGCGCGAAAAGTGGACCACCATTCCCAAAGGCCCTTTGAAGCGCTTAGGGACATGGTCTCTGGACTATTGAAATAACCCGCACTCTCCACACCCGCTTTTGGGGTGGGGAAAGTGCGGGACGATTGTTTCTGCTTTCTCTTGCTACTTGGCCAAGGGACTGTTTTCCTCTACCTACTTAGCCAATGAACTGTGGCAGGAACGAGGAGATGATGAGCACGATGATGCCACAAACGAGTACCATGATGGTCTTCTGCGAGCAGCCCTTCCACTCCTTGAGGATGATGCCCCAGACGTTTGAGAACACGACGTTCAGTGCCATGAGGATGCAGAACGAGAGGGTGTCCATCGTGCCGCCTGTCTCGAAGAAGGAGCGTCCGAGCGACAATCCGAAGAACTGCGAGTACCACAGGGCGCCGGCCAACAGACAGAAGAGCAGGTTGTTGCCCCAAACGGCCTTCTTGGCATAGTCACCCCACGTGTGGTTCTTCTGGTTCTGGTAGAAACAGTAGACGGCATTGGTGACAAAGCCACCCAGCGTCACGAGGAACGTGGCCGGCAACGTACGGAACATCGGGTCGGTGAGCTCGCCGAAGTTGATGTCCTTACCGAACTCCAAACCGACATTGAAGCAGCCGCTCATGAAGCCGGCGAGCAGGGCGATAACAATGCCCTTGGGGAAGTTGAAGTCCTTCACCGCAGCTTTCTTCTCCTCTTCAGAGAGCGATGCCGACTTCATCGAACCTGCCACGCCGATGATGGCAATGCCAACCAGCGTAACCACGACGCCCAGGATGACGGCAAAGGTCAGCTTCGACAGCGGGTCGGTCTCGGGGAAGAAGATGTTGAGCAGCACGGGCCCCATGATGGTGCCCAAGCCGGCACAGGTGCCAAGCGCAATGGACTGGCCAAGTGCCACACCAAGGTAGCGCATGCTGAGGCCGAACGTCAGGCCGCCCACGCCCCAGAGGACACCAAAGAGAATGGTCATCCACACGTTGAACGACGGTGCACTAGCAAAGAGTCCGAACAGCGACTGTCCCTCGGGGACGGCAAGCAGTGCGCCGAGGAACGGCAGCACTAGCCATGCAAACACGCCCTGCACAATCCAGTACGACTCCCACGACCAGTCCTTGATCTTATTGATAGGTACGTAGCACGACGATTGGCAGAATGCGCCAATGGCAATAATGATAAGTCCGATTAAAATTTCCATACGTTTTAGAGATTTGTTTTATTTACTTTGCAAAGGTACGAATTATTTTCTTTACAGCCAAACTTTTACAACTAAATTTTCATTGCCGAAGATTCTGTTTGCAAGAACATACGGCCTATCTGCAAACCACAAACCTGATACTGCAGAAATTACGAGCGTACTATCACTTTTTAAAAAAAATCCTAGTTAAGCATTATCTATTCATGCTGTTTGCACATCTTTGTCCCATAGCGTTATAGCGATGGCCAGCGCTATCAATGATAACCAAACGACCATGCTCTATCTGCTTGTTCCTGAAAGTGCTTAGCTCAAAGCAGTTCAAGGCGTCAATGCAGGAAGCATCGGTTTGCGAACGCTCGTAGGGGCCGAGGTCACGAGCAGTGCCCGTCAAGGTACGCTTCAGGAAGGGGAAGTCAGCAATCAGGTTGTCGGGAACGTCGTAGGCAGCATTGCCGGCATCGATCATTCGGCTATCAGCAGCCAGTCGGCCAAAGCGACGGGGCAGCGAGCCGTCGATGGCACGGGGCTTGAGCGCATCCTCCTCGTCGAGCGAGAGGAAGTCGTCCTGCCCGATGCCGGTTACCAGATGATGAGTCCATCCGTTCTTCGACATGGGTGTCGCCAGGGCATTGTAGTCATCGGTTCCGACAGAGATCTCCTGTCTGCCCAGACAGATATTGTTGTAGAACTTGGTATTAGTATCAGAGCCGCCCGACTCAAACATGTAGTCATAGCTGTTGTTGAAGGCCAGACAACCAATGATGACGTGCCCGTCCTTGTGGCTGTTGCAGTCGAAGCCTTTCACGGAGCTGCCGGCATTGCAGTTAAAGGCGATGCAGTTGTAGGCATAGTGAATGCCCCGCGATGAGCCGCCCTCGCCATTGCCCCCCAGCTTAATGCCGTTGCCATTGCCCGAGAACGACATGTTGCTGCTCTTCCTGATGTAATCCTTCACCCAGAGATGGTCTTCGGCCTTGCCGGAGTCCCATGCCCAGCACTCAGCCAGGATGACGTCGAAGTCGGTCTCATAGAGATCCCACGCATCGTCGCTGTTGTGCCAAGCCCGACAGCGTATGAAGCGGTTGCCGCGCCCGTTGTGCATCTTGCAGGCAAAGCCATCGGCATCGCTGCCATAGTTAGAGTCGTAGTCGCAGTTGTGGTGGGAGTCGCAGTCGATGATGTCGTTATAGGCGCAGTAGGTGCCATCGTTCTTGCTGAGGTTGGGGAAGGTGTCGCTAAACTTATGGCCGAAGCCCAGCTGCAGGCCCGTATCGAGATTGTAGCTGAACTCACAGCGCTCAATGCGGTTGTGCGATCCTTCAAGCTTGATGCCATTGTCAGCCGCATGGGTGATATGCAGTCCGAAAAGCCACCAGTAGTTGCCCGTCATCAAGACGCCTCGGTCGCCCACGCTCTGGTCGATGAGCTGCTGCTCGAAGTCGAAGACGGGGCGTTCGTCCTGATAGTTGCGGATGACGATGGGAGCCTCAGCCGTGCCTGAAGTCGTGATACGCACGGTATACTTCTTCCCGTCTTTCTTCATCGTCGGCTTATACGTTCCTCCACGGCACACGATATGATCGCCTGCTACAGCCTTGTCGACCGCATACTGTAGGTTCTGCCAAGGTTTCTCAATGCTGCCGTCACCACTTTCATCGCTGCCATCGGGCGCAATGAAGTATTCGTGCAGCGGTGTTGGGAAGGGTTTTGTGGGGATGGGTATGCCGGTGGTGATATAGGTTGAATCCTCCGGCTCGGCTGGCGTGTCAGGCGTGGCCGACTGGAGGGTGATGACGATATCGTCGATGTAAATGGTGGCACTCAGGGCAGTAAAGCGCAGCAGCACCTCAGTATCAGCTTCCGTGGAGTTCACCTTGTAGGAACTGCTGCCATAGGGTGTCGACGACGACACGGTAGACGTGCCAATCTCTGTCCACGAGTTTCCCCCATCGACAGACTTCTCCACCAGCAGTTTCTTTCCACTACCCGATGCCCGGTGGACGAACGACACTCTGCCGGGCTGGCTGAGCACTGGCGTCACCAAGTAGCCATTGCCACTCATGGTGGCTCGCTTGCTGCCATTATCACTTTTGGCATAGACACCTTTCAGCCGCCATTGTCCCGACGACAGTGTCACAGTGGTTTCCGACGAGGGTGCCGACGTGGGCATTCCCTGTTCAAAGCCTTCTCTCAGTTCATCAGCCACAGCTGTTGCTGTCACAAACAGCAGAAGCATCAGGGTAGTAATAGTTCTCATGTGTGGTATGGTTGGTGTAAGAGAAGAGGATGCACGGAAATGCATCCTCTCTCTTGTTGTTATGAACGGAAAAGATTAGCGCTTGCTGGTGACATCCTTCTCGTACTGCTGGATGGCAGCGATGAACTCCTCGCCAACAGGCACGTTGTTCTTCAGGTTGAAGTAGTCGTAGACAGCGCCGAACGGCATCGACTTGGCCTCTTCCATCAGGGCGAGACGCTCGAAGTACTGTCCGTTGTCCTCGTACTCGCGCAGCTTAGCCTTCGGCTCGAGCATGGCCTGGAGGATGCACTTCTGGGTGGCGCGGCTGCCGATGATGTAGGCACCGATGCGGTTGATGGAGGCATCGAAGTAGTCAAGACCTACGTGGGCGCGGTCGAGGGCGTCGCTGCGGACGAGCTCCTTGAAGAGGTCGAGCGTCTGGTCGTTCATGATGGTCACGTGGTCGCTGTCCCAGCGCACGGGGCGGCTGACGTGGAGCATCAGCTCGGGCACGTACATCAGCAGCGTCGAGACGAAGTCGGAGACGTTCTCGGTGGGCTCGTAGTGGCCGGTGTCGAGGGTGTACATCTGCTTGCGGGTAGCGCAGTAGGCGGTGTAGAAGTCGTGTGAACCGACGGTGTAGCTTTCCAGGCCGATGCCGAAGAGCTTAGCCTCGAAGCAGTTCTTCACGCCGTCGAGCTTCTCCTCCATGATCTCGTCGAGCGAGGCAGCGAGGATCTCACGGTACTTCTTACGCTGCACGGGGATGTCCTTCATGCCGTCGTGTACCCAGATGTTCATGATGCAGGGGTCGTTCTGAGCCTTACCCATGGCATCGGCAATGCGGCGACAGCGCTTGGTGTGCTCAATCCAGAAGTCGCGGATGCCCTTGTCGGGGTTGGCCAGCGAGAGGTCGCCGCTCTTGGGGTGTGAGAACGAGGTGCTGTTGAAGTCGAGCTTCATGTTGTTCTCCTTGGCCCAGTCAATCCAGCTCTGGAAATGCTCGACGCCGCACTGGTCGCGGTCGACGAACTTGCCGCCGAAGTCGCCATAGATCTCGTGGAGGTTCAGACGGTGGTTGCCGCCGAGGAGGGTCTTCACGAACTCGATATCCTGGCGCACCTCGTCGATGGTACGAGCACGGCCGGGATAGTTACCAGTGGTCTGGATGCCACCCGAGAGAGCCTCGTTGCGCTCGAAGCCGACAACGTCGTCGGTCTGCCAGCAGTGCAGTGAGAGCTGCTGCTTCTGAAGCTGGTTAAGTACTGCGTCGGTGTCGACGCCAATGGCTGCGTAGCGCTCTTTTGCTACGGCGTAAGCCTGTTCAATAAGATTTGCTTTCATAACTTTAACTATGTATTTAACTAAGTTGTATTATTCCAAAGAACCTTAAATTTTCACAAATCGGACACAAAATCTTTTTGACTCCTAACATATTCATAATTACCAGTAACATAGTCGTAGATGTAACGCTCCGATACGAGTCGTTTGGGATTTCCGAAGTTGATAAGAAGACCGGCGTATGCATCAGTCATGCGCAGATAGTTGAATAATTGTCCTCGATGGTCAGCATTTATTTCTGAAACGGCTTTAAGTTCAACTATCAAGTCACCGTAGCAAACGAAGTCTGCTATGTATTTCTTTTTCAGTTCATGTCCGTGAAATGACATTGTCATCGTCTTTTCGCGTTCCCAGGGAATATCTTTCTCGGAACAGATGATAGAGAGACACTCCTGATATATAGGTTCTGAAAGGCCATAACCTAACTCATTGTACAAATCCATGGCTGCACCAATGATGTTGTACATCTTGTTCAAGTAGTCTCTTCTCTTATCTTCTAAGTTCATCCTACAAAAGATTTTGTGAGAGATTTATGAGAATTTAAGGTTCCAAATTCACTTCTTGTTTACTATTGATAGGTATTTCTCGTAGGCGGCATCCCACTGCTCCTTGTCCTGCGGCTCGTACTTCACCATTTCGGTTGAGGCAGCGATGATGGCGCGCATCTGCCAGATGTCGTCCACCATGCCTGCAGCTTTTGCCTGCATCATGATGTTGCCAATGGCGGTGCACTCCTGAGGGCCAGCCAGCACGGTGGCTCCTGTCGAGTTAGCGGTGAACTGGTTGAGATACTTGTTCAGCGAGCCGCCACCAATGATGTGCAGCACGTTGAGGCTAAACGGGGCAAACTCCTGCAGCCACGTGAACACCTGACGGTAGCGGAGGGCGAGCGAGTCAAAGATGCAGCGGCAGATCTCAGCAGGTGTTTCGGGAACGGGTTGGTTGGTGTCGCGGCAGTACTGCTGAATGGCACCAATCATGCTCGACGGGGCAGCGAACATTTGGTCGTCGGGGTTGATGATCGAGCGGAAAGGCTCGACGGTCATGGCCTGTCCTTGCAGTTCGGGGTGCGAGAGCTTGCGCACCTCCTCGGGCCACTCCAAGCGGCAGCGCTCATAGAGCCACATGCCGCAGATATTCTTCAGGAAGCGGGTCGTGCCCTCGATGCCACCCTCGTTGGTGAAGTTGCGCTCATAGCTCAGGTCGCTGATGATGGCATCCTTCGTCTCGATGCCCATAAGGCTCCACGTGCCGCTCGACAGGTAGGCGAAATGCTCGTCCTTGGCGGGCACGGCGGCAACAGCCGAGCCAGTGTCGTGACCAGCGACGGCGATGACAGGCACAGGACCGAGACCCGTGAGACGCTGCACCTCGTCGGTGAGCACGCCGATGACGGTTCCTGGTTGCACCATTCGGCCGAACTTGGCACGCGAGAGGCCCAGCGAGGCCAGCAGGCGCTCGTCGAGCTGCTTCGTGCGCGGATCGAGCAGCTGCGAGGTGGAGGCGATGGTGTATTCGCACACCATGTTATCGGTGAGCATCCACGACAAGGCGTCAGGCACGAAGAGTATCTTCGCTGCATTGCGGAAGGCGCTGTTCTGCTCACGCTTCATGGCATAGAGCTGGAAGATCGAGTTGAAGTTCATGAACTGTATGCCCGTCACGTCGTAGACCTCCTTCTTAGAGATGACATGTTTCAGGTAGTCGTCCATGGCATCGAAGGTGATGGGGTCGCGATAGGCACGCGGATTGCGAAGGATAGCACCGTCGTCACCAATGCAAACGAAGTCGACGCCCCAAGTGTCGATGCCGATGGAGGTAATCTCCAATCCACGCCGAGCCACCTCTTTCAGACCCTTGATAATCTCGAAGTAAAGGGCGTGAATATCCCAGTAGTAGTGGCCTCCCTGCTCTATAAGGTTATTGGGAAAGCGTGTCACCTCCTCCAAGGCAATGTGGCCGTCGGCAATGTTGCCTACGATGGTTCTTCCACTGGTAGCACCAAGGTCTACAGCGAAGAAATACTTGTTCTGCTCCATATTTATTCTTTAGATTAGTTTTAATCAGGTTTTCTAGCGTGCAAAGATACGGTTTTTTCTTGATGCAAAACATTACATTTTGATAATACAACCACGGTTTTTGATAAGAAAGGCGATTATTTGTGGGAATACCTTATATTTATCTAAGGTTGCGCGCACGCGTATAAAAAAAGATGAGTCCGAAACGTCAGTTGTAGGGAGGGAAGCCCGCTCGGAGCAAACAATGAGTACGCTCGGAGCAGACTATAAGACTTCTAGGAGCAGACCATGAGACTCCTCGGAGAAGTGTGTGAGACTTCTCGGAGAAGTGTGTGAGACCTCTCGGAGCAAACTGTGAGACTTCTCGGAGTTACCTAAAATTGCGTAGCTCGCTGGGCTTGCGACCTGTCTTCTGCTTGAACTTGGCAGAGAAATAGTCTGGGGACTCAAAATTGAGACGATAGGCTATCTCCTTGATACTCATATCGGTAGTCGAGAGCAGTTCCTTGGCACGTTGGAGGCGGAGATCCTGCTGATAGGTGGCTGGCGAGAAACCAGTGTGCTCCTTGAAGAGCTTCCGGAAACTAGAGTAGCTGACGCCGATATCCTCAGCTATCTGCTGAATGGTGATGGGGTTTTCGAGCGATTCACGGATGCGCATACGAGCACGGGCAATCATGTCGACGTGGCTCTGGTTACGATTCATCAGCACAATGTTGCGCTCCTTCATGTACATCAATCCCAACAGGTGGTTGACGATGCCTGCCAACAACTGCTGTGAGTAGGCAGCCTCCTCGAAAGCCGTATCGTAGGCCTGTTTGTAAAGGTGAACAATCTCAGGCGAGTAACCCACATGATAGATGGGCTTGGTTGGTGAAAGGAAGGCGGCACGCACGCGGTCGTCCATGATATAGCCACGGAAACCTATCCAATACTTCTTCCAGCCAGTCTTGGCGGAGGGGTGATAAGAGTGCCACTCGTCAGGGAAGAGCAGGAAGATGTCGCCCTCGCTGAGCTTGGCCTCCTTGACGTTATGGCTGTGGAACACACCACTACCCTCGACGACGTAGAGCATCTGGTACTCACTGAGCACGCGGCCCTTCGTGAGGTCAAAATAGTAACCGTCGGCATGCCCGTGGGTGGGATAAGGGTCGCCGGGCAGAATTTCCTCGTAGCCAACAGTAGTGATGGTGAGCCCCCAAAGGTCATCGCGGTCACTGGCGAGGA
Organism: Prevotella sp.; assembly: GCA_017417465.1. GTDB lineage: Bacteria > Bacteroidota > Bacteroidia > Bacteroidales > Bacteroidaceae > Prevotella. The sequence continues at coordinate 110,470 of JAFPZD010000014.1, read as the reverse complement.
GGTACTTGCTGGTTTGCTTTGACATACGCGCGATATAGTTTAGGTAACGAGTATTGGATAATGTAGGTGCAAAGATACGAGTTTTTTTGCTAAAAATGCCTTTTCTTTGCGTTTTTTTTTTAAAAACTGTGCGATTTTGTTGCGCAATCCAAATAAAAGCACTAATTTTGTGAACAGAAAACCTAACACAGGCATAAAAAATATGATAGACGTAAAAGAGACGCTTAAGAAAGCGGAAGAGAGAATGGAGATGGCTGCCATGTTCCTGGAAGAGGAGCTGAGCCGCATTCGTGCAGGTCGCGCCAACGTGGCCATCCTTGACGGCGTGCGTGTGGAATCGTACGGATCGAAGGTGCCCCTGAACCAGGTGGCAACAGTGAACTGCCCCGACGCGCGAACCATTGCTATCAAGCCGTGGGATCGCAAGCAGATTAAGGACATCGAGAAGGCCATCATGGGCAGCGACGTAGGTATCACGCCTGAGAATAATGGCGAGGTCATTCGTCTGGCCATCCCCCAGCCTACCGAGGAGCGCCGCCGCGACCTTACCAAGCAGTGTGCCAAGATTGCCGAGAAGGCAAAAGTCGAGGTGCGCAACGTGCGCGGCGACATCAAGGACAAGCTGAAGAAAGCCATCAAGGACGGTTTGTCGGAGGATAACGAGAAGGACGCCGAGCTGGAGCTCCAGAAGATTCACGACAAGTACATCAAGAAACTTGATGAACTGCTCGACGCGAAGAACAAGGAGATTATGACCGTGTAACCATTGATCATTAACCATTGAAGGGCCTCGTCGTCAAGAACACTGGCAGCTGGTACACCGTCCGCACCGACGACGGGCAGCTGGTGGAGTGCAAGGTCAAGGGCAACTTCCGCCTGAAGGGCATCCGCAGCACGAACCCCGTTGCTGTGGGTGACCGTGTGGTGGTTGGGGGGGAAGCCAGCTCAGGCATGTGGATCACCGAGATTGAAGACCGTCGCAACTACATCATCCGTAAGTCGCAGAACCTGTCGAAGCAAAGCCACATCCTGGCGGCCAACGTCGATTTGGCTCTGCTCTTGATCACGGTAAACTACCCACCCACATCAACGACTTTCATCGACCGCTTCTTGGCATCCGCCGAAGCCTACCGCGTGCCCGTGGTACTGCTGTTCAACAAAAGCGATTTGCTCAGTGACGAAGAGCGTCACTACCAGCAAATGATGATGCACCTCTACCAAACCATCGGCTACGACTGCCGCGCCATCTCAGCTCAAACTGGCGTAGGCGTGGAGGAGCTGCGACCGCTGCTCAACGGCAAGGTGACCCTGCTCAGCGGCAACAGCGGCGTGGGCAAGTCGACACTCATCAACCGCTTAGTGCCTGGTGCCAACCTGCGCACGGCTGCCCTCAGCGAGGCGTGGGGAATGGGCATGCACACCACGACATTCTCGGAAATGATTGAGGTGCCTACTGTCACCCCGCCCCAACAAGGAGAAACCACTTCAACGGAAAGTCCTGATGCAGCCACGTCACCCAGTCAGGAAAAGCTGGGAGGGACTTCCTATCTCATCGACACGCCGGGCATCAAGGGCTTCGGCTCGTTCGACATGGAGCCAGAGGAGCTGACGAGCTACTTCCCCGAGATCTTCCGTTTCGCCCGCGACTGCCGCTTCTCGAACTGCACCCACACCCACGAGCCGGGCTGTGCGGTGCTGCAGGCATTAGACGACCACCTCATCGCCCAGAGCCGCTACCAGAGCTACCTCTCGATGATGGCCGACAAAGACGAAGCCAAGTATCGCGAAAGCTATTAACCCCCAGAACTAACGTCCCATAACTCCCCCTAACTAACGTCCCATAACTCCCCCTAACTCCCCTTAACTCCCCTTAACTCCTCATAGATTAGAATGGACTACATCGTATCAGCACGCAAATACCGCCCCATGACCTTCGACACCGTCGTGGGACAGGCGGCTCTGACGACCACGCTGAAGAACGCGGTGAAGAGCGGCAAGCTGGCCCACGCCTACCTGTTCTGCGGGCCGCGTGGCGTCGGCAAGACCACCTGTGCGCGCATCTTTGCCAAGGCCATCAACTGCCAGAACCCAACGGCCGATGGTGAAGCCTGCGGCGTGTGCGAGAGCTGCCAGTCGTTCAACGAACAGCGGTCGCTTAACATCTTCGAGCTCGACGCAGCATCGAACAACTCCGTCGAGCACATCAAGACGCTCATGGAGCAGACACGCATCCCGCCGCAGGTAGGCCGCTACAAAGTGTTTATCATCGACGAGGTGCACATGCTCTCGACGTCGGCCTTCAATGCTTTCCTCAAGACCCTTGAGGAACCACCGGCACACGTCATCTTCATTCTCGCCACAACCGAGAAGCACAAGATTCTGCCCACCATCCTCTCGCGCTGCCAGATTTACGACTTCGAGCGCATGACGGTGCAAAACACCATCGACCACCTCAAGTCGGTGGCTGCAAAGGAGGGCATCCAGTACGAGGAGGAGGCGCTGGCCGTCATTGCCGAGAAAGCCGACGGCGGCATGCGCGATGCCCTCAGCATCTTCGATCAGGCGGCATCGTTCTGTCAGGGGAACATCACTTATCAGAAAGTCATCGAGGACCTCAACGTACTCGATGCCGAGAACTACTTCCGCTTCGTCGACCTCGCCCTTGAAAACAAGGTCAGCGACATGATGGTGCTGCTCAACACGTGCATCAACAACGGCTTCGACGGCGGATTGCTCATCCAAGGCTTGGCACGCCACATACGTAACGTGATGATGGCCCGCGACCAGCAGACATTGCCACTGCTCGAAGTGAGCGAGCAGCAGCGACAGCGCTACAGCGAGCAGGCTCGGCGCACGCCTCAGAAGTTCCTCTACGATGCTCTGCGGCTCACCAACCAGTGCGACCTGAGCTACCGCCAGTCGAGCAACAAGCGACTACTCGTCGAACTGACGCTCATCGAGATTGGCCAGCTGACTCAGCCCGAGGAGGGGCCTGCCAGTGGGCGTAAGCCCAGACGACTGAAATCCCTGTTCCAAAACTTTGTTCAGCAGACGCAGCTCACAAAGCAGTCGGCCCCGCAGGTAGCCGCAGCTGCCAACGCTGAACCCCGCCCGGCAACACCCGCCGAAACGACCGGAGCCTCTGAGAAGCCCGGAATTTCCGGAAAGCCCGGAATCTCCGGACAATCCGGAATCTCCGGACAATCCGGAAAGCCCGGACAACCCGGACAGCCCGGCATCCCCGCTCCCACCCTCAAAGTGTCGCAGCTTGGTCTCTCATGGCAGAACATACGCCAGCAGGCCCACCCACAAAAGATGACCATCCTGCCAGGCACCCAAGGCATCGACAACAAAAAGGACGACCCGCAGGAGTCATTCACCCAAGAGGAGCTTGAGCTGCAGTGGATGTCGATGTGCAACCGCATGCCACAGCGCCTCAGTGGCATTGCCACCCGCATGAAGAACATGAACCCGCAGATTCTCGAATTACCAGCCATCGAACTGGTGGTGCCCAACGAGATTATCAAGACCGAGGTCGAGAACATCAAGGGTAGCATCCTAGCCACACTGAAGCTCTATCTGCACAACAGTGCCATCACCCTCGCCCTACGCGTCGCTGCCCAGGAGGAGAAAGTGAAGATACTGACCCGCCGCGAACAGTTCGAGCTGATGAGCAGCCAGAACCCATCAATAGAGAAGCTGCGCGAAGCCTTCGACCTGGAGCTGGCTTGAAACGCCCCTCAACAACGTATATCCATCATGAAGAAAGTCAAAGAAATGCTCATGCGCTTTGGACGCATGAAATACAAGAAGTACATCATTGTCATCACGCTCGGCGTCCTGCTCATCGGATTCGTCGGCGAGGACAGCATTCGCGCACACCTGAGCCATCAGCAGCGCATCGCTGAGCTGGAAGAGGAGAAAGAGTTCTACGAATCAGAGTGCGCCTACGACCTGTCGCAGATTCACGAGCTGCAGCATAACCCGAGGGCTGTTGAGCGCATCGCCCGCGAGCGCTATTTTATGAAGATGGACGATGAGGACGTGTTCATCCTCAGTGACGACGAAGGTGTAACCACCCCAAAGAGCAAAGCCTATGCGACAGTTGAGTAAACTCCAAACCGCCATTTTCGCCATCGGCGCACTGCTGATGGTTGTTGGAGCCGTCGCCGCACTGTTCTGGCCTAACGTAGCTCCTTACATATTCGCCCCTGGTGCGATGGCATACGTCAGTATGCAGATGCTTCAGAGCTACGACGGTCGCAACTTCGTCATTCGCCGCCTGCGACGCATCATGCTCATCAGCGACGTGCTCCTGCTCTTGACGGCCCTGCTCATGTTCGTGGGCAACGGCAACCCGTTAGGCATGAGCTGGCTGTCGTACCTTTTCCTCGTCCGCAACAACTGGGTGGTGCTGCTGCTCATTGCAGCCGTGCTGCAACTCTATACAACGCTCAGAATCAGTGCCGAACTGGAAAAGGAGGCAAAAAAATGCTAAAAGCCTGCGAGAATGCTTAAATTGCGCAAACTTTTTTCCTTACTTCAAGATAACGTCGTACATTTGTAGGCGAAAGCGAAGAAAAGCTACACGTCTATGAACAAAATTCTATACGCAATCTTGGGGGCCGTGCTCTTATCGGCATGTGCCGACACCTTCACTGAGACCTACAGCATCAAGGGCTCATCGTCGGTGTCGCTCCTCGATGGCAGCAAACTCTATCTGAAGGTGACGAAAGACAGCACACTGGCAAACTTTGACTCGTGTGACGTCGTACACGGCGTGTTCGGCTTTACCGGACGCTACGACACCACAAAGATGGCCTACCTGTTCATGGACGACCAGAGCCTCATGCCCGTGGTCATCGAGAACGGCAACATCAGCATCGCCATCTCGAAAGCTACGCAGAAGGCCAGCGGCACACCGCTGAACGACGAGCTCTACGACTATCTCGACAAGCACATGCAGCTGATGAACCGCCACGAGGAGCTGTCGCACCGCGAGGCACAGATGTTTCTCGACGGCTACGACGAGAAGGCTATCTACGAACAGCTCGCTGCCGAAGCCGCCGAATTGCCACGGCTGAAGGACAGTCTTGAAACGCAGTTCATCATCTCTAATTTCGACAATGTGCTTGGCCCCTATGCCTTCCGCATGCTGACGGCCGACTACCAGTACCCCATGCTCACGCCCCAGATTGAGGAAATCATGAGCAAGGCTACTACGAAGTTCCGCAATGACTTCTACGTCAGTGAGTACTATCGGGCCGCCCGTGAGATTATGGCGCGTATGAAGGGCGAAATCAGCGAGAACCAATGACCGGACAAATGCTTATTACTGGCGGCACCATCATCAACGAGGGCCGCTCTTTCAAGGCAGACCTGCTTATCGAGGACGAGCAGATTGTCGATGTCATCACTGACCCAAGTCAATCTGCAACCCTCAATCCCCCAGTTTCAATCAACGCTTCCGGCTGCTATGTGCTGCCCGGCATCATTGACTCACACGTACACTTCCGTGAGCCGGGGCTTACCGAGAAAGGCGACATGGAGAGCGAGAGCCGCGCGGCTGCCGCAGGTGGTGTGACAACCATCTTCGACATGCCCAACACCGTGCCGCAGACAACCACCCTCGAAGCCCTCGACGATAAGTATCGCCGTGCCGCCCACAGCTGCCACGTCAACCATGCCTTCTTCTTTGGTGCCACCAACGACAACTACCCGCTCTTCGCACAGCTCGACCCACACCACATACCTGGCATCAAGCTCTTCATGGGCTCATCGACGGGCAACATGCTTGTCGACCGTGACGACGCCCTCGACCACATCTTCCAGGCCGCCAGTCCCCTGCCCATCATGGCCCATTGCGAGGACACTGCCATCATCGAGCGCAACATGGCGGAAACCCGCCGTGGCGGCGATGACGATCCAGCCGTCGCCCTCCACTCCTTCATCCGCAGCGAAGAGGCTTGCCTGGCCTCCACCACCAAAGCTGTTGCACTGGCCAAGAAGCACCATGCCCGCCTCCACATCGCCCATGTGAGCACTGCCGATGAGCTGGACTTCTTCGCTCCCGCTGTTTCCTCCTCCCTCCCCGCCATCACCGCCGAGGCCACACTTGCCCACCTGCTCTTTTCAGCCCTCGACTATTCACGTCTTGGCACACGCATCAAAGTCAACCCGGCCGTGAAGAGTCCCGTCGACCAGTTCATGTTGCGCGAGGCACTCACCGATGGCCGCATCACTACCGTCGCCACCGACCATGCCCCCCACCTGCTCTCACAAAAAGAGGGTGGTTGCCGGCGTGCTGCCAGTGGCATGCCCATGGTGCAGTTCTCGCTGGTGGCCATGCTCGAGCTCGTCGATGCCGGTGTGCTTTCCATAGAGCGGTTGGTGGAGCTGATGGCTCACAACCCTGCCCGTCTCTTCGAGGTGCGTCACCGTGGTTTCATACGCCCCGGCTATCAGGCAGACCTCGTCATCGTGCGTCCCCATGCCCCATGGACGGTTACTCCCGACATCATCGAGAGCCGCTGCGGCTGGAGTCCGGTCGAAGGTCACCAGTACCAGTGGCACGTCGAGCAGACACTCTGCAACGGCCACATTATTTATAATAAAGGGCAGGTCGACGACACTTACATCGGCCACCCCGTCGAGTTCCGCTGACGTCACCGGCTTATGGTCAAATTCATTGTCCACCACGTTTATCTCATCGACTGGCTCTGCCTGCTTTTGCCATGTCTGTTCATCATCGTGGCTTGGTTCATTCGTCGCCGTCATCAGCGGTGGGCGGCAGCCATCGGCACCTTTTCCATCGCAGCCTTGCTAACGTATGTCTACGGCCGCTATTACGACGCGATGCAGTTGGAAGTACGACACGTGGAGTATGCCAGTGCCGACCTGCCCGAGGCTTTCGACGGCTACCGCATCGTACAGTTCAGCGACATCCACGTGGGGTCGATGAACGGTCGGCGCCAGGAACTGCTACGCCGCACCGTCGACAGCATTAACGCACAGCATCCCGACGCTGTGGTTTTCACTGGCGACCTCCTCAATGCCTCTGCCGACGAGGCGGAGCCCCACCGCCAGTTGCTCAGCACCATCAAGGCGCCCGACGGCATCTACTCCGTGTTAGGCAACCACGACTACGCCGAATATATCGACAAGAGCGATCCTGCTGTCGTCAACGAGCAGCTGGGACGCTCACGCGCCATCCACTACGAGTTAGGGTGGCACCTGCTATGTAACGCCTGGAGCAAGATACGTCGCGACTCAGCCAGCATCGTCATTGCCGGCATGGAGAACGACGGTGAGGGACGCTTCCCACAGTTGGGCGACCACAACGCGGCACTCTATGGCCTTGGACGCGACGTGTTCGTGGTGATGCTGGAACACGATCCCACCTCATGGCGACGCCGCATCCTGCCTCACACTCACGTACAGCTGACTTTGAGCGGCCACACCCACGGAGGCCAACTCAATCTCTTCGGGTGGTCGCCAGCCAGCCTTCGCTACCACGAACACGACGGCATGTACTATGTCGGTGAGCGGGCCCTCAACGTGTCTAAAGGGGTGGGAGGCGTCATTCCTTTCCGGCTTGGTGCGAAAGGCGAAATCGTAGTCATCACGCTGAAGAGTAAAAAGGTAAAACAGTAAAAAAGGTTTGGTCTTATGAAATATCTATACTACGTCTATCAGCTATGCATCGCACTGCCGCTGGGGCTGCTTGCCACCGTCCTGACGGCACTGATCACCGCCATCGGCTGCTCCTTGGGCGGCGGACACTTCTGGGGCTACTATCCCGCCCACCTCTGGGGGCGTATCGTGCTCTGGCTGTTGCTCATCCCCGTAAAGGTGGAGGGCCGCGAGCAGTTAGAGCGCACACAGAGCTACGTCTTCGTGTCGAACCACCAGGGGGCATTCGACATTTTCCTCATCTACGGCTACCTGAACCGCAACTTCAAGTGGATGATGAAGCACCAGCTGCGCAGCATACCTCTCGTGGGGTGGGCCTGTGCCAAGGCCAAGCACATCTTTGTTGACAAGCGTGGGCCGAAGAAGATTAAGGCTACCTACGATGCTGCACGTCAGACCCTGCAAGGGGGCACCAGCGTCACCGTCTTCCCCGAGGGCTCCCGCACATTCACAGGTCACATGGGCGAATTCAAGAAAGGCGCTTTTGCGCTGGCCGACGAGCTGCAGCTGCCCGTGGTGCCGCTGACCATCAACGGTTCGTTCGACATCCTGCCGCGCATGCGTGGTGTGAGCTTTGTTAATTGGCACCGCCTATCGCTCACCATTCACCAGCCCATCTATCCCGTAGGGCAGGGCCCCGAAAATATTGAAGCCACCAAGAATCAGGCCTACGACGCCGTCATGGCCGCCCTCGTGCCCGAATACCAAGGCTTCGTCGAGAACCCTGACCAGTAATCTGTCGACTCGTTTCATTCGTTCAACCCAAACCCATATAAAGCATTTCCTTTACACCAGTAGAATAAAAAGTTGCTATTTATAGAGGAAATCGGTCGTTAGCACAAGAGACTGCGTTTGGGTTTAATCCTTCACTTTTGGCGTATACGTCTGTGTATCAGGAGAATGTGGTGAAGGGTTCGTTTCGTATGTCCTGCTCTTGGTGAATAAGTGGCTTCTGGGTAGTTGACAAGGGCTCGTTGCTATCATTATTTCTGTTCTTAACTGAAAAACATCCTGCATACCCTGCATACCCTGCACGTGCAGGGTATGCAGGGTATGCAGGATGTTTTTCGTTTTATTCTCGGGTTTCGCGTTTTTATTCTCGGGTTTTACGAGTTTATTCTCGGGAATTAAACTCGTAAGTCATAGGTTTACGACCCGTAAATGGCATACTTATGATTCGTAAATGGCATACTTACGATTCGTAAATGGCATACTTACGACATGAGCTATAGAGCAGAAATAAGGCGATGATATAGCAGTTGACCTATTTGTACACTTTCCTTCACGTTTCTAGAGCAACCGATGCCAAGGCATCGGCTGTGCCCTCAATGGCGAGTAAACACGCGGTTGGGTTGACCGAAGGAACCCTTCACCATAAGTGGCTTGCAATGAGCCTGTTACATCCGATGTGAATGGTTTTGCATCTTTCCGAATCTTTTGCGAAGCAAGGGCTGAAAGGCTGGCGGAATACTGCCGAGGAGCCCCCCGAGGTAGAAAGCGCGATGTACCATAAGGCCGAATCGGTCGTTAGCACAAGAGACCTCCCCTAGCTTGAAGATTTTTGTCCTTAAGCGGACACGATTTAGTCCTTAAGCGGACAAAATCTTCTCTTCAAGCTAGGGGAGGTCTGTTACGGATATTGTTTCTAATGACCGATCTGGGTTCAATTCGCCTCCTGTAGGAGGGCAATAAGTCAGACCTGCAGAGGATTATTTGAAGAGGGGTTAGGGAAGACAACACTCCAAGTACGTCGTCTCAGTTCAGAACAATTCTGTTGTCGATGATGACGGGGCCTTTCGTCGTGGAGGCCGTGACGGGTCGGCCCTGCAAGTCGTAGGTGCGATGGTTCAAGGGGGTAAAGTGCTCCTCAGCGGCAGCCTCGATGGAGGCTGACTGCAAGGGCGTCAGCTCAATGTAGTCGATGTTGGGAGCGAAGCCCACGGGCTCACCCAAACGGACAACATTGAAGCCAGGCTTCAGCGTCACCTCGATGTCAACGGTTTTCCAAGCGTCGTCCCATCCGCCACTGTTCAGGTTGTCGAGGAATCCCAGGTCCTCGCCATTGACGTGAATCTGCAGGTTGCGGTTCTCGGCGGTGGCATAGCGAATGGTGAGCTTGTAGCGGCCCCCCAGCTGACTGTGAACGTTGCGCCACTCCATATAGTTGCCAACGAGATTGCCTAACCAACCCATGTACCAGCCCTGATCGGCACCCGATGCCTCCATGTGACGCGCACTGGGGAAGCCCGAGATTTCCTGATACTTATTGGCCCAAGCCTCCTCGCCTTGGTAGCGGACGCGGTCGATGCGCTCGCCGGTGATGAAGTAGGCCTGCGAGCCGTGGGCGGGCATAACGACGTTAATGCGACTGCCTGCGGCATAGTCAGTATCCTTTCCCGTCAGACAGTCGTGCATCCTCACGGCGCCAGTCATCTCCAGCGCCTTCAGGTCAAGCGAAATTTGACGGCGGCCATCGCTGAGGTTCATCACGACGACGGCACGCTTCGGGCCGTGCAGCTGCTCCATGTCCTTGGCAACGACGTAGACATCGCCCATACGCTGCACCACGGGGGCTCCGAGCCCCAGCGGGTCCTGGTTCATGGCGATGAGGTCCTTGTTCTTAAGCAGTTCGAGTGATGCTTCGGGAATGTTGGCCATGTCGCAGCCGATGAGCAGTGGCGAGCTGGCGATACACCAATAGGCCATGTGCGTCACCTCCTCGTCGTGGCTCAGTGTGCGCCCGATCTCGAGCATGTCGATGTCGTTATAGTGGCCACCACCAGTGTAAGCCTGGATGTAGAGGTTCTCCTTTATCAGGTCGCGCACGGAGGTCCAGTCGCACCAGATGTCGCCCGTGGTGCGCCACGAGTCGGCAATGTCGCTGATCCACGTGCCGGGATAAGCCCAGCGGCAGACGTTGAAGACGATGCGCTTGCCCAGCTTCTCGGCCTGACGGCGTATGGCATTGCTGATGCGGGTGTACTGCAGCTGCTCGTTCAGGCTAAGGTGGTTGCCACCACAGTAGTCAACCTTAATGAAGTCGAAGTTCCAGTCGTCGAAGTAGAGCTGGCAATCCTCGTCCTCATGGTCGAAGAAGCCCACGTTCAGACCCCACGCCTGACTGTTGCCCGAGCCGCAGGTGTTGTCGCCGGCATCGCTGTAGATGCCAGCCTTCAGTCCCAGGCCATGGATGTAGTCGGTCAAGCTGCGCATGCCGCTGGGGAAGCGCTGCGTGTTCAGGATGAGCTTGCCGTCGCGGCTACGGCCGTTCCAGTAGCCATCGTCGATGTTCACATAGTTGTAGCCCGCGTCAGCCAGTCCGGTGCTGACCATCGCATCGGCCTGCTGCTTGATAAGTGACTCGCTGATGTTCAGTGCAAAAGTGTTCCACGAGCTCCACCCCATTGTCGGTGGATTGACGGTTTGTGCCCATGAGGCCTGCCCCACAAGCATGGCAGCTGCCAGCAGGAATAGTTTCTTCATATTATTTAATTAAGTCTAATTCTGGGCGATTCATGCTTCCGACGGTTTCTTCGGATACTTACGCATCCAGCCGTCCCATCGGAGGCGCATGACGCCAAAGAAGGCCTCGGAGAAGATGCCGCCCGACATCTTCGAGGTGCCTTCGCGGCGGTTGACAAAGACAACGGGCACCTCCTTGATGCGGAAGCCAATCTTGTAGGCCGTGAACTTCATCTCAATCTGGAAGCCATAGCCCTTGAAGCGGATCTTGTCGAGCTCGATGGTCTCCAGCACGCGGCGGCGGTAGCACTTGAAGCCCGCCGTGGTGTCGTGGACCTTGAAGCCGGTGACGAGACGGACATACTGCGAGGCGAACCACGACATGAGCACGCGCCCCATAGGCCAGTTCACCACGTTCACACCACTGACATAGCGCGAGCCGATGGCCAGGTCGTAGCCTTCGTCGTGGCAGGCGGAGTAGAGTCGCGGCAGGTCGTTGGGGTCGTGGCTGAAGTCGGCGTCCATCTCGAAGACATAGTCATAGTCGTGTTCCAAGGCCCATCGGAAGCCGGCAATGTAGGCCGTTCCCAAACCGAGTTTGCCGCTGCGCTCAACGATGAACAGGCGGTCGGCAAACTCCGTTGCCATCAGTCCTTTGACGATGGCAGCAGTGCCGTCGGGCGAGCCGTCGTCGATGACTAAGATATGGAAACACTTCTCCAAGCCGAAGACGGCACGGATGATTTTCTCGATGTTTTCCTTCTCGTTGTAAGTCGGAATAATGACGATGCAGTCGCTCTTGTTCATGGGTCTCCTTACTTTATGATGCTGCAAAGTTAAGTATTTTAGCGCACATTCCGCACTACTTTAACTCCCTTTAACGCCTTTAACTTCTTTAACTGCCCAAAAAGCCGTAACTTTGCACGCGCAAACAAGCAATGGACATTCAGGAACTACAGAAACTTTATGCTCGGCTGCCGCAGGTGAAGCAGCTGGCAAAGGCGTTAGGGGAAAAGCGGACGAAGCCCATTTTCCTCGAGGGGCTATTGGCCTCCAGCGCCCCAATGGTGTTCAGCGGTTTGACGCTGAAGACAGGTAACCCACTACTTTTCGTCCTTCAGGATGCCGACGAGGCAGGCTATTTCTATCACGACCTCTGCCAGGTGCTGGGCACGAGCCAGGTGTTCTTCTTCCCGTCGAGCTACCGCCGTGCCATCAAGTACGGCCAAAAGGATGCCGCCAGCGAGATACTGCGCACGGAGGTGCTGACAAAGATGAAACCCGCCCCCATCCCCTCCTCGAGGGAGGGGGGCTTAGATACTTCTTCTGCTGATAAACCCACCCCCTACCCCTCCCCAAGGGAGGGGGGCTTGGATAGTTCTGCCACTGATAAAGCCGCCTCCAAAAGTAACCAGACGCCCCTCCCTTGGGGAGGGGAAGGGGGTGGGTTCCTAACTCCCCTCCCTTGGGGAGGCGCAGGGGGTGGGTTTATCGTCACCTATCCCGAGGCACTCGCCGAGAAGGTGGTGACGCGAGAGAACCTCGACAGCCGCATGCTTACCCTTGAGCAGGGCCAGACGGTCGACACCGAGCAGGTACTGTCGACGCTGCGCAACTTCGGTTTCCAGGAGGTGGACTACGTCTACGAGCCGGGACAGTTTGCCTTGCGCGGCAGCATTCTCGACATCTTTTCGTTCAGCCATGAGTACCCTTACCGCATCGACTTCTTCGGCGACGACATTGACTCCATCCGAACCTTCGAGGTCGAGAACCAACTATCGAAGCAGCGGTGTGACAGAGCCGACATCGTGCCCGAGCTGACGACAGCCGAACAGAAAGAGTCGTTGCTGAAGTTCCTGCCTGCCGACACGGTGCTTGTCTTCAAGAATAGGCAGTACGTTCACGACGTCATTGGGCGCATCTACGAGGAAGGCTTTTCTGCACAGGCCTTTACCGAACGTTTAGAGAATGCCACCGAGGTGGAGCGCTACCAGTTAGAACAGGAGATGCGGCGCGAGAATCAGATGATCACCGCTGCACAGTTCCTGAACGACAGCGAACCCTTCCGCCGCATCGAGTTAGGACACCCGTCAAAGCAAGAGCCCGGGGTGACCATTACGTTCCATGTCAGTGCGCAGCCCCTGTTCCATAAGAACTTCGACCTGCTGAAACAGACCTTCGAAGACTACCGCCTGAAGGGCTACGCCATCTACATGCTGGCCGACAGCCAGAAGCAGAACGAGCGTCTGAAGGAGATACTGGAAGCCGAGAACGGAAGCTCGAACTCCGGCTCCCAGTCAAGTCCATTTATCTTTATCAACAAGACCCTGCACGAAGGCTTTGCCGACGACGACCTGAAGGTGTGCCTGTTCACCGACCATCAGGTGTTCGACCGCTTCCATAAGTACAACCTCAAGAGCGACAAGGCACGCAGCGGCAAGGTGGCCCTGACGCTGAAGGAGATTCAGGAGTTCGAGGTTGGCGACTACGTGGTTCACGTGGACCACGGCGTCGGCAAGTTCGGCGGCCTAGTCAGAATGCCGATAAACTCTGGGGTGCCCGGGCAAGCCGGATATTCCGGAAATTCCGGAAATTCCGGACAATCCGGAAATCCCAGGCAGTCCGGACGCCCCGGAAATACGGGGCAGCCCGGCTACCAAGAGATGATTAAGATCATCTACCAGCGGGGCGATGCCATCTACGTCAGCATCCACTCGCTCTACAAGGTATCGAAATACAAGAGCCAGGACGGTGGCCAGCCACCGCGCCTGTCGACCCTCGGCACGGGACAATGGGAGCGCATGAAGGAGCGCACGAAGAAGCATATCAAGGACATCGCTCGCGACCTCATCCGCCTCTATGCCGCCCGACGCCATCAGCGCGGTTTCGCTTTCAGTCACGACACCTACATGCAGCACGAGTTGGAGGCCAGCTTCTTCTATGAGGACACCCCCGACCAGCTGAAGGCTACGCAGGACGTGAAGGCCGACATGGAGCGCCCGCAGCCGATGGACCGCCTGGTGTGTGGCGACGTAGGCTTCGGCAAGACCGAGGTGGCCGTGCGTGCCGCCTTCAAGGCCGCCACCGACGGCAAACAGGTGGCGGTGCTCGTGCCCACGACGGTGCTGGCCTACCAGCACTTCCGTACTTTCAGCAGCCGTCTGAAGGACATGCCCGTCCGCGTTGACTACCTGACCCGTGCCCGCTCTACCAAGCAGACCAGCGAACTACTGAAGGACCTGGCCGAGGGCAAGATAGATATAATAATAGGTACGCACAAGCTTATTGGCAAACAAGTGAAGTTCCGCGACCTGGGCCTACTCATCATTGACGAGGAGCAGAAGTTTGGTGTTTCGACAAAGGAGAAGCTACGCCAGATGAAAACTAACGTTGACACGCTGACCATGACCGCCACGCCCATCCCCCGCACCCTGCAGTTCTCGCTTGTCGGCGCCCGCGACCTGAGCATCATTCAGACACCCCCACCCAACCGCTACCCCATCCAGACCGAGATCCACACCTTCTCGGCCGAGATTGTTGTCGACGCTATCAACTTTGAGATGTCGCGCAACGGTCAGGTGTACTTCGTTAATAACCGCATCAACGACCTGCAGAACCTGCGGGACATGATTGTAAAGTACATTCCCGACTGCCGAGTGGCCATCGGCCATGGGCAGATGCGACCCGAAGAGTTGGAGCAAGTGGTGCTCGACTTCTCGAACTACGACTACGACGTGCTGCTCTCGACCACCATTGTCGAGAACGGCATCGACATCCCCAACGCCAATACCATCATCATCAACGCCGCACACAACTTCGGACTCAGTGACCTCCACCAGATGCGCGGACGCGTGGGACGCAGCAACCGCAAGGCATTCTGCTACCTGCTCGCTCCGCCCTTGGCAGCGCTGCCTGCCGATGCCCGCCGCCGCTTGGAGGCCCTTGAGAACTTCAGCGACCTGGGCTCGGGCATCAACATCGCCATGCAGGACCTCGACATCCGCGGTGCCGGCAACCTGCTTGGTGCCGAGCAGAGCGGCTTCATCAGCGACCTGGGCTACGAGACCTACCAGAAGATTCTCAACGAGGCCATGGCAGAGCTGAGGAACGAAGAGCCCAACAAGACCAACCCCCACAGACCCACCCCCAGCCCCTCCCCAAGGGAGGGGGGCTTGGATAGTTCTGCCGCTGATAAAGCCGCCTCCAAAAGTGACCAGACGCCCCTCCCTTGGGGAGGGGAAGGGGGTGGGTCTTCCAAAAGTAACCATACGCCCCTCCCTTGGGGAGGGGAAGGAGGTGGGTTCGGTGGGACAGGCTTTGTTGCCGACTGCACCCTGGAGAGCGACCTCGAGATGTACTTCCCCGACTCCTACGTCCCCAACGACTCTGAGCGCATGCTGCTCTACAGGGAGCTCGACAACACCCGTGACGACCGCGAGCTGGAGGCCTACCGCCTGCGCCTCATCGACCGCTTCGGCAAACTGCCCCCGCAGGCTGAGGAACTGCTACACGTCGTCACCCTGCGGCGCTATGGCAAACAGCTTGGCTGCGAAAAGATTTTGCTCAAGCAGGGCCGCATGTTCCTTTATTTTGTCTCCTACGCTGAGAGCCCCTTCTACCAGAGTGAGGCTTTCGACCGCATCCTCACTTACGTGGCACAAAACCCGCGCCGCTGCCAGTTCCGCGAGCAGAATGGCAAGCGGTCGATGACCATCGCCAACGTTTCCTCCGTCGGGGAGGCCGTGCGCCTATTGGCGGCCATTGCTGAGAGAAAGTGAGAGTCGGAAGAAGACTATACGGTAAGCGCCCGATGACGAAGCCATCGGGCGTTTGCTGTCATTCTGTCTGGCCGTTATGACAATTTGTCCCTTCTGTCAACTTTGGCACTGTTCTTGCCTTATAAGGGGTGAGCACCGCAAGGCGCTTGTACGAATAAACAACATTAACAACCATATTAAAATAGGAGGACAAAGCTATGACACCTATGATGAGACGTAACGCAGCTTGGCTGCCCAGTGTATTCAACGATTTGTTTGACACCGACTTCATGCCGAAGGCAAACTGCACAGCCCCGGCCATTAACGTAAAAGAGACCGACAAGGCCTACATTGTGGAGCTCGCTGCTCCGGGTATGAAGAAAGAGGACTTCAACGTCCACATCAACGACGAGGGCAACCTCATTGTGAAGATGGAGCAGAAGGAGGAGAAGAAGGACGAGGACAAGAACGCCCGCTACCTGCGCCGCGAGTTCTCTTACTCGAAGTTTGAGCAGACGCTTATCCTGCCCGATGACGTAGAGAAAGACCAAATCAAGGCCCGCGTGGAGCATGGTGTGCTGACCGTCGAGCTGCCTAAGCACGCCGAAGAGAAGGTTAAGGTAAGCCGCCAAATCGAGATTGGCTAACGCTCATTGCGGAAAGCATGATAAAGGCCGGAGGGAACGTGTTCCCCCCAGCCTTGTTGTGTTGCAAGCAGCTCCGCTCAGTGGCACATTCAACAAGTACACACAGTAACACCAAACCGTAAAATACAATGAAAAAGAACCTCCTGCTGGCGATGACCCTTTTGCTGGCAATGACGTGCATCGTGGCATCTTGCAGCAACGACGATGCTGATGACAACAACTTCAAATGGCCTGTTGGCCAATGGATTCACGAGGGCAGCGACCTGCCTGTCGGCGACTTCGACGCCCTTCTGTTCGACATTGCCGCGAACGGCCCCACCGCCATCCTCGGTCGGTGGACGGAGAACGGCAAGTGGTATAACTATCCGCTAAAGAGCACTTACAGGGTCGAAGCGACATCGGCCACCGAAGGCACCATTAGCTATGCTGGGGTAGTCTACACGTTCCGGCTGACTGACAGCACACTGACGCTGGGGAGGAATGGGAAGACTTACGGTTTCCATCGCACGAGCGGCGTCAAGAGTGAGGGACAGGTGCCGGAGGTCACGACTTGGTGAGTATAGATGGGGGGAGAAGGAGAGGGCAGTTGGTGGGTAAGGAGAGCACAGTTGGTGGGTAAGGAGATAGCACAAGCCCATCAAGGAGAGCACACTAGCCCATAAAGGAGAGCACACTAGACCTTAAAGGAGACCTCCCCTAACCCCTCCTGTAGGAGGGGGATAATATACTTCTTCCGCGGAAAAGGTAACTTATCCCCCTCCTACAGGAGGGGTTAGGGGAGGTCTCCTTTAAGGGCTTAGGGAGGTCTCCTCAAACACCGAGGGAGGTCTCCTCAAACACCGAGGGAGATCCCCTCAAGCACCAAATGCGGTCTACACAGGCGCCTGGTGGGGTCCACGCAGGCGCCTGTTGTGGACCTTTATCAGTTATTCTCCAGGTTCTTTGCAATCTGCTCGTCGGTGAGCTGGTAGTTCACCAGGTCGCCGTTGATGTACTGCTCGTAGGCCGTCATGTCGATGAGGCCGTGGCCTGAGAGGTTGAACAGGATAACCTTCTCCTCACCCGTCTCGATGCACTTCTTGGCCTCGCGGATGGCAGCAGCGATGGCGTGGCTGCTCTCGGGTGCAGGAATGATTCCTTCGGTGCGGGCAAAGAGCATGCCTGCGTCGAACGACTCCAGCTGGGGTATGTCAACACCGCGCATCATCTTGTCCTTAATGAGCTGCGAGACGATCATTCCGGCGCCATGGTAGCGCAGACCACCGGCATGGATGTTGGCCGGCTTGAACTGGTGACCCAGGGTGTACATGGGGAGCAGCGGCGTGTAACCGGCTTCGTCGCCGAAGTCATACTGGAACTTTCCGCGCGTCAGCTTGGGGCAGCTCTCTGGCTCAGCGGCTATGAACTCCGTCGTCTTGCCGTCGAGGATGTTATGGCGCAGGAAGGGGAAGGCGATACCACCGAAGTTTGATCCACCGCCGAAGCAGGCAATCACCATGTCGGGGTACTCCCCGGCCTGCTCCATCTGCTTTTCAGCTTCCAGGCCAATGATGGTCTGATGGAGTGCCACATGGTTCAGCACCGAGCCAAGAACGTATTTGCAGTGCGGCGTTGTCCGGGCCAGTTCGACGGCCTCGCTGATGGCCGTTCCGAGCGAACCGTTGTGCATGGGGTTGACGGTGAGGATGTCCTTGCCAGCGCGGGTCGACATCGACGGGGACCCGGTAACAGCGGCACCAAACGTACGCATGATGCTTGATCGGTAGGGCTTCTGCTGCATCGAAATCTTCACCTGATAGACGGCAGCCTCCAGGCCGAACGACTTAGCGGCGTAGGCCAGGGCAGCGCCCCACTGTCCGGCACCCGTCTCGGTGGTGACGTTGGTTGTGCCCTCCTGCTTGCAGTAGTAGCACTGCGGCAATGCCGAATTGATCTTATGCGAACCCAGCGGGTTGACCGACTCGTTCTTGAAGTAGATGTGGGCAGGCGTGCCGATGGCCTGCTCGAGGGCGTAGGCACGTACGAGTGGTGTCGAGCGATAGTACTTGTAACGGTCGAGCACTTCCTCCGGGATGTCGATAAAGCGGTCGGTCATGTTCAGCTCCTGCTTCGAGCACTCCTCCGGGAAGATGTGTGCCAGGTCCTCCCACGTCAGTGGCTGCTTGGTGGCCGGGTGGATGGGAGGCAGCGGCTTGTTGGGCATGTCGGCCAGGATGTTGTACCACTGTGTTGGGATCTCGTTCTCTTGAAGGATAAACTTCTTCTGTTTCATAACGTTGTAGTTTTAAAGGGTTATTGATACTTTCTATTTGTTACTATTCACTTTTCACTTCACATTTCTCACTTAAAGAAAAGAGGCCTGTCGTAAGAACGGCAGACCTCTTTGTGCTTATCTGTTTATCCACACACGGGCAGCGACTCACGACGTTTAGTGTCTTGAGCAGCGCCACCAATATGTTGAAACGTGCATTGTCATCACTTCTTTTTGTTGTTTCCGGCTGCAAAGATAAAGCTTTTTCCCGAATCCACCAAACATTTCGTAGGAAAATTGCAATTTTTCTGCAAAAATGTCAGTATCTGGGAATAATTATGTACCTTTGCACCGTGGTTGTCCTTTTGACCATCCTGACCTACTTTGCCGCCCTCTTCGCCATCAGCCGTCTGACCGTTGGGCGTCGTGCCACGAACGAGACGTTCTTTCGTGCGGGCAGACGCTCCCCTTGGCCTATGGTGGCTTTCGGGATGATTGGTGCGAGCATCTCGGGGGTGACGTTCGTCTCAGTGCCCGGCATGGTGCTCACTACGGGGATGACCTACCTGCAGTTGTGCCTGGGCTTCATCCTGGGCTACGCTGCCGTGGCCTTCGTGCTGCTGCCCCTCTACTATCGCCTCAGCCTTACGAGCATCTACACCTACCTTGGCCAGCGTCTGGGTCGGCGCAGCTACCTCAGCGGGGCTTGGTTCTTCGTGCTGTCGAAGCTGGCAGGCTCGGCTGTGAAGTTCTACGTCGTCTGCCTGCTGTTGCAGCAGTTCGTGCTCGACGCCCTGGGTGTTCCCTTCGTGGTCAACGCGTTGTCGATGGTGCTGCTCATCTGGCTCTACACGCGTCGCGGCGGTGTTCGCACGCTGGTGTTCACCGACGTGTTCCAGACGGTGTGCCTCTTCACGTCGCTACTCCTTATTATATATATAGTGGTGGTGCAGCTGGGCTACACGCCCTCCGACGCCTGGCATGCCATCGCATCGGACAGTCGCAGCCGCGTGTTCGTATTCGACGACTGGCTGTCGCCGCAGAACTTCTGGAAACAACTGCTGAGTGGTGCCTTCATAGTCATCGTGATGACGGGCCTCGACCAGGACATGATGCAGAAGAACCTGACGTGCCGCACACTGCGGCAGGCACAGGCCAACATGTGCTCCTACGGTGTCTGCTTCCTGCCCGCCAATATGCTGTTCCTCGGGCTGGGCATTCTGCTGGCACAGCTGTTCGAACTGCACGGCGCACCCCTGCCTTCGAAGGGCGACACCCTGCTGCCGCTGTTCGTCGAGGGCAGCATCCTCGGGACAGCTCCATCCGCTGCGTTCACCCTTCACGACGTCGTTCTCCCGCTGTTCACCCTGGGCATTGTCGCCGCCTCGTTCTCGTCGGCCGACTCGGCCCTGACGTCGCTCACCACGAGCTACTGCGTCGACATCCGCCAGCAGCCCGCCGACGAGCGCCTCCGCCGCCGCGCCCACGCTGCGATGTGCGGACTGTTTGCCGTGGGCCTTTTGCTCATCCGTTGGGCGGGCTCCACGTCGCTCATCGACACCATCTACACGCTTGTCGGCTACACCTACGGCCCGCTGCTGGGCCTCTTCGCCTTCGGGCTGTTCACACGCCGCGGTGTGGCCGACCGGTGGGTGCCGGTGGTCTGCGTGGCGTCGCCGCTGCTGTGCTGGGGGCTTAGCCAGCTGTCGCTCAGCCTGTGGCACTACCGCTTCGGCTACGAGCTGCTGCTGGTCAACGGCCTTCTGACGTTTCTTGGGCTATGGCTCGCAGCTTCTCCAGGTGCTCACGTGCCGCCGTCTGCCCCACCTGCACCATCCGCGTCATGTTCTTGTTGCCAAAGTTCGACATATCATCGTCGGGCAACGGCGGATTGATGTAGACATCGGCCAGACGCCTGTTGACATTGTACTTGCTGATATCCGGGCGCGTCGTTATCCAGTTGGCCAGCGGCCCCAGCCCTAACCAGTCGCCGATGGCCGACACCAGGTTGTCCTTCGACTGCTTGTCGGCATGCTTAGCCTGTTGCAAGTCGATGGCGATGACGATGTCGGCACCCATGTCGAGCACCACATCGACGGGCAGATTGTTCATCATGCCGCCATCGACGAGCGTACGCCCGCCAATCTGTGCCGGCTTGAACAGGCCGGGAATGGCCATCGACGCACGGACGGCACGGGCCACCCGCGGCGGTGCCGCCCACTCGCCGACGTCCTCGCCGATGACCACCTCGAGGGCGTTCTTCAGCTCGGCGGCAACGCAGCGGAAGGGCACGCGGAGGCTATCGAAGGTGCCGGCGTGCTTCAGCAGCAGCATCGAGTCGACCATCTGCTCCACCTGTACGCCCCGTAGCATGCCGAACGAGGGATTGTCGCGGCTGATGACGGGGAAGCCGAAGACGTAGGTGACGCCATCGACCTGCCGCATGGGGTCGCCGCTGAGGTCGGCACGGCGGTCGGTGAGCAGCGAGAGCCACTCCTGCTGGCAGAACAGCGTCTCGAGCTCGGCAGCGCTGTAGCCGGCGGCATAGAGGGCGCCGACGATGGCGCCGATGCTCGTGCCGGCAATGTAGTCGGGACGGACGCCAGCCTCCTCGAGCACCTTCAGCGCGCCTATCGCGGCCGCGCCCTTGGCGCCACCGCCCCCGAGCACCAGTCCCACCTTCGGGCGGGCATGGCAGCCGTCGGGCGCCTCGTCAGCGACGGCGTCGGCAGCGCGGTTAGCAGTGGTCACTTGGCCGTTGGCAGCGCGGCCGCCGGCCATTGTCAGTGCCTGTGCGCCGGTTGTCAGCATGCAGAGCGCCAGGCAGGCCACGAGTGTACGTCTCATCTTCGTATTCATAGCAGTCAGTACAGTTAGTGCGGCAAAGATACAAAGATTTTCCGAATCCGCAAGAATTTTTTCAACATTTTCTTTGCTTTTTGCAACTCTTTTCGTAATTTTGCACCCCAAACAGGGCATACGCTATGGAGAGAGAGCGCCTCGACATGCAGGCAGTACACCGTTGGGACGACACGGCGCTGACGATGCTTTACAGACATTTCTATAAAGCACTCGTCGCCTTCTCCGTGCAGATAGTGGCCCAGACGCAGGTGGCCGAAGAGATTGTGCAGGACATCTTCGTCAGGACATGGCAACGCCGCAACACCTTCATCACCGAGGGGGCGCTGAGGGCCTACCTCTACAACAGCGTCAGGAACGAGAGCATCAGCTACCTGCGCCGGCAGCGCACGGAGCAGAACCGCATGGAGGCGTACGAAAGGGAGTGGCGGCTGCAGGCCGACGACGCAGACGCCGACAGCCAATGGCTCCAGCGCGAGGAGGCCATCCGCCGACTGCTCAATGCCATCGACCGGTTGCCCGCGCGGCAGCGCGAGGTGTTCCTGCGGGTGGTCAAGGGTAAGACCACGGCCGAAATCGCCAGCGAGCTGGGCCTGGAGCCGGGGTCGGTCAAGAAGCAGCGGCAAAGGGGCATCGAGCGGCTACGCGACGAGATGGATCAGCAAGGGGGATAGGTTATGTGGCGGGGCGTTTCCCCCGACGTGCCGGGCGAGGCCGCCAATATCAACGGGGCGGTAATAAATATGTGCCAGGCGAGGCCGCCAGTGTAGGGGCAGGCCTTGTGCCAGCCCGTTGGCCCGTCAGGGCCAGTGTTCGCGTACGGCCTTCAAAAATCGCCCCTACGACCCTCAAAAAAACACACCCCCATCCTCTTCGCAACAATACCGTATCTTCTTCGCAACAATACCGTATCTTCTTCGCAACAATACCGTATCTTCTTCGCAACAATACCGTATCTTCTTCGCAACAATACCGTATCTTCTTAAAACCCCATTTTGGGGGCCTTTTTTTGACCCCCGCCAATAGGGGATGGCACCATGCCGAAAGGACGGCGATTCGACCGTACGAGAACAATGGCCCTAACGGGCCAACGGGCTGGCACGGGGCCTGCCCCTACACTGGCGGGCTGGCCTGCCACATATTTCCTCCCCCCTTTTCCAAAATTCCTTTCTCGGTCATGTCCCCCTGACCACGGAATTTGCGTATTAAGCAACAAAAGGACTGACGATGGAGAAACCATACGATTTCAACGACTTGAAGCGACTGATGGTCGAGGGAGATGTCGACGGCGACGCGCTGCATGGCCGTTATGCCACATACGCCGACGTAGACGACGGCGCCCTTGAGCAGCTTCGCGAGCGCATACGGACGGGTGACGACGACGCCACGCGCCCGCTGCGCCATGACGCCGACGGCGTGACGCCCGCGACACTGCGGCGTTGGCGTCGCCTGCGCTGGGCGGCTGCCGCTGTGGTGGTCGTGGCCGTGTCGGGCGCATTGTGGTTCTACCAGTACGCCAAGGTGACACCGCCCAAGCTGGGCCCTGCCCTTCAGATGGCCATCAAGCAGAGCCGCGAGAGCGGGTGCATGGAGGCGATGATCAGCCTCACCCCCGACCCGAAGGAGTTCGGCGGCGGTCTTGGCCCAGAGGGCATGGCCGACGCCCAGCCACCCGCTACACACCCCGGCCAGCCTGCCGGCACAAGTCCCGTCCCCACCCTTTCCGACGGCCAGCCAGCCACGGCGCAGCCGAGCCACCCTGCCGGCGCACGTCACCGCACGGCCACGCCCCCCGCGTCAGCGAAAGCTGGCCGCGAGCCGGCGCTGCTCTCGGCACTGCGCGTGACCACCCGGTCGGACAAGGAGTTCTGGCTGACGCTTCCCGATGGCTCGCTGGTACACCTTAATTATAATACGCGCGTGATATACCCCGAACGCTTTACGGGCGGCACGCGCGAGGTCTACCTTGAGGGCGAGGCCTATTTCATGGTGAGCAAGGACCGCCGTCACCCCTTCATCGTACATACGCCGCAGGGCGACGTGCAGGTCTACGGCACCGAGTTCATGGTGAAGGCGCAGCGGTCAGCGACGTCGTTGCCCGAGGTGGGCACGGCGACCGCCAAGTCGGGCACAGCCCTTCAGCCACCAGCCGCGGTCGATGCCGCCACGCGACCCGCAGCGGCAGGCATGGACGCGGCCGCCGTCGGCGAAGGTGCTGCCGACGCCTACGTCGTGCTGGTGCGCGGCAGCCTGGGCGTGACGCCCCCGGCCGGCGCCGAGCAGATGCTGCAGCCCGGCCAGCGGCTGTCGATGAACGGCACCGTGACGACAATCGACGACGTTGACACGGCACCCTATGTGGCATGGAACGAGGGCATGTTCCAGTTTACGAACTGGCCCTTGGAGCGTATTGTCAGCGTGCTGTCGCGGTGGTACGGCAAGCAGTTTGCCTTTGCTGTCGACGACCTGCGGCATGTGAAGCTGTCGGGAAACCTGTACCGCTACGGCCAGATAGGCCCGACGATGCGTGCCCTGGAGAAGGTTGCAGGCATCACGGTGCGGGAGAAGCAGAATGTAATGATGATTGATTATTAGTGATACTATGGGAATGAATCGACGAAAGACGCCTATTGGCAGACTGGGGCTGTGGCTCACTGGCCTGCTGCTGGCCGTGAGCATGGCAGCAGTGGCGGAGCCCCCACAGGACAAGTTGGTGAGCATCGACCGGCGGTCGGCGCCTGTGGAGCGCGTGCTCCAGGACATTCAGGAGCAGACGGGGCTGAGCTTCGTCTACCGCGAGGAGCTGGTGAAGGGCTGGCCCCGCATCACGCTGACGGCGACACAGCGGTCGGCACGTCAGGTCATTGCTCAGATAGCCGGCCTCATCAGGTGCGACTATGACATCAGCAACGGCATTGTCACCTTCACACCACTGCCGGCCGAGCCCGTCACCGTGACGGGCAACGTCACCGACAGCCACGGCACGCCGCTCGAATCAGCCACGGTGAGCGTGGCAGGCACCACGAGGTCAGTACAGACAGATGCGTCGGGGGCCTACCGCATCGGCGTGACAGCCTCGGACACGCTGCACTTCAGCTACCTGGGCTACCAGCGACGGGCCATCGCCGTGGGCAGTCACCGCCGCCTGAACGTGGTGCTCGAGAGCAGCGACTACAGCCTCAGCGAGCTGGTGGTTACCGGCTATAGCAAGCAGGAGCGCCGCGACCTGACGGGCTCGGTATCGTCGGTGAAGCTTGCCGACGACGTATCGTTCCAGACCGTCGACCAGATGCTGCAGGGCCGCGCACCCGGCGTGTTCATGTCGACCTCGTCGGGAGCCCTGGGCTCGGCCAACGTGCTGACCATCCGCGGACTGAGTAGTATTCTCGGCGATAACAACCCCCTCTACGTGGTCGACGGCGTACCCATCTACGGCACCGACCGTTCTGCCAACTCGCAGAACATGTCGGGTGGCGCCATCCCTGCCTTTGCCATGGGAGGAATGCAGACGGGTGGCGGCTCCCTTCAGTACAACATGGACGCAAAATACTCGTTCGAGAAGAACCCACTGGCCACGCTTAACCCCGAGGATGTGGAGAGCATCGAGATACTGAAGGACGCCTTCGCCACGGCCATCTACGGTTCGCGCGGCGCCAACGGCGTAGTGCTCATCACGACAAAGAAGGGCGTCAGGGACAAGCCCCGCGCCAGCGTGAGCTACACCCTGGGCGTCGACCAGCTGATGGGCAAGCTTAAGTTGCTCGACGGCAACGGTTATGCGCAGGTCTACAGCAGCTACTTCAACGGGCAGAACTTCCCGCCGCTGACAAACACCGACTGGATCGACGCCGTCACACGTACGGCCGTGAGCCACAATACGTCAGCGTCATTCAGTGGGGGCAGCAAGTCGACGTCCTACTTCCTTAGTCTGTCGTTCTCGGACAACCAGTCGTACATCATCAACAACGACATGCAGCGCTATGCCGTTCGCCTGAACGTTGACACCGAGCTGAGCAAGCGCCTGAAACTGGGCGCCAACATGTCGCTGACACGACTGGAGAACAATGCCCTGCAGGCCCAGGACATCTATAGCTACGCCATCAAGAAGGCGCCAAACCTACCCATCTACGACGCCAACGGCGACTACTACTATGGCTACCAGCCCAACGCGAAGGGCGACCCGGAAGCGTATAATCCCGTGGCCATGGCCTATATTAACGACGAGACAAGCGACGATACGCGTGCCGTCGGAAACATGTACTTGGAGTGGAGCCCCCTGAGCTGGCTGACACTGAAATCGGAGATTGGCACCGACATGTACAACGTCTTTTCGAACGTCCGCAAGGGCTCGTTGCCCGAAACACTGACGGGCGTCGTCGGCAATCAGGCCACCGAGTCGCAGCGCAACAGCCTGAAGTACGTCGTCAACAACACGCTGAACATCAACAAGGTGGTGGGACAGCACTTCCTGCAGGGCGTCTTCGGGCAGAGCTACGAGTACTCCAAGGAGCGCATGATGTCGGTGGCCGGCAGCGACTTCTTCAGCCCCGACCTGCGCGGCGTGGGGGCTGCCCAGGACAAGCGCGTACTGGGAGCCAACATGCGCCAGTCGGCCTTGTTCTCAGCATTCGCTCGTCTGAACTATCAGTACCGCATGAAGTACATGGCAGGCGTGACTTATCGACTCGACGGGTCGTCGCACTATAACAAGAACCACCGCTACCTGAGCACGCCGTCAGTGAGTGCCGGTTGGCGCTTCTCGCGCGAGCCGTTCATCCACAACGCCATGCCCTTCATCGACGAGGGTAAGCTGCGTGCCAGCGTGGGCGTATCGAGCAAGGACGGCAACAACAGCTACTACGGCTCGCAGGCCGTCTACGTGCTGAACACGCTGACCAGCTACGGCGGACAGAACTTCCTGCAGATGTCGCAGCCCAGCAATGCCAACCTCGACTGGGAGCGTACCATCACGTGGAACGTCGGACTGGACATGGAGATGCTACGCCGGCGCGTCACCATCACGCTGGACTGGTACTACAAGAAGACGACGAACATGCTCTTCTCGTCTAACCTGCCGATGTACACCGGGTACACCAAGGAGAACCAGAACATCGCCGACATGCTGAACACGGGACTGGACTTCCAGCTCGTCACGCGCAACATCTGGACGAAGGACTGGCAGTGGGAGACGGTGCTCAACCTGTCGATGGCTCGCAACAAGATACTGAAGCTGAACTTCGAGGGTAACCAGCTGGACGAACTGAACAGCTCGTATAAGTACTACGAGGAGGGGAAGGCCGCGGCACAGTGGTACCTGCACAAGTGGGCAGGCGTGGATCCCCAGACGGGCGACCCCCTGTGGGAGTTCCGCGACGGTACGGTGTCGACGGTGCCTCCTGCCTCGCAGTGGGCCATCTCGAACCAGAACAAGTTCGTCATGGGTACGGCAACGCCGACGTTCTACGGGTCGCTGAAGAACAACCTGACGTGGAAGAACCTGGAGCTCGACGTGTTCCTGAACTTCTGCGTAGGCAGCCACATGATGAACGCCACCCGCGCCACCATGCTCACCTATACGCAGAACGCCGACAACCTCGCGGAGGAGATTCTGCAGATGTGGCAGCTGCCCGGACAGCAGACCGACATCCCCAAGCTGAAGAACGCGTCGATCATCGGCGCCTACGACTACACCACTGCCGTCACGTCGACCCGCTTCCTCGAGAACAACTCGTACCTGCGCCTCAAGACGCTGACACTGGCCTACCGCCTGCCCCAGGAACTGCTGAGCAGAATAGGGCTGGTGAAGCAGTTCAGGATGTTCGTCACCATGACCAATGTTCTGACGCTGACGGGCTACAGTGGCCTGGATCCTGAGGTCAGTGCCTTCGGATCGTCGGTGACTTCTATGGGTTACGACAACAGCACCATGCCCTCGTCACGTAGCCTGCAGTTCGGTATTAACGCAACATTCTAACCCTGACACGTCATGAAGAAGCTATTTTCACAACATATCATCGCCCTCATCGCAGCGACAATGCTGGCCGCCTGCGAGCTGGACTACGCACCTGAGAACACCTACGTCGACGAGAAGGTGTACCGAACCGAGAAGACGGCCGAGGCGGCACTCGCCGGTGCTTACGTCCGACTGAACGTCTTCCTGTCAGGAGCACCGCAGGATCAGAACAACTACTCGAACACGGGCGACGTCTTCCTGCTGGCCGACCTGACGACCGAGAACCTGAAGGTGCAGGAGACATCGGCATCCTACGTGGCCATCGAGAGCAGCGAGTTCAGCAGCAACGAGCACGATGGCGTGCTCACGCGTATGTGGCTGAATGGCTACAATGCCATTGACTTTGCCAACAACATCATTACTGGCATCGAGACCTACGGCGAGTACGACCAGCAGAAGCAGCGAAGGCACATCGCCGAAGCGCGGTTCATACGTGCCTACATTAACTTTATGCTGCTGGCCATCTACGGCGACCAGGCGCTGCAAGGCAATACGGAGGGCGACGGCATCGTGCTGAAGTCAACGCCCTACACCGGCTACAACCCCGACGCGCCGGAGGCTCGCAGCAGCAATGCGCAATGCTGGGCCAACATCATCGGCGACCTGGAGGCGGCCATACCCGACCTCGACGAAGCGGTGCCGGCACCGGTTCAGCGCACTCATGCCAACCGCGCCGTGGCACAAGCGCTGCTGAGCCGCGTACTGCTGTACAAGGCAACGGCAGAGAACGACCGCGAGACGCTGCAAAAGGCCGCCGACCTGGCCAAGACGGTGCTCGACACACCGGGCTACGCCTTCGCGGCCACGCCCAGCGAATACGTCAACAACCTGTTCCCGTCGAACGAGTATTCACAGACCGACGGCTATCCCAACCCCACCAGCCGTAGCGGCGAGCTCGTCTTCTTCGAGCCAAGCCGCATCTACACCGACAACTACCCCAACGGGCTGGGCTATTACCGAAAGCTGGCTTACTACATTCCACAGGAGGCCATCGACGTCTACGACGCCAGTGACGTACGCCGCACGTACCTCATCGCCCAGGGCTCGCCAACTGACAATCCGAACTACTTCACGTCGGCAAAGTATCTGGGAGGCAACTACGACGACGTCATCTACATACGCCTCGCCGAGATGAAGCTCACATACGCCGAGGCAACGGTGAGAGCCACGGGGCGCATCACCACCGACGCCCTCGACGAGCTGAACGCCGTACGTAGCCGAGCCTTCAACCTGGGGCAGAAGCCTGCACCCTACACCCTGAACGACTTCCCGACACAGGACGATTTCCTCCGTGCCGTGCTCAAAGAGCGCCGCCTGGAACTGGCCTACGAGGGCCACTACCGCTGGGACCTGATGCGCACCAACAACCTGCTGGGCGACGCACGCCTCGCCGCCATCGCCCCCAACCGCTGGAATCTTCCCGTGCCCGACTACGAGATCCGCCTGACGGAGCAGCGTATCCGCCAGAACTCCGGCTACCGGTAGGCCGTGCCCCCGAGCGCCGGCCCCCGCTGCCCGTCGTTCAGTATGGCGCGTTGCCAACGCGCCCCCGCCTCTCTCCCCGCCCCCTCCCCTCTCACCCACCCCTCGTAACACCCAAACCCAAACCCCAATAAAAATGAAAAAGAAACCCCTAATCACCGCCGTAGCACTCCTGGCTTGCCTCACAGCAGGCGCCCAGCAGACCGTGCGCATCAGCGGCAACGTCAAGTTCATTGACGACAACTTCAAGATGACGGTCTTCCGGTACGCTGGCTCAGGACGCGAAGTCCTCGCCGAGGCCGACGTAGACCCTGTTAGTCACAACTACACCATCGACGTGCCCGTAGCCAAGCCGGGTCTCGCCGTCGTCGACTGCGGACGATGGCAGGACGTCCGCATCTGGCTCGAGAACGAGGACCTGGGCATCGATTTCCGCGGTGTTGACACCGCCAAAATCAAGATCAAAAACCCGCCCTACGTCTACATCCGAGGCGGAAAGAACAATGACCTGATGAACCTCATCAACTTCCAGACCTACCGCAACTACCAGTCGATGATTGCCATCTCGCAGAATGTTTACAAGGCCGAGTTCGCCAACGACAAGAGCAAGCAGGACCTGACGATGGCCCTCTACAATGCCAACAACGAGAACGCCGACGCCTACGACCGATTCTTCGTGGAGCACTTCGCCGACAGAAACAGTGTGCTCGTGCCCTTGGAGGGACTGAACCAGCAAAAGGACAAGGAGCTCATCGACGCCACACTGGACAAGCTCGCAGCACAGTCCGAACAGTCAGCACGACTCGTAGCCAAGTACAAAGCCGACAAAGAGGAGCAGCGCATGCACCGTGAGCGGTGTGCCATCGGAGCCGTCGCCCCAGACTTCACAAGCCTGACGCAGAAAGGCAAGAAGGTGAGGCCACAGGACTTTAAGGGAAAGGTGCTCGTCATCGACTTCTGGGCGTCATGGTGTGGACCCTGCCGCGCCGAGATTCCCAAGATGAAGGCCATCTACACCGACATGGACCGGAAGAAGGTGGAGTTCCTGAGCGTCAGCATCGACTCGAAGCGCGAGGCTTGGGAGAAGGCCATGAAGGAGGAGCAGATGCCCTGGACACTGACATGGACGCCCGATGCCGGCAAGGAGGTCATGGACCTCTACCAGTTCAACGGCATCCCATTCATCATCGTTGTCGACAAGGACGGCAAGATCTTCCGCAAGAACCTGCGTGGTGAGGCACTGCGCGACGCCATCAACGAGGCACTGAACATGTAACTCTAATTACAATAATGTCTAACCAAAAAAAAGAAAGTATGAAACTGAAAAGCTTTTATTTCCTTGCTGCCATCGCAGCATTGAGCTTCACGTCGTGCTCTGACGACGAGAAGGAAGAAGTAGTAGGTATTGTCGCAGGCACCATCACGCCTGCCGAGAGTACGGTGGCCTACAAACTCGCACCACTGACAGAGGGGGTGCTCGACAACAAGGACGACAGCATCGCATGGGACGTCACCGACGCCGCCATGCAGGAAGCCGTCCTGAAACTGACGCCGACGCTGAACGCCACGGCAAGCGTGGGCGGCGTGGAGGTGACCGAAAGCGGTGTGACCGTCGACGCCACCAAGCCCGTCAGCGTGCAAGTGACCAACGGCAGCAAGATCGTCACCTACACCGTCAACGTCTATCGGGCAAAGACGGCTGTGGAAGGCCTGACGAAGAAGGCTGCACTCCCGGCTACCAACGTCGTCTGGCGCGACTTTACCTACTTCAAGGGTAAGTTCTACGCCTTCACCGTCACCAACAAGATTACCGACCAGACTACGGGAGCTGCCGAGGAGGCCTACGTCCTGCAGCGCTCAACCGACGGTATTGTCTGGACCGATGTCGACTACAAAGTGACCAACGCCGACAAGGAGGTCATCGGTGGCGAAGGGGCTCGTCTGGTGCCGTTCAACAACAAGTTGTACGTACTACTGGGTCAGCGCGTGCTCGGCACCGACAAGTTCGGCAACGCTCCTGACGTAGAGGATGGT
Organism: Prevotella sp.; assembly: GCA_017417465.1. Taxonomy (GTDB): domain Bacteria; phylum Bacteroidota; class Bacteroidia; order Bacteroidales; family Bacteroidaceae; genus Prevotella. The sequence continues at coordinate 79,273 of JAFPZD010000014.1, read as the reverse complement.
TGGATGGGGCCGTCACCCACCATCCCCGTGTGGAGGGCCTTCGTCTCGGACGACGGCGAGAACTTCAAGTCACTGGAGGCTGACTCAAAGGGTTCGTTCAACGGCGAGACAAACCCCATCAGCAACACATGGAACTCACCGTATGCCAACGCCTTCGTGTTCAACGGCGCCATGTACGTCTATGGCGGTTACATGTATGGCTTCGGCATGCAGCAGATGAACCGCGTGCTGATGAAGTCGACTGACGGCCTGACATGGGAGCGCATCAACCCGCTCGATGAGATCGGGGCTGGCTTCGTGATTCCCAACGACGGTGCCTTCTTCACCTTGGGCAACAAGCTCTTCCTCATTGGCGGTTACCGGAACTTTATCGGAGCCGACTACGTAAGCAACATCGTCTATTCGACGACCGACGGCAGCACCTGGAAGATGGAAGGCACACTCGCCGAGGGCATGCCGCTGCTCTACCAGGCTAAGGCCTTCAGCAATGGCAGCGTCGTTTACCTGTTTGGTGGCGAGATCATCGATGCAGAAGACACGCGAACCATCAACAACAAGATGTATCGTTCAGAGGACGGCATCACATGGACTGAGGTCGCAGTGCCTGCTTCGTTCGCAGGAACACGTTTCCCGTCAGCAGTGGTCGTCGGCGACGTCGCTTGGCTCTTCGATGGCGACAACAGCATCTCACAGGGCTACTGGCCTGCACCCCAGGCTACCGACACGTATCCCGGCAACATCTGGAACATGCCGATGAAGTAATCACGCACGAAGGCGTAAATAAGAACATCCCCGCCATCAACCCTTTCGGGTCGGATGGCGGGGATGTTGGTATTGGAACTGTGGACAAGTGAAGCACGGCAGCCACGGCTGCAGTTTACTGTCCCAGCAGGAAGCGCTCGGCCTCAATAGCTGCCTGACAGCCGGTGCCGGCGGCACTGATGGCCTGACGGTAGACAGGGTCGGCACAGTCACCGGCGACGAAGATGCCGGGGAGCTTGGTACGCGGCGTGCCGTCTACCTTCTTCAGGTAGCCGACCTCGTCGGTGTCGAGCCACTCGCGGAAGATGTCGGTGTTGGGCTTGTGGCCAATGGCGAGGAAGAAACCGTCGATGGCGATGTCGACCATCTCCTCGTCAGGCTCACCGCGGCGCTTCACCAGGTGGGCACCCTCCACGCCGTCCTCACCGAAGAGGCCGACGGTGTTGTGCTCGAACAGGATTTCGATGTTCTCACGCTCCATGACGCGCTGCTGCATCACCTTGGAGGCACGCAGGTACGGCTTGCGAACGATGAGGTAAACTTTCTTGGCCAGGCCGCTCAGGTAGAGGGCATCCTCGCAGGCAGTGTCGCCACCGCCGACGACGGCAACCGTCCTCTTGCGATAGAAGAAGCCATCGCAGGTGGCACAGGCTGAGACGCCCATGCCGTTATACTTCGTCTCATCGGGCAGGCCAAGGTACTTGGCTGAAGCACCAGTGGCGATAATGACGGTGTCGGCCTCCAGTTCCCGGCCCTCGTCGTCGACAGCTTTGTAGGGACGCTGTGAGAAGTCGACCTTGCGAATCTCGCCATCGCGGATGTCGGTTCCGAAGCGGAGCGCCTGACGGCGCAGGTCGTCCATCATCTGCGGACCCTGAACGCCTTCGGGGTAGCCGGGGAAGTTCTCTACTTCGGTGGTCTGGGTGAGCTGGCCGCCGGGCTGCAGGCCGCAGTACTCCACGGGATTAAGATTGGCTCGGCTGGCATAGATGGCAGCAGTGTAACCGGCGGGGCCACTGCCGATAATAAGGCATTTTACGTGTTCCATAATAGTAAAGAAGGGGCCGCGGCAGAGCCGCGGCACACAATACAAGGGTGAAAGGTTGGATCGGTTGGTTAAAATGGTTCCGACTTAAAGCAGTTCAGCTATCTGCTGGGCTATCTTTTCAATCTTCTCAGTCGGCTCGAAGCGGGCAACGACCTGTCCCTTCTTGTCGATAAGGAACTTGGTGAAGTTCCACTTGATGTCGGGCTTCTGAGCGTAGTCGGGGTCTTCCTTCGACAGCATGTCGTCGAGGATGTGTGCAATGGGGTGCTCCATGTCCCAGCCGGCAAAGCCTTTCTGCGACTCGAGGAACAGGAAGAGGGGATCGGCATCCGGGCCGTTGACCTTCACCTTCTTAAAGCGTGGGAAGTCGGTACCGAAGTTCAGCTTGCAGAACTCGTGGATGCTCTCGTCAGTGCCGGGAGCCTGCTGGCCAAACTGGTTGCAGGGGAAGTCGAGGATGACGAAGCCCTCGCCGCGGAACTTCTCGTAGAGTTTCTCAAGCTCGTCGTACTGGGGGGTGAACCCACACTTGGTAGCGGTGTTGACAATGAGCAGCACCTCGTTGGCATACTCACGGAGCGACACGTCCTTACCTTTTCTGTCCTTGACAGTGAAATCATAAACGGTTTTCATTGCTCTTCGTTTGCGTTAATATAAATAATGTGAGATTTCTTGGCAAAAATACGGAAAAAAACGCACACGGCCAAACTAATTACGGTTTTTTAAGTTTATTGTCAAAGCTTCCACTCCTTGACAATATCACTCTTCAGGGCCGACTCCACCTTGCGCTCAGTGGCATCAGGCAGGTTGCAGAAGAAGTCGATGCCGGTCAACGACTCCAGCTCGTCGATGTTGACAACGTAGTTGCGCAGCGGGGTGCCGCCCTGATTGCGGGCAGAGTGCTCCACAACGAAGGCGAGCGCCTTGTATTGTCCCTGATCGCTCTCGCAAAGCAGGGCCATGAAGAAGTACTTGGGGATGGGCAGGCCACTGGATGTGTAGCCAAGCAGGGCGTCGTCAGCGATGGTGCCGCCCTTGACGACGTAGAGCACACGGCGGAAGTCGTTGTTGTTCCACTTGTTGCGCACATGGTTCTCCATGTCCTGCCAGATGCCGTTGTTAAGCTGGGAAGTCTGCGGCATGATGTTCGAGAGATAGAACGTCTGCTCGTTGGCGTCCTTGGAGTTCAGGCGGTCGGCAGAAGCGCAGATGTGGCCCCGCTGGTAGCCGCTGTCGTAGTAGTCCTCAAGCTCAGTGCGCACGCCGACAGGCAGGTCGGGGTCTGGCTGGAAGGGGTCGCCCCACCCGTATTCGCGAAGGTTACGCATGGCCCAGGGGTTGTCGGTCTGCTTGTCCCAGTTGTTGCGGTTCCAGGGCGTGCCACTGTTGCCGCTGTACCACTGCCAGGCCGTCCAGCGTTGCGAGCGCTTCTGCGTGTCGTACTCGATGATGTAGTTGATGCCGAAGTTTGGCACACGGCGCACCAGCACGACACTCTGCGCATCGCCCTTCAGGTGTGGCAGTTCCAAGCGGGCGTAATCGGAAGTAGGGTCGGCCGTATTGCGGTTGGTGTTCTCAGCATCTGAGAGGCCGTTGTCGTTAGCCTTCGGCAGCTTGTCGTCATCTTCACAGGCAGTCAGCAGCGGGACGAGCAGCAGTGCCGCAAGAAGCAGTCTGGGGAAAAGTTTCATGCTGTTGGTCTGTTAAGACAAAGGTGCGTACAAGGTATATGCAACTACCTTGAACGCACCTTCTCATCTTTCGTTATTCAGTGAGTCTGTATCTTATTTCTTCGCAGCCTTACCGTAGCGGCTCATGAACTTATCGACACGTCCGGCGGTGTCGACGAGCTTGCTCTTACCGGTGTAGAAGGGGTGAGAGGTGCTCGAGATTTCAACTTTGATCACTGGGTAAGTCTCGCCTTCGAATTCCACTGTCTCGTTACTCTTTGCCGTGGACTTCGTAAGGAACATATCGCCGTTGGACATGTCCTTGAACACGACGGGGCGATAGTTGTCGGGGTGAATTCCTTTTTTCATTTCTTTTCCTAATTGTTGTTGATAATAAATTCGGGCTGCAAAGGTACGAACTTTTTTCCATTCCAACAAACTTTTCGGTGCGTTTTTGCTCTTAATTCGCTTTTTTTAGTAACTTTGCAGGCAAAAAGCAGAGAAACGATGGACGAAAGGCAACGACAAGAGCGCCAAAAGTACGCCGGCAAGAAGGTGCCGACGATGAAAAGACGGGACGATGAACATGACTACACACAAGCGTGTTTTTATATGGTGACGATGGCAGTAGAGGGACGGCGCTCACTGCTGGGAAGCATCGTGGGGAGAGCAGAGGCGGCTGAAGGGAGCGCCGACTGTCCGCATGTGCAGCTGACGGAGCTGGGCGACGCCGTGCGTGAGGCGTGGTGGAGCATCAGCAGCTACTATCCGCAGGTGGCAGTCGTCGCGCTGCAGGTAATGCCCGACCACCTGCATGGCATCCTTTACTTCCGGGAGGCGGGGGAGATCCATCTGGGGCAGGTGATACGCGGGTTCAAGGCGGGCTGCAACAAGGCGTACAGGCGGCTGTTCCCTGCTGCGACGATGTCGCAGCCTACGAGGGAAGGCCAGATACAGACCGCGGCAGCAGGCATCCCCGCAGCATTCCCGCCCAAGGAAGCGACGGCAGGCATCCCCGCGGCATTCCCGCCAAAAGAAGCGGCGGCAGGCATACCCACGGCATTCCCGCCCAAGGAAGCGACGACAGGCATCCCCGCGGTATTCCCGCCCAAGGAAGCAACGGCAGGCATCCCCACGGCATTCCCTGCTCCTTCTGCCCAGCCTTCCTCGTATGCCGCGACATCGTCGCGGCCCGCCTCCCCCAAAGCCGCCGGCCTGCTCTGGGAGAAAGGCTACAACGACCGCATCCTCCATAACTACAGCACCTTGGACAAATGGAAGGCCTACCTCCGCGACAACCCCCGGCGGCTGTTGGTGAAGCGTGCTCACCCGGAGTTCTTCCGCATCCACCACCGTGTGACCTATGCCGGCCTGACCTTCGAGGCCATGGGCAACCTGTTCCTGCTCGACTACCCGGAGAAGATTCAGGTGCAGTGCTCCCGAAGCATCACCCCCGAAGCACTTCAGGCAAAGACCGAGGCAGCGATAACCGCAGGGAAACGCGGCGCCGTCTTCGTTTCCCCCACCATCTCACAAGGCGAGAAGGACATCATGAACGCCATCTACAAGGAAGGCTTCCCCGTCATCTACCTCCGTGAGAACGGCTTCGGAGAAAAGGAGAAGCCTGGCGGAAGGCTATTTGATGCCTGCGCCCGTGGTCAGATGCTCATCCTTGCCCCGTGGGAACACCACAACGAGCAAACGACCATCCGCCGTGACCAATGCTTGGCACTGAACGAGATGGCAAGGCTCATCTGCGAACAGCAACAATGACGGCCCGCCAAGTTTGGCGAGCCGTCATTGCTGTTACTTCATGCTACGGGGAGAGATTACTCGGCGTAGGTGATTTGGATGCTGACGATGCGGAGCTGCGTGCCACCACTGTTGCCCGTGTGGTCGTTGATGATGTTGATGGCATTGCCGTTGAAGCCAGAGAAGGTGACTTGGGTGTCAGCCTTGAACACCTGCACGGAGCTGTCAGTCACTTCAGCCTTGAGCGTCTCGTTGCCTACGTAGTCCTTGTTAACACAAGTGAGCACCACCTGCGTGATAGCCTTGTCAGAAGAGACTTTCACAGAGTTGAGCGCATAGATGCGTGCCGACGAGTCGCCTGCGTAGTACATTGGCTTGTTCCTACCCTCGTTTTGGGCGAAGGTCAGCGTGGTGCCATCCTTAAGCTTCAGCGTCGTAAGGTCAGTCTTGTCCTCAAGTCCCCATGCACTCATGGCAGCAGTGATGGTGTTGCCGTCAATCTCACCAACCTCACCACCTGGCTGCGGGGTGTCACCACCGCCACCGCCCTCGGTGCTGCCGTTACGCTTGACGAGGTAGTTGCCCTGTGCCATCTCAGGAATGACGCCAGAGTCATTGACATACTTCATCAGCTGACCATAGACGATGACCTCGTCGCCCACCTGCAACTGGTCGGCAGACGTAAAGTCGGTGTTGTCGAGGTTCTTACCACGGAAAATCTGCAGAACATAGTTCGAGCCTGCCTCATCGGCAATGAAGTAGTCGATGTTCTTGTACTTCGAAATGTCGGCTGCCGAGGTCTTGATGCTGGTGACGACTCCCTTGACATAGTAATACTCCTCGGTGGTGGCTCCGTCAGAGAGCTTTTCAATGACCTTAACGGCATCCGTCGTAGTAACGGGCTGGTCGATGGAGCCCACGACCTTCGTCTCCTGCTGCTGTCCGCCACCCGTCTCACCGTTGAGCGAGTAGATATAGCTCTCGTTTTGTACCGTTTCTGGAGTATTGCCCTTGAAGTTAGTCACCTTGCCACAGATGATAACCTCGTCGCCTGCCTTGGGCAGTGTGCCGCTGGTGTACTTCACATTGCCCAGATAGAGGGTGCGGAAGACATAGAACTTGTCGCCAGCCTCGGTGCCATCGTCAGAGATGTAGAACGTGCAGTTGCCATACTGCGTACTGAATTGGTTCTTGTCATCGATAGAAATAATCTTACCCTTGACGTAGATGTCCTTGTCGCTCTTGGCATCAGCAGCGAGTGCACTGGCGTAGGCGTTAGCTGCAGTAGCGTTGAAGGGGTTCTGCAACGTACCGTCACCCTTAGGCTCACCCTTTGGCTGCTCACCACCACCGCCACCCTCGGTGACACCGTTGAGCGAGTAGAGGTAACCCGTGTTCTGCACGGTCTCAGGTGTATTGCCACGATAGTTGACCACGCGTCCGCAGACGATGACCTCGTCGCCGGCCTTCACTTGCGTTTTACCACTGCTGTACTTCTTGTTGCCAAGATAGAGCACGCGGTAGGCGGTGAACTCATTGGCGGGAGCACCATCGTCGGACATCTTGAACGTACCGTTGCCGAAGTTCGTAGTAAACTCCTCGGTGACCTCCGTAACAATACCTTTGACGTAAACCTCGTTCTCCGACTCTTCGCCGTCGAGCGACTGCACATACTTGATGACGTCGTCGCAGGTGTAGGGACTCTCGAGGGTTCCGCTGCCCTTGTAGGTTATCTCCTCTTCGGGTGTGGGCTGTGGGACGGGATAGGGTTCGGGCACGTCCTCACAGGCCGTGAATGTCATGGCCGCCATGGCCACAAGCATCAGTTTGCTGAATAGTTTCTTCATATCTTTTATTATTTAATTGTCAATTATCAATTCTCAATTATCTCGATGTCGCTGGTCTTGCGAATCATGATCTGCCACGTGGAGTTGAAGCGCGTGGCAATACCCGTGAGGTTGACAGCCTTCGTCGGCATGACCATAGCGGCAAAGTCGGCGTAGGAGCTGGTGCGGATGATGACGTTCGAGCCATACTCGCGCAGCTGCTGGCTGAAGTAGTTGCCACCAGAGGCTGCCCCGTCGATGAGCGTGCGCGTGCCGTTGGCAGCAGAGAAGTGGACGCCCTTCAGGGTGACGAGCATGCCGGCATTGTCCATGTTGCCCTTGATGTCGTCGAAGTTGACGGGCTGTATGGCGTTCGGGTTGACGTTCTGCAGACCGCCCACGATCTTGAAGTGCGTAGCCCACAGGTCCTTCGACATGCGTCCGATGCTACCGTTGTAAGGTGTGCCAATCTCAGCCTGTCCACCGTAGCCACCAACGTAGAGGCCCTGCATGTCGATGAGCACCTCCTGCCCCTCGGCCAGGTAGCCATTGATGCCACCCTGGTTGACGGCAACGATGATGGCGCCCGTCTCGTCCTGCAGTGCGAACTGCTTGTAGAGGTTGCCCCCAAGGTCGTTGCCGGTGACGCGGCCCTTGATTTTCAGCACTTTCTCAACCTTCTTGCTCTTGTTGTTCTTGAAGGCACTGGCATAGTCTGGATCAGCCTTCAGCTGGGCGATGGTGACCAGTCCCTCCTCGGTGAGGGCATTGTTGCCGTAAGGTGTCTCGGCAAAGGTCGGCTCGTCCCAGTCGCCATCCTGACAGGCGGTGAGACCGAAGGTGGCGGCGAGGGTGAGGGCTGCAACAATGTTGCAGCTTACGAGAAGGCCAGACAGATATGTTTTAATGGTGTTGATAGTCATAGCTCAAAGTATTTAGAAGTTATAGGTAACGATAAGCATGCCGTTGGTGCCGTTGGCATAGAACTTCTTGGGACTGTCGACAAAGGAGTAGGTGCGGATGTCGTCGCCCTTCTCGTCCTTGTCGCGTCGGTTCTGCTCCATACCACCGGTGACGATGCGCACATTGTTCAGGATGTTGGTCAGCATGAGGTTAATGCTCATGCGGCGTCCGTGGGGCAGGTAGATGCTCTTACCGATGGAGGCGTCGAGCATGAATCCACCCTTACCCTTGGCCTGCGACTGTGGCATGTACCACTCGCCCGTCTGCTGGTCGTAGAACTCGCGCACGCCGTCGTTGTCCTTGTCGGGCAGATCGCTGTAGTAGCGGGTGATGGGCGAATAGTAGAGGTAGATACGGTCGTAATAGTTACCAATGAGGTCGATGAACCAGCCATTGGCGTGGTAGCTCAGGTCGAGGCTGGCTGCCGTGAGCGGTGTGCCACCCTCGCGCATGTCCTTGTTGACGCAGATGTCGTCAGTGTAGCGCCCATCCTCTGAGAGCATGTAGCGCACGTTGGCATTGTTGGTGTACTTAGCCTCGCTGATGGTTCCCAGCGCCTTGATGTTGAGCACGTCGTTGAGCTTAATGTTCATGCCCAGCTCCACGCCGTAGTACTCCTTGTTGATGCCCGTCAGCGAGATGTAGCTGAACGAGTGGGCCACGTCGCTGTAGGCCATCGAGTATTCGGTGACGTCGGTCAGACGGCTGAAGTAGGCATTCAGGTTGGCATGCAACCAAGGCGTCTGCAGCTGGTAGCCGAACTCAGACGAGAAGACCTTCTCGTTCTTCAGGTTCACGGCGAAGTCGTTGTTAATCTGCGGAGCGCTGAAGGCGGTGCGTGCCGTCGGAGCCTTCCACTCGTAGCCGGCACCGAGAACGATGACGTTGCCGTGACCGATGTTGAAGTGGAGACCGGCCTTGCCACCACCGTCGAGGAACTTGGCAGTCTTGCTCTTGCCGTACGAGTTCTCGGGAGCCAGTCCGTTCTGCATCTTACCATCGCGCTGCATGGTGGTGCCCGAGAGACGTCCGTTCAGGAAGAGGTGGGCGCGCCCCAGGTCGGTGGTGTAGCCAGCCCAGGCCTGTGCCTTGTTGACGAGGATGTTGTAGTCGTAGCCGAAGCGATCGCCTTCTTTGACCATCTTGTTGGGATTGCGCATGTCGTACTGCACCTGGTCGGAACCCTCAGCATAGGTGCCCACAACGTAGGTGTTGACATTGCGGAAGTGGGAGGCACCCAGGAGGTCCTCCATCGTCTGGTAGTGCAGGCCGTTGTTAGCCGAGAGCTGCAAGCCGGCATGGAGCGACGAGTGGCTGTTGAGCGTCTTGTCGAGATAGCTGCTCAGCGACAGCGACAGCTGGTCGTCGTGATAGGCCTGCAGGTAGTACATGGCGTCGGCGCCCTGCAGCGATGCCACCTTATTAGAATAATAGAGGCGGTCCCAGTTGATCTGACGGTTCTCTTCCGATGCCGACAGGTAGCCGAAGGCCGTCTGCCAGTTGGCCAAGGCGGTGCTCGACTGGTCGCCGTTGAAGGGTGCCCACACGTCGTAGTAGTACGACGGCATCAGCGAGTAGTAGTCGGGCGACGGATTGGTCGAGTTGTTGTAGTTCAGGCGCGAGCTGCTGTACATCGAGTACTTGCCGAGCAGCGAGGTGGTGAGCTTTGTCTCGGGATTCATCTTCCAGTCCCATGTCAGCAGGGCTGCCGGTGCAAAGTCGTGGACGACACGCGAGGTGCGCTTCTTGCCGTCCTGGAAGCCCCAGTTGGGATTGTAGAAGTTAGAGTTGGCAATCCAGTACATCTCATCGGTCGAAGCCGACTGTGCGCCGCGCTCCGTGGGGTTGCCCCAGGTGACGAGCGACAGGGAGTGCTGGTCGTTGATAAGCTTCTCGGCGCCGACGAAGTAGCTCAGGGCATTGTAGAACGTGCCGTCGATGTAGGCCGTCCCCATGCTTGCCCAGCGATAGGTGAGCGAGCCGCTGAAGGCCCATCCGTCCTCGCGGACACCGGTGTTATAGGTGTACATCAAGCGGGTGGTGTAGTTACGGTTGGCACCCGCCACCGACAGGCGCTGGCCCGTGGCAAAGCTTGAGGGACGGAAGTTGTAGTTGTTCGAACCACCCATGCCCGCCATCGAGAAGGCGTTGTCCTCGAAGGGCAGCGATGCCTCCTGCGAACGTGTCTGGTTGTTCAGGCCACCGACGAACGAGTAGCGGAACTCGCCACGCTCGGCGTCGTTGACGGGGTTGCCGTTGATGTAGATGTCGTTGTACTTCGACCCGAAGGCACGGTACTTGAACCGCGCAGCCGAGAAGCGGTAGCCCACTTGGCTGGCATAGGCGTTGCGGTTTGAGGAGATGATGGTGACGTTCTGCGTCACGTCGTCGTCCTCGCCCAGCTGCGCCTCAGTGAAGGTGAAGGCCTGCTCCGTCTGCACGTCTACGGCCAGGGAGTCAACCACGTCCTGGGCCCATAGTGCCGGTGCACAGCAGAGTGCCATCACTGCAAGTTTCAGTTTCTTCTCCATAGATTGCTGTTTTTGGTTTCCGTTATTCGTTATTTGCTGCAAAGTTACAAATAATTTCTGATACTGCAAAGATTTTCCTGTTTTTTCGTCATATTTTCTCGCTTTACAGCATATTCTCCTCTCTTTTGCATACTGGGCAAGTGTCATTAGACGACCAGAAAAGACAAAGCAACCCAGTAGGGGCCCCACGTTGCTCCGAGCGGACTGCCTGTTCCCTCCGAGGGAAGTGTCGGTTCCCTCCGAGGGAAATGACGGATTGACTTTAACGAAACGTACTTTCAGGCATCCCATTGTTGTGGGAAAGGAGGAAAAGCAGAAAAGCGGAAAGTAGACATTAAGCCTTTTTCAGACGGAAATAAGACATTATAAGTAGGAGTTATTTTAATAATATTTATTAATATTAATATAATTATAATAAATAACTATTTAAATATAATATATATAAATAATCCTTTTTCCAACAACGAATTAAACGAATTAAACGAATTGCTACGCGTCGTAATTCGTATAATTCGTTAAATTCGTTAAATTCGTTGTTTTTATTAAAAAATTGTATTTCCTATTTCTACCCCCCAAAATACCTTAATGTCTACTTTCCGCTTTTCCGCTTTTCCTCCTTTCCTACCATCGCAAGCTTTACACTTGCGCTGCGTGAGTTTCTTATCGTGCCGGTCTTACCACGAAGTCAAGCTTCTGGAGGTCTTGTTCGCGAGAAGAGCTGCCATAGAGAATCTGGTAGTGTCCGGGACGGGTTGAGAGTTCGTCGATGGAGGGGTCGTAGTACTCGAAGGCCTCACCGTCGAGCGTGATGGAAGCACGTGCCGACTGCCCAGCAGCGAGCGTAAGCTTCTGGAAGCCCTTGAGCGACTTGATGGGCGCCTCTGGGTAGTCGAGTGCCTTGACATAGACCTGAACGGCTTCAGTCCCTTCGCGACTGCCAGTGTTGGTAACAGGGACGGTGAGCGTCACCTTGCCGTCGGCTTTCATCGACGTCTTGGAGAGCTTGCCCTTGCCGTAAGCAAACGTGGTGTAGCTGAGTCCGTAGCCAAAGGCGTACTGAGGCTCGCCCTTGAAATAGCGGTAAGTGCGGTTCTCCATCGAGTAGTCGAGGAAGTCGGGCAGGTCGTCGTTCGAGCGATAGAACGTGACGGGTAGCTTGCCGCTGGGGTTGTAGTCGCCGAAGAGCACGTCGGCCAGTGCCTGTGCACCGCCCTGACCCGGGTACCACGCCTGGAGGAGCGCGTCGTAACAGCCCTCCACGCTGCCAAAGGCGATGGCAGAGCCAGAGCAGTTGACAAACACAACGGGGCGCCCCGTGGCATGCATGGCCCGCACCAGCTTCTGTTGAACGGCAGGCAACTCGATGTTGGCCTTGTCGCCACCCTCGCCCTCCATCCGTGCGGAGATGCCACCAATGATGATGATGACATCCGCGTCGCGGACTTCCTGTGCAAGGTCGTCAAACGTGGACAAGTCGGTGCTATCGCCAATGGCCAGCTCGCAGGCTTTCCGATAGACAACGTCGGCACCGGGCACGGCATTGCGGATGCCCTCGAGCAGCGAGTGCTGGTGGGCCTTGGTGGGCGTGCCTCCATAGTTGCCATTGAGCAGCTCAACGTTGTCGGCATTAGGCCCAACGACGGCAATGTGCCTGAGGCTTTTGGACAATGGCAGCACTGGCGTGAGCGTCCCTCCCGCAGAGGGGTTAGGCAGGCGCTTGTTCTCTAACAGCACGATTGACTCGCGGGCAGCCTGCGTGGCGAGGTCGTTGTGAGCCTCGCTGCTGATGACCGCTGGCTTCAGGTCGGCCCAAGGCAGCGTCTCGGCAGGGTCGAACATGCCCAGCTCGAAACGCCCGAGCAGTGTCTTGCGCAGGTGGAAGTCAAGGGTGCGCTCCTGAATGAGCCCCTTTTCTAAAGCCTCGGTCAGTACCATGAACACCTTGCCACATTCCAGGTCGGTGCCGTTAAGCACAGCATCGACCGAAGCGGAAAGGGCATCGGGATGGGTCTCGTGCTGCCCACGGTTGTAAAAGTTGTTGATGGCGTCGCAGTCGGTGAGGACAATGGCCTCGTAGTTCCACTTACGGCGAAGGATGTCGACCAGCAGGCGATCGCTGGTGCAGCAAGGACGTCCCTCGTAACGGTTGTAGGCACACATCACCTCACGCACGTTGCCCTTCTTCACCAAGGCCTTGAAGGCCGGCAGGTAGGTCTCCCAGAGGTCACGCATCGAGACAGAGGCGTTGTACGTGTGACGCAGTGGCTCCGGCCCACTGTGGACGGCATAATGCTTGGCACAGGCGTGGGTCTTGAAATATGAGCCCCAGGGCTGCTGCATGCCACGAACGGTCTCCACGCCTAAAATGGCAGTGAGATAGGGGTCCTCGCCGCAGGTCTCCTGTCCACGTCCCCAGCGCGGGTCACGGAAGATGTTCACGTTGGGGCACCAGAAGGTCAGCTCGGGGTTGCCGGGATAGTAGGTCACGCCCATGGGCACGTTGTATAGCTTGGGGTCGTGATGGTCGGTGCGGTTCCAGTTGGCACGCGCCTCGTCGCTTACTGCCGAGAACACGTCGTAGACCTGCTGCGGATTGAAGGCTGCCGCCATGCCGATGGGCTGCGGGAAGACGGTGTAGCCATCCTGACGCACGCCGTGGCAGGCCTCGCTCCACCAGTTGTAGGAGGGGATGCCGAGGCGGTCGACTGAGACTGACTTGTTCATCATCAGCCCCACCTTTTCCTCGGGCGTCAGCAGCGAGAGCAGGTTCTCAACGCGCTCGGCGAAGGAGAGCTGGGGATTCTGGTAGGGGTACTGCGTCACTGCCCCTTCGTCACTGACTGTCGCCTTCACTGACAGGGCACCAAGGGTTTGGCCGTTCACGTCGAGCAGTTCCACACTGCGGAAGCTCTTGCCCACCGATTTGGCAGGATGGAACGCCACCATGACCTCTGCAGTCTGCCCTGGAGCGATGACGCCGTCGGGGACCATGGCTGCGATGCACTCACAACTGGGGTTCACACTGCCAATCTTCACATCGTTCTTCGATGTGTTCTTGAACGTGAACGTGTGGCAGACAGCACCTGCCGCTGCCTGGACGGTGCCGAAGTCCCACTCGTAAGCATCGAACGAGAGGGCGCTCCTCCTTTGTGCCGATGTGTGTACAACGACCAACATGGCGCACAAGGCTATTGCGAGGACTTTCTTCATAATAATAAATAATGTGTAACCTTGGTGCAAAAATAGCAATAATTCTGAACTTATCATCACTTTCATGACCAGTTTTAAGTCATTTTAGGATATGCCTCACATCATCTTTCCCTCAAAAAGTACCAAATAGTTAAGGGAACGAAAGAGCCGAGACAAAATTTTGGCCTAATATTTGGCGGTATCGAAAAAACTTCGTATCTTTGCACCAAATAACTGAAAACGAAACAACAATGAGAAAGACCATCATTCTTTTGGCACTGCTGCTAACAAGCATCGGCACCCTCCATGCTCAAGACAAGAAGCTGAACCTCTACGCCATCGGCTTCTATAACCTTGAGAACCTCTTCGACACCTGCCACGACGTGGGCAAGAACGACTACGAGTACCTGCCGGACGGTCGCAACCGCTGGACAGGACTGAAGTACTCACGCAAGCTGAAGAACATGGCCCGCGTGCTCGGTGACATGGGAACCGACAAGATTCCAGGACTGGGATGTGCCGTCATCGGCGTCAGCGAGGTGGAGAATGCAAAGTGCCTCACCGACTTGTGCAACACCGAGCCACTGAAGGCCCGTGGTTACCAGTTCGTACATGTCGAGGGTCCCGACCAGCGTGGCGTCGACTGCGCCCTGCTCTACAACCCGAAGCTTTTCAAGGTGCGCGACGTGAAGCTGGTGCCCTACGTCTACGTGCTGCCTGCCGACTCGAACCGTGCCACCCGTGGATTCCTTACCGTCAGCGGAACGCTGGCCGACGAGCATGTGACCATCATTGTCAACCACCTGCCGTCGCGCTTCGCTGGTTCGTTCTACCGTGAGGAGGGAGGCCGACAGATACACATCGTCAAGGACTCCCTCATGAAGGACGACCCCAACGTGAAGCTCTTCATCATGGGCGACATGAACGACGACCCGCAGGACAAGTCGATGGCCGAGGCCCTCGGCGCCAAACGCAAGATGAAAGACGTGGAGCGCGACGGGCTGTGGAACCCCTGGTGGGATGTGCTCGCATCGGGAACAGGCACCCTGCAGTACGATGGCAAGTGGAACCTCTTCGACCAGATCATCGTCTCACAATCACTGCTCGACCCCGGCATGAAGGGGCGCACCGACTTCAAGGTTGGCGACATCGACTGCAGCACACTGAAGTACTATCGCCACCAGATCTTCCGGCGCGACTACCTCTTCCAGAAAGAGGGAAAGTATAAGGGCAACACCATGCGCACACATGCTGGCGGTGCCTGGCTCGATGGCTTTAGCGACCACCTGCCGACGGTTGTGTACGTGGTAAAGGAGGCCCGCCCCTGACAATGACCACATCGAAGGATGAGCTGACCAAACGCCCCTCCCCTGAGGAGCGGCTGGGGGTGGGCGACGACCACCCTTTCGAGCCTTTTTTGCCTGCCAACGCACGTCTGCTGATGCTTGGCACCTTCCCTCCCTCAGAGAAGCGCTGGTCGATGAAGTTCTATTACCCGAACTTCCAAAACGACATGTGGCGCATCGTCGGCTACTGCTTCTTCGGCGACAAGCAGCACTTTGTAGACAACCAGCAAAAACGGTTCCGGCTCGACGAGCTGGTGCCGTTTCTTCGTAAACAGGGGATTGCCCTCTACGACACCTGCACCAAGATTGTGCGCACCAAGAACACCGCCAGCGACAAGGACCTGGCAGTAATCGAAGAGACCGACCTGCACGCCATGCTGCGACGGCTACCACAGTGCTGCGCCGTGGCCACTGCCGGGCAGTTAGCTACAACGATAGCTTGTCGGCAGTTTGCTGTCAGCGAGCCCAAAGTGGGCGATTATGTGACGTTCGACATCGATGGCCGGCAGATGCGGCTCTATCGCATGCCTTCCTCGTCAAGGGCCTACCCCATGGCCATCGAAAAGAAAGCAGAATATTATAAAACCGTATTTAATTACCTTAATCCCTAACTCCTATGTACATCATCGGAATAGCAGGCGGAACAGGTTCGGGCAAGACCACCGTCGTAAAGAAAATTGCCAAGGCGCTGCCACCACACTGCGCAGCAGTAGTACCCCTCGACTCGTACTATAACGACACCACGGGCATGACCCCTGAGGAGCGCCAGGCCATCAACTTCGACCACCCCGACGCCTTCGACTGGAAACTGCTTACCGAGCACATCAAGAAGCTCAAGGCAGGCGAAGCCGTCGAGCAGCCCACCTACTCATACATCATTTCAAACCGCCTGCCGGAGACAGTCCATGTAGAGCCTAAGCCTGTCATTATTCTTGAAGGCATCATGACGCTGCACTACAAGAAGCTGCGCGACATGATGGACCTGAAGATTTTCGTCGATACCGATGCCGACGTGCGCCTCATCCGAAACATTCGCCGCGACGTCGTAGAGCGCGGACGTACCGTCGACATGGTGCTCGACCGCTATGAGAAAGTGCTCAAGCCCATGCACGAACAGTTCATCGAGCCTACCAAGAAGTTTGCCGACGTCATCATACCCTGGGGCGGTGACAACAAGACCGGCATCCACATCCTGAAGACTTACATCGAGGGCATCGTCACGGGCGTATAGCCCTTCCCTACCCTCTCCGAATAGTGGGAATTATGATAGCTCCTCGGCAGGGCTATCTAATGCTGTTTCCTCTCCTTCAGAGGAGTCAGGTGTAGCCTCAACGGTTATTGTCTGTGACTTGTTGAAAGCCCGCTGAACAGCGTAGAACTTGATGCTGCAGATGAGTTCTGTCACGCCATGCACCAGCAGTGCCCAGCCGAGGATGATGAAGGGCACCTCGGCTGCCTCCATCGGCTTCACCACGACGAAGATGCCCGCCAGGAGCACCACCGTGGGCAGAATCCAGTAGGCAAAAGGCACTCGTCCCATCGTACGCATGGCAAACAGGTTCATGTAGAGGTTCAGGGCGCCAAGGATGAGCAGTGCTGCAATGAGGTACATCAGCAGGGCGACGAACGTAGCCGGCATCAAGCACAGGAACAGGCCGAACACCAGGCTGCCCATGCCCACCACAGGGAACATGGCAGTGTGACTGATGGCTGCCGATTCCTGTTGGGTGACGCCACTGTCGTAAGCTGTGAATACTGGCTTACGGTGACGTTCCACCAGCCATCCGATAATAGAAATGACGCCCGCCACCAGGAACAGGATGCCGATGGCCACGGTAAGGCCTGTCAGTGTGTGGTCGGGATACTGAATGAGCAGGAAGCCTATGATCAGGGCTGCCACAGCTCGAAGAAGAGGATACAATAACAGTTTCATAATGCCTGCATTTAATGATTGTGCTGCAAAAGTACGAAAAATATTTGGTATTATCACTATTTTACCGTACTTTTGTGTGCAAAAACTTAAAACGGCATGACAAAACTCTATTTGGCACGACACGGCGAAACCGTTGACAACGCCAGTCAGACGATGCAGGGACAGATGCCGGGCTGCCTGAACGACAATGGGTTCAAGCAGGCTGCCATCCTGTGCGAACAGCTCGCAGGGGTGCATTTCGACGCCATCGTCAGCAGCGACCTGCGACGAGCCATCCAGACAGCTGAGGTGCTGGCTGCAGCACGACAGATGCCCATCGTCACCACGCCACTGCTGCGTGAGCGCGACTGGGGCGACTTCACTGGTCGCTACATCCCCGACCTGAAAGGACTCGACTTCCCCGACAACGTGGAGACGCTGCCTGCATTGCAGGAGCGTGCCCGAGCCTTCCTCGACTTCATCCGCAAGAACTACCCAGAGCAGCGGGTGCTCGCCGTCGGCCATGGCATCATCAACAAGGCCATCCAGGCTGTTCATTACAACAAGCAGATGCGTGAAGTGGAACGCATGAAAAATGCCGAGGTGAGAATCCTCGACATTTAACCAAATCGGCTTACTGGGTTTATCTCCGTGAGCCACCAAAGTTTCCATGACTGCCTCCACCGTGGTTACCTCCACCGTGACCGCCGTGACTGCCACCACTGCTACGGCTTCCGCCCATAGAGCCACGAGAGCTCGACGAGGAGCTGCTGCGCATGGCAGGGGCGCTGCTGCGGACCGATGACGAGGCATTGCTGCGCACACTCTGCGAAGGAGCGCTGTTACGGGTGTTGCTACGCATGCTGGGAGCAGGGGTGTTGCGGACGCTGCTGGGGGCACCGTGCACATTTGACCTGACATTGCCGCGGATGCCGCTGTTGACAGAGTTGCCATTGTTGCCACGGGTGCCGTTGTTGACAGAGCTGCCATTGAAAGAACCATTGCTGCGGCTTCCACCGAAGTTGCCATGGCTATTGCTGTAGACACCGTCGTTGCTGCGGTTGTTCATGCTGCGGGTGTGCATGTCTCTTCCGCTGTGGTTGTCCAGGCTACCACCATTGCGGTTGTCGTGGTTGCCCATGCTGCCACCGTTGCGGTTATCGTGGTTGCCCATGCTGCCACCGTTGTTATTGCCACGATTGCCAAAGTTGTCACTTCGCCCGTTGCGATCACGGAAGCCACGGTTGCCATGGTTGGTCGAGCTACCACCGCCATGATGGTTGCGGTAGTCGCCACGATCCCAGCCGTTGCGCATGCCAAAGTGATGGTCACGATCGATGTGGCCCGGACGGTAGTGGTCACGACGTCCCTCATAGAAGCTGTGTCCACCATTCATGCGCCAACTGTGTCCACCACGGTAGCTGATGTAGAAGTGAGGCCTTCCGAAGTAGAAGTAGTCACGATGCGGATAGCGGGCGTAGATACCGAAGTGCCAGTAGCCAGCGTTCCAGTAGAGCGGGCGGTAGAAGTAACTGGCTGCGCAGAAAGCGTCCCACTGCCAGCTGAACAGGATATAGCTCAAGTCCAGGTTACGGCGCTCCCAGTAGGGGCCGAACACGTCGTACTGGCTGGTGACACCCATCAGGTAGTCAAGATTTATCTCGTAGGCGGCTTCATACTGCGCATCGGTCAAGTTCAGCTCGTATGCCATCTTGTCGGTCAGGAATAGCGCCTCATTGCGTGCCTGTTCGTAAGACATCGCGCGTGCCGATGCTGCCATTGTCAGCAGGGCCACCAGGGTAAACATCATCTTTTTCATAGTCGTAAGTTTTTTTAGAGATTCGACATTTTGTTTATTTATCTGCTGCAAAGGTAGTGCTATTTCAAAACATAGCAAAAGGATTTTCCCTAAATTGGCAGAGGAAAATCCCTATTCATTGATAATCTTGTGGAAATGGGCAAGTTGGCGACAAGAGGTGGTCACTTGTCTAACACGCTGTAGACAGAGTTGTTGCTCTTGTACTCGGGGACAATGGCTTTCATCTGTGCCACGGTCTTCATGTCATCGAAATCCTTACTGACAGCGTAGAGGTTGTCAATCTCACGGCACACCTCCTTATAGTCATACTCGCGGACGGTGGCAATGCGAATCTTCTCATGGAACGAGGGCTTCGTGGTCTCCTGCTCATTAAGCACTTCCTCGTAGAGCTTCTCGCCGGGTCGCAGGCCAGTGAACTTGATTTCCACGTTCTTGGCACCACTGAGCAGAATCATGCGATTCGCCAAGTCGGCAATCTTGACGGGCTGTCCCATGTCGAAGACGAAAATCTCACCGCCATGACCTTTCGTGCCAGCCTCAAGTACCAGCTTGCAGGCTTCAGGAATGAGCATGAAGAAGCGGATGATGTTCGGGTCGGTCACAGTGATGGGACCACCGTTCTTAATCTGCTCTTTGAAGAGAGGGATAACGGAGCCGTTGCTGCCTAACACATTGCCAAAGCGCGTCGTGACAAACTGCGTCACGCCCTTCACCTTGCCATCCTTGATGGCCTTGTCGAGGCTCTGCACGTAAATCTCGCAGATACGCTTCGAACAGCCCATGACGTTGGTGGGGTTCACGGCTTTGTCGGTAGAAATCATGACAAACTTCTTCACATCGTACTTCACCGACAGGTCGGCAATTACGCGCGTACCTATTATATTATTACGCACCGACTCACTGGGGTTGTCCTCCATCATTGGCACATGCTTGTAGGCAGCAGCATGGAACACGTAGTGGGGACGGAACTTGGCAAAGATGGCCTCCATGAACTCCTGCTCGCAGATGCTGGCAACGATGGTGTGGGCCTTGATGTGTGGCCACTGCTTCAGCATCATCAGCCTTATGTCGTGCTGCGGCGTCTCTGCCTGGTCGACAAGCACCAACTCAGAAGGGTTGTACAGAGCGATCTGGCGCACCATCTCGCTGCCTATGCTGCCTGCCGAACCGGTAATCATGATGCACTTGCCCGTGAGCTGCTCACCCACCGACGCCATGTCAACTACGATTTCTGCGCGTGGCAACAAATCCTCGATGTTCACCTCTTTCAGTTGGGGTGTGTCGAGCGTCAAGTTCTGCCCGTCAAGTTCTTTTTCCTCCTGGGTGATGTAGATGTGGATGCCTGCTTTGATGAGCTCATCTTGCAGTGCCTGGTTGTCGCGGAACACGCCTAAGCGGTAGGGCGAAACAATCAGCGCCTCGATAGCACGCTTCTCAAGGACATCCATAAGTTTCTCGTCAGCCATGTAGACCTTCACGCCCATCAGCAGATGGTTCTCCATCTCCTTCTCTATCGTGACAAAGCCTTTCAGTTGGAAACGCATGGGCTTTTCGTTACGGATGTGCTTGGCAATGGCGATGCCATCGTTCTTCACGCCGAAGATGAACGCCCGTTTTGAGCGCTTGTTGGCAAACAGCACATCATAGAAGGCCTTCACCATGATGCGCAAAATCCACAGCAGGACAGTGGCCATGGCAAACGTGGCGATAATCTGCGAACCACTGATGTAGTGGAACAGTCGCGCATCCTTGAATAGCTGACTGCACACAAACGCCAGCGACGAGCCAAGCACCATGGCATAGCCCACACGCTGCAGGTCGACAAACGACGAGTAGCGCAGGATGCCCGAGTAAGTACGGAAGAGTCGGAAGCCGATATTGTAGAAAACCAGATAGACCAGGATGTTCAATATCAGCATACCGAAGTTCATGCGGAAGCTGTCAGTATGGTTTAACAGCAGAAACATGAACAGATATGAGCCAAAAACAATGGCATTGTCTAATAGCAGAATGCACCACAAAGGCAGTGATTTCCTGCTAAAATACCAGTTTACCAAGTTTTTGAATAGTCTCATATCAATAGTAGTTAATTCCTTGAATTGTACTAAGCGGCTGCAAAGATAGCTAAAAAATCTGAATTATCAAACTTTATCACCATATTTTTTATTTCGTGTCGAGAAATTGGTGTTTTAGGTCATTTAACTAGCGGAAACTGTCAGTGAGCAACTTTATCTCAATCTGCGGCGAGATGCGCTCATACAGGATGTTATAGACGGCATCGAGGATAGGCATGTTGACATGCCAGTGGCGGTTGATCTCCTTCATGCACTTCGTGCCGAAATAGCCCTCGGCAATCATCTCCATCTCCATCTGTGCCGACTTCACGCTATAGCCCTTGCCTATCATCGTGCCAAACACGCGGTTGCGCGAGAAGTTAGAGTAGCCCGTCACCAGCAAGTCGCCTAAATAGACGCTGTCGGCAATGTTGCGGTCGGCAGGACTCACACTCTGCAGGAAGCGACCCATCTCCTGAACAGCATTCGACATGAGCACAGCCTGGAAGTTATCGCCGAACTTCAGGCCGTTGCAGATACCAGCGGCAATGGCATACACGTTCTTCAGCACACTGCTGTATTCGATGCCAATGACGTCGGTCGAAGTCTTCGTCTTGATGAACGTGCTGGTGAGTACGTCGGCGAAAGCCTGCGCCTTTTCCTCATCAGCACAACCAACGGTAAGGTACGACAGTCGCTCCAGTGCCACCTCCTCGGCATGCGAGGGACCACCAAGGCACGCCAGCTGGTCGTAGGGCACGTCGAATGCCTGATGGAAGTATTCCGAGCACACCAGGTTCTCGTCGGGGACGATGCCCTTGATGGCCGTGACGATGAACTTGTCCTTCAGGCGTGTCTTCAGCTTGCGCAAATGATTCTTCAAATAGGGTGAAGGCACCACAAAGACCAGGGTGTCGTACTGCTGCACGATGCGGTTCAGGTCGCTGTCAAAGTTGATTTCCTGCAGGTTAAAGTGGACGCTGGTCAGATAGCTGGGGTTATGCCCCAAGCGGCGGAAGTCATCTATCTGGTCATCACGGCGCATATACCATCCTATGTGGTGGGTGTGCCCCACCACGATCTTGGCTATTGCCGTAGCCCAGCTACCGCCGCCAACAATGGCAATCTTTCCGCAAAGTCCACCCAAGCCCTCCCGAGGGGAGGGATGTTTGGTTGCTTCTGCTGGTGAACTGGCGCTTCTCAGATTCATAGTCTATCTTATGCTGATGCTGACAAACCGGCGTTAGTGTGGCTTAATCTATATAGACACCCCTCCCTTTGGGAGGGCTTGGGTGGGCCTGGGCCTTCTATGCCTTTTCAATCCACCCTTGCACTTCTTCCACACTGGGCTTCTGAAGGTCGAGCTTATACTTTTTCACGATGTCGCCAATCTTCTGCTGCAGTCCCTGAGGCTTCTCGTTCTTGATGTCCTGGATGAGGTAGAAGCCAGCCTTACGCAGCACGTAGACCCAATCCTCGGCAACGCCGATCTGGGCCCATTCCTGAATGCTGCTTTGCGGAGCCTTCTTCTCAGGCTTCATCTGCGGGAACAGCATGATTTCACCGATGGCGAACTTGCCGGTAAGAAGCATCACCAGACGGTCAATGCCAATACCAATACCGAAGGTTGGGGGCATGCCGTATTGCAGGGCACGCAGGAAGTCGTGGTCGATGATCATCGCCTCGTCGTCGCCCTTGGCGGCCAGTCGCATTTGCTCCTTGAAACGCTCCTCTTGGTCTATCGGGTCGTTCAGCTCCGAGTAGGCGTTAGCCAGCTCCTTGCCGTTCACCATCAGTTCGAAGCGTTCAGTAAGGCCGGGCTTTGAGCGGTGCATTTTCGTCAGAGGCGACATTTCCACGGGATAGTCAGTGATAAAGGTGGGCTGGATGAAGGTACCCTCGCAGAACTCACCGAAGAGTTCGTCGATGAGTTTGCCTTTACCCATGGTATCATCGATCTCCATGCCCTTTTCCTTACAGAAGGCACGTATCTCGTCCTCCGTCTTGCCGTCGCAGTCAAATCCGGTCTTCTCCTTGATGGCATCAAGGATGGGAAGGCGGCGGTAGGGAGCCTTGAAGGAGATGACCTGTCCGTCGATTTCTACTTCAGGCTTGCCGTTGACGGCAGTACAGATCTGCTCGAGCATGTTCTCGGTGAAGGTCATGCCCCACAGCAGGTCCTTATAGCTCACGTAAAGCTCCATACAGGTGAACTCCGGGTTGTGGGTCTTGTCCATACCCTCGTTACGGAAGTTCTTGCCCATCTCGTAGACACCCTCGAAGCCACCCACGATGAGGCGTTTCAGATAGAGCTCGGTGGCGATGCGCATGTACATGTCCTGGTTCAGCGCATTGAAATGGGTGATGAACGGACGGGCCGTGGCACCACCGGCAATGTTCTGCAGGATGGGGGTGTCCACCTCGGTATAGCCAGCATCATCAAGGATGCGCCGCATCGTACGCACAATGGCGGCACGCTTAAGGAATGTCTCCTTCACACCAGCATTCACAATCAGATCGACATAGCGCTGACGGTAGCGAAGCTCGGGATCGTCGAACGAGTCATAGACATTACCCTCAGCATCGGTCTTCACAACGGGCAGTGGTTTCAGGCTCTTGCTCAGCACCGTCAACTCCAGCACGTGAACGCTGATCTCACCCGTCTTCGTACGGAACACGAAGCCTTTCACGCCGATAAAGTCACCAAGATCGAGCAGTTTCTTGAATACAATATTATAAAGATCCTTATTCTCACCGGGACAGATGGCGTCGCGTTGCACATACACCTGGATGCGCCCCTTGGAGTCCTGCAACTTGGCAAAGGCAGCCTTTCCCATGATGCTCTTGCTCATGATACGTCCGGCAATGCTTACCATGGGACTATTCTCGGGAGTAGCAGTCTCGCGCACATCCTTTCCGTCCTCATCCTTGCCAATGACCGGAAGATCCACAAAGCTGTTGATAATGTCAGTGCTCCATGCCGTTACAGGGTATTCTGCTGCAGGATAAGGATTGATACCCATCCGCCTCAGCTCGTCGAGCGACTGCCGACGAAGGATTTCTTGTTCACTCAGTTCAAGTACATTCATATTATATATATAATAAGGTATAGCCAATTTGGGCTGCAAAGGTACGAAAAAAACTTTGAATGTCCAAATAAACTGCTCAGAACTTCTTTCCGAACGCGATGTTCAGGAATGTTTTGGCCAGTATCTGCATGTCAAGCAGCCACGAACGGTGCTCCAGATAGTACAGGTCAAGCTCCAGGCGCCGCAACATCTTTTCCAGCGTGTCGGTATAGCCATTATACAGCGTGGCATAGCTTGTCACCCCAGGACGAATCTGGTACAGATACACATAGCGCGGGTCGCGCTCCATAATCTGCTTGATGTAGAACTCACGCTCCGGACGTGGCCCTATAAATGCCATGTCACCCTTGAACACGTTCCACAACTGCGGTAGCTCGTCGAGGTGATGGTCGCGAAGGAACCTGCCAATCTTTGTCATGCGGTCATCGTTGCCATGCTGATAAAGGGCAGGACCGTCCTTCTCGGCATCGACACGCATGCTACGGAACTTGTAAATATAGAATGGGCGTCCAAAGCGTCCAACACGCTCCTGCTTGAAGATGGCAGGCCCGCCATCCTCACGTTTCACCATGATATAGCAAATCAGGAACAGCGGGGAAAACACTATCAGACAGCATGTAGCAATGAAGAAATCCACAACACGCTTCGTGTTGCGCTCAAATTCGTTCATGCCATCCAGCACATATCCGTTTTCGAGTTTTGTCATATTATTAGGCGTTGACGGGTCATTGTTCTAATAATATAACGACGTTTAACGCCTATTATTATATTTGAAGCAAACTTTCCGAAAAAAAGTAAAAAAATCAGTTACGGATAAAAAGGCTCTGCAGGTACTTGATAGGATATTTCAGACAGATAAGCAACCAGTTGGTTCGAATACCGTTAGCTCGACAGGCTTTCAAGTTCTCCTCTGCCCCTAACAGGCGATTGCTCCAACTACGGGTACTGGCGCCTCCCATGCGCATGGTGACAAAGTCCAAGTGCAGATACTTCATCGGGACATGATTCTTATAACACAATCGGGCTATAAACTCAAAATCGGCAGAAATGCGCAGCGACGCATCGTAATAGCCATACTTTTCGAAAAGCTCCCGACGCACATATAGTGACGGATGGGGAGGCAAATAGCCTATCCTCACAAGCCATGGACGGAAAACTCGTCCTGAATAGTAGCGCACGCACTTGTTTCCATCTTCCTTACGTACAAAATGTACATCGCCATAAACTGCGTCAGCATCGGAAGGAAACTGGCGAACCATCTCTTCAATCACAGTATCGCTGGTCAGGAAATCGTCGGAGTTCAAGATGCCTACCACGTCGCCAGTGCTCATCTGAATGCCTTTGTTCATCGCGTCGTAAATACCACGATCCTTCTCCGACACCCACCGTAGACGCTCGCCAAACTGTGGTTCAAAACTCTTGATAACATCCACAGTCCCATCATTCGACAGACCGTCCACAACGATATACTCGATATCCTTGTGAGTCTGCCGAAGAACCGATGACATGGCATCGCTTAACGTCTTTGCACTATTGAAAGCAACGGTAATGATGGAAACTTTCATGTCCTTTTAGTCACAATTCGGGTGCAAAGTTACAAAAAAAAAATTAAAAGAGCACTAAAAACACAAAAAAAAATCTGCTAAAGGAAAAACACTGTATTCTTGTCAATTATCGCTCATTGCGAGTATCTTTTGACATAGTGTCTAATTTGCTCAAAACAAGGCAGCCGTCTTAACACATCCCATGTCCTTCCATTGACGATGATGCCCTCATCATTCCATCCCTCGTAAGTCAATTGCAGGTCTTGATCCTTTGTTTCCAGATGTTTGTAAATATTGGAAGGAACCCCTTCCCACATTTTGTAGAGCATCACATTGCTACTTTTGACACACCCATTATCTGTCTTCGTGTTCCCCTCAAACTTGATGGGACGATCCACTATGTTATACATCATCTGTATATCCTGGTTACTCTCAGGAAACTGACTCTGACAGCTTCGGGCGTCAATGCTATTGTCGGGTGCTGTGTTAACGATAATGTTGCCAAGGAGTTTGAAATGGCTGGCCCCGTCATCACAGTAGATACCATGATTGTAGGCCATGCCACTGTAATCGTGTATATAGTTATACTGAACAATGGCATTATCGTTTTGTGTCCAGAGATAAATGGCTCCAGAGTCCATCAGTGTATGATGCTCCTTGTCTGCGAGGTAGCCAGAGTCGTAACCAATGACGTTATGTTCAACAATCCCCGAAGATTCGTAGTTTTTCTCATGACCGTGCCACACGCCAAGGCCGATGGCTCCATATCCGAAGTTCGTGAAGTGGTTACGCGCCACATAGTAGTTCTTTCCTTTACAGTTAACGCAAAACGTTTGTTGCATGTTACTCCCACACGCCTCGAATGTGTTGTCGGTCACGACGGTATTCTCACAAGAATTAGTCGATTCAACACCGTGGCTGTTACAGTGGCTGACAGTACAGTTCGTAAACGTAAGGTTTGGGGTCGCATTGGCGATGAGAATGCGGCTTTGAATGTATTCAAACCTGCAGTCAGCTATTGTCAGGCCTTCTGTTTCTGTTCGGTTAATATTGATAAGATGTTTATTGGTATCGCTGTTACCGATGAAGCGAATACCGGAAAGGGAAAAGTTTTTAAGACTGACTTTGCTCATGCTCAAAAACTGGCACGAACGACATTCGTGAATCTGGCGATCACCACATGAAACGCCATTGTCGGTTATCTGCATGGGAGCTGAAGTGGCACTGGGATCGCAAAGCACAAAGCGGACACGTTCTGTACCTGCATATAGATAATCATAATTAACCGAGTAACCCTCACGTTTCCCCCTGTGGATATAATCCAACTTATCGGCCGTGAAATAGATATTCCCGTCCACTATCTTCACGACCTTATAAGTATAGCTCTTAAACCACTGCGGAATGATGACATAGAGATGCTCGCACTCTTCCTCAGTTTTGTCTATGGCTTCAGCGAATGGAAGACTGCAGAGGCGCGATGCTTCGTCAACCACTTCCACTAGGCCATCAGCATAGACACACTCACTCCAATAGTCATAAGGCTCAAGTGTCCGCGTATCAACAAATGTCGATTTGGGATTGAAGACTCCCTTGTACAGCATACCGTCGCCGTAGTCGTTGCCCCCTGCAATCAGCACGACGTTTTGCCCTACTATGCTTATCGATACATCTGGACAAGAAAGATTGTTAAATCTCAGATGGCCTTCATTGAAATAATAGACACCTTGTTCTATCGTCACACGAATATCTTTCTGCCCGCCGTTGAGAACATCTTGAATAGCCTTGCTTATTTTGTCAAATTGATTCTGGCTACTAATCATAATATCTTCAGCAAAAGCTAAAAAAAAGTTCTCAATGATTAATAAGGAAAGGACCAAAGATCTTTTCTTGTTAACTGAAAAGCTGGAAATGATAGTCTTTATAAGCTTCATTAGAGTCGACAAAAAACTACAAGCCAATTGCTCTTTTCGCAATTACAGAATACCTGAAATTCGTGGAGGCAATTTGGGCTAAAGATAACATCTCCTTATATTTATTTGTATTTATCAATTCTCCTATTGCATCTGCTAGCTCATTAGCATTTTCCCCTTTAACAAACCTACAATTCCCATTTACGTATACATGTTCCATCTCAGGCCATCGCTTAAAAATAGCAGGAACACCAATCCCAACAGACTGTTCCCAAAGAGTAGAGTGGGTACCAGGGAAACATGCCAAATCTGCCGCTACCATGTAATTCATTACCTCTTCAGCACTGCACCAACCAAGATAATGGATGTGTGGTTTTGAGTCAAGGATTGTTTTCAGATAATCCATCTCAGGCGTCAATGTACCACAAATTATTAAATGTAGATGTTCAACATTCAATATATCCATGGCTTTTATAAGAACATGTGTGTTTTTTAGCCTATCTATTTTACCGCCTGTAACGACTAAAAAATCATCTTCTGTAAGTCCCAGTTTTTTTCTGATGTTCGTGCGTATAACTATGCGGTTATCTGGAATGGCCTCATCGTCAACACCCATCGGAAGGAATTCCACCAACCCTGCTTTGATGTGGTACATTTCTTTAAGGAAGCGACAACGCATGGGGGTTACCCCATAACATCGTATAAGGTACGGTTCCAATTTCTTGGAATAATGTCGCCAAATAATGGGATGAAGGATATTTCGAGACAGACAGTTTCTTGCGCTATTGATATAGTCCGCATGATTATCTGCATACAGCTTTACATGTGGATGACATCTCAAATAATCTACGACCACCGTTGTATCAGAATATGATACATTATGTGAGAATATGATATCTGGCTGTACTCGTTCGATAGATTCCCTAAGGCCCTTAAAACGGCGCAGTATACTGAACACTTTTACAGGCCTTTTATAAGCGAGTCGAATCACGTGCACACCATTGGCATCATCGTATTCAGACGGACCTGAAAGGTAGGATTCTTTACCATTTTCATTAAATGTGTAGAGGGAGGCAATCACAGTTACTGTGTGCCCCATTTTCTTATGATACTTAGTCAACATATTCTCTTGATAAGAATAGTTGTCTATAAAGAAATTACCTAAACAAAGATGCAAAATGTTCATTTTATAGTCTTCCGTCAATAATGTCTCGAGGGAGTATGCCCTTTACATCGTAAACCACTCCATTTGGGCTAACAAACGACTTGATATCCATTTCTATGAATTCCTTGTGAGCTACGGCTAGGATAACGGCATCGAACTTTCTTTTTGGCATCGTATTTGTGATTCCTATGCCATACTCATGCATCACATGGTCACAGTTGGCCCATGGGTCGTAGACGGTAATGTCGTCTGTATATTCCTTTAATGTATGGTAGATGTCCACGACCTTCGTGTTACGGATGTCAGGGCAGTTTTCTTTAAAAGTGATACCGAGGATAAGAATCTTTGAGTCCTTCACTATGACGCCCTTCTTGTTCATCAACTTGACAGTTTGATTGGCCACATAGTCGCCCATGCCATCATTAAGTCGCCGGGCATTATACATGACACGCGGTAGAACACCATAAACTTGGGCCTTCTGAATGAGATAGTAGGGGTCGACACTAATACAATGACCTCCGACCAATCCTGGTGACAGTTTGATAAAATTCCATTTTGATGAGGCGGCTTCAATAACATCATGGGTATCGATGCCCATGGCATTGAATATCTTCGCCAACTCATTCATAAAGGCGATATTCACGTCACGTTGTGAGTTTTCGATGATTTTTGATGCCTCAGCTACTTTTATGCTTGGGGCTTTGTGAGTGCCGTTAATCAAGACAGCATTATACACCCCATCAACAATGTCTGCGATCTCTGGTGTGGAACCCGATGTTACTTTTTTTATTTTCTCCACCGTATGCAACTTATCGCCCGGATTGATGCGTTCCGGAGAATAACCGGCGAAGAAGTCCAAGTTGAATTTCAATCCGCTGACACGCTCCACTACAGGCAGGCACTCTTCTTCCGTCACTCCTGGATAGACAGTACTCTCATACACCACGATGTCGCCTTTTGAAATGACCTTACCCACAGTCTCAGAGGCGCCCCAAAGGGGTTTTAGATCCGGACGGTTATTTTCATCTACAGGGGTTGGAACGGCCACGACATAGAAGTTACAATTACGTATCTTCTCTATATCGGTGGTACACTCGAAACCATGATTCTGAATGGCATCTTGTAGAAGATTATCGTCCACCTCAAGGGTGGCATCATGCCCAGCCATCAATGCGTCAACCCTCTGCTGGTTCATGTCGAAGCCAATGGTTTGGAACTTAGTTGAAAAAAGACGCGCCAGTGGCAATCCAACATAACCAAGGCCAACTACGCAGATCTTAATGTCGTTCGTTTTCATATGTAATTCTTTATTATCTGCTAAATAAATAATATCAACGATATACCCCCCTCAAACTGGTTATTAAATGATACAATGACGGGCAGTAGACCCTTACTCCTCTAACTAATACTGCAAAAGGATAGCGCAACGGCATGTTACGCCTAACAAAGAGCAGGTAGTCACGGTCGGAGTGCGTGGCAGACTTGACATACTTTTCTCTTTCTTCTTTCGAAAGGGTACTTAGCATCTTTATCTCTTCCTCCTGTGTGTGATGGTCATGCTCACACTCACCGCAAATGTGTGCTGTGCTATACACAGGGATTTTATGCCGGTGGGCCATCATGCTATAGTCATTGTCGGCACAGCCGTGGCGGTAGCCCTTATGGAAGATGCCGATTGTCTCAACGACTGACGCCGGCACAAGTAGGATATTTGCATTCGTCAGGTCGATGTGCTGAGGTTTCCCTGTTGGTTTAATACGTACTTGCCGGCCTTTAGTCCAGTTGACGAAGTTTAAACCGCAGTAAGTTGTCTTCTCTTTGTCCTCCGGATCACAAGTAAAGCCTGAGACTATTCCTTCCTTTCGGAATTCTTTCACTTCATAACTCTCGCTTTCAAAGAGTTCATCGAACACATTCTCAAAAACGTTCGTATCGTCATTCAGCAGCAAGTAGTAGTCCCATTTCGTACCAGTGTCGATGGCTGCCTGCCAGGCCAGACGCATACCACCGGCCCAGAACAAGCTTCCCGTCCCTTGCAATATGTGGATGTCCTTATCGGTAAATTCCGCCTTCACTGCCTCTGCCGTCCCGTCCGTACACCCGTCGTCGGTCAGGAAGACCGTCAGGCCGACACCGTTGTCGGCCGACCGATTATATGTCTCCAATGCCGCAAACAGGTGCCTCAAACAACGAAGCGTCTTCTCGCGCCGGTTGAATACGGTCAGTATTGTTGCTATCTTCATCTACAATGAGCTTTTTCTATTCGACATTCATGTTTCTTCGTCTTGGAATCGTAGTTGATGCCTACGAGGATGACCTGGCCATCATATTGTGCCACCTTACCCGTACAGACTTTCTGGTGTATTTGATCAATGGCGGCTTCAGCCGACTTGTCATATTTCAGTTCAAGGAGGATGGCCGGTTTGTCCACATGCTTGCGGGGCATCAGCACTAGGTCGGCAAACCCTTTTCCCGTAGGCAGTTCACGGTGGAACGTGTAATCGTTTTGGGCATAGTGGAACGCCAGACTCAACACGCAAGCCAGCGAGTTCTCGTTGTTATAGCTCAGTATGCTGGTGTTCTCGTCATGGGCAGCATCCACCCCTTGTGCCACCGCACTTTCGTTGCCATCGAGAATGGCCTGCAGCAGCTCCCGTGACGCATTGATGGCATCAACAATCCACCGCCAGTCGGTGTCCTTGATGGCATTCACCAGCTCTCCCTCTACTTCGCGGTTGGGTACATAGCACTCGCTGGTGTCCCAGTCGTATGCTAAATAGCCTAAGTGGATGAGCACGGTCAGCACGTCGTCCTTGCTCCTGATGACCGACAGGTCGTTCTGGAAGCCGGTAGGGTCAACGAAGCATCGGCCGCCGCCAATCATTTTGACGACATCGTCCTTCAGTCCCTTATAGTTCATTTGAATGTACGAGGCGATGGCATCGTAAGCCCCAGTGCTGGCCCAGTAGCTGCGGCAACGTCTCTCCCAAAGCGCCTGCATCACAGAGTTCGGGTTAAACACGGAGGGCTCATTGCCTATCTTGTAGCCGTCGTACCACTTTTCCATTTCATCGAAATCGGCTTCCTCTTTCTGACAGAGTGCTTTCACCTCCGCCTTCGTAAATCCAAAAAGGCCTGCCAAACGTCCAGGGTTCACCATCGTATATTCGGTGAAGTTGTTCAGTGCCGACTCGGTCTTGTATTTCTTGATGGGCAGAATACCTGTTAAATAGGCACCTGCAAAAACCTTACTGCTATTGGCAACTTTAAACATGCGGCGCAGCCAGTTCACGTACTCGTCCATTGCTTGGGTACCTGCTTTGAATTCTCGGCAAATGGCATCCCACTCGTCAATGATGAAGAAGAACTGTTGCCCGGTTGCATCTGCAATGCGGAGGAGCAGTGCCATCAAGTCATCACCCTCATGGATGGGTACGTCTGGATATGCCGCATGAACATCTGCGGTAATGCTCTCATTGAGGTGTGCCACGATGGTTTCATCCTTATATCGGGTCACAAAGTCCGACAGGTCCAGAAAGATGACGGGGTATTTGTTGAGATGTTGCTCAAACGATTCGTCATCGGCAATCTTCAGGTCAGCAAACAGTGCATGCGAGTCGCACGACTGGTCATAATAGGCACAGAGCATCTTCGCCGCCAGCGACTTGCCGAAGCGTCGGCATCTGGACACGCAATTATACCGGCGCTCTGTGAAGAGCGTCTGGTTAATGACGGCAATGAGTGCAGACTTGTCGACATAGTCTCCGTTTCTGGCACTTTGGAAACCTGCGTTGCCTGTATTGATATAAGTACCCATCTCTGAATTTTGTGGCAAAGGTACGCATTTATTTTGATACCACCAAACATTTGGAGCTGTTATCGCATTTTGACCAAATATTTCACGCCGCTGTTGGTGTGTTTCGACTCAAACTTGAACTCCGGGCGGTTCAGGTAGTTGCCTAACTTACGGAAGGTGCCCTCGTCCTCCCTATAGCCGCCGAAGTGCTTGCGGAGCAGTGCCGACAGATCCTTCAGCGACACCCAGCTGGTCTCCTTGTCGTCAGCCGCAAGCGTTCTTGCACAAAAACAAGTTGTTTCCTCGGAAGAAAAAGGCTGTTTACTCGGAAGAAAAAGGCTGTTTACTCGGAAGAAAAAAGCTGTTTGCTCGGAAGAAACTAGTTAGTTTTGCCGGAAGAAACTATTTATCATCATCAAGGTCGCAGCGGGTCTATTGTATAGGCATCAGGTGTCTGTGGCCCTGCAGTATTGAAAAATCGTTCCATCATGGTGTCGTTACCTGCTTGCTACGAGTTCTGTTTACTCTCCCTCACCCTTCACTCCTCAATTTCTATTTTGTCAATCCTAAACGTATCACCCTCTTTGACGAGACCGAGCCTGATGGTGTACATATAGTCGCCATCGGCCGAGCCAGTATAGACATTGGCAACCCTATACGTGTTGTCATCAAGGGCATCAATCCTACGTTCCTGAAGCTCGCCAGGGTCGGTCATATTGTACGAAAACAGCCATGCGGCCATACAGTCGTCACCGTCGCAATCGTAGTCGTACATGTCTTTCAGCCACTGCGCGGCATTGGTCGTGACATACTTCTTCACATAGTCCTTGTCGAAGCCCGACTCCTCCAGCCCTTCGTAGAACGCCGCGATGAACGTCTTACATTCAGCAATGTGCTGTTCCCTCTCGGCAGCATCCATTTCGTTAGACGCCGTCGTCACGGTCTTTTCCGCAAGTTCCTGAGGTGCCGCCGCTTCCGACTCCGTGCTGGCTTTATCTCTTGACGTACAGGCAGCCACCGCAACGGTGCTGAGGAGCAGGACTGCAAAACCCTTCAATGTAGATACTAATTGATTCATTTTGTTTCTTGGTGTTTAATAACAACAGCGCCACCGCTTTTTGCGCAATGGCGCTGCAAAGTTAACTATTTTATTTGATATAGCCATCATTTAGGCACACTTTTTGGCTGGCTTATGATGTTTTTTGTGAATCTTTTCACTGCGACAGCTAAACAAAGGGCTTCTCCGTAGACAGTTTAGTGAGGAGCAATTATTTCAGTTGCACAAGCAATAATCGGTAAGAATAATCGTTACTAAATATATTTGAATATTTGATTATATGCTTTTCAACTCATTCGAATTTTTAATATTCCTCCCAATAGTGTTCATTCTTTATTGGTTAGGGCATGATAGGCGATGGTGGCAAAACGCCGTTGTCGTGCTATCAAGCTATGTCTTTTATGGCTGGTGGGATTGGCGTTTCTTGCTCCTTATTGCGTTCACCACTATCTGCAGCTACGCCAGCGGAATAATGATTGAACACTATCACGAAAACAGAAAGGCGCAAAGAGCCGTAAGTGCTGTCAACATCATCGTTTGCATTTCCATACTTGGTCTTTTCAAATACTACAATTTCTTTGTCGACAGTGCCGACGAACTTTTTTATGCCCTTTTCGGCCGACATCTTGATTGGTGTACAATAAAAGTAATACTCCCTGTCGGCATCAGCTTTTACACCTTTCAGGCCCTTAGCTATACAATTGATGTCTATCGCCGCAGCATTAAGGCCACGCATGATGCGTTGGAGTTTTTTGCCTACATTTGCTTCTTCCCTCAATTAGTTGCCGGTCCTATCGAGCGAGCCACCAGACTTTTGCCTCAGTTCCAAGTACAACGTCATTTTAACTACGACAAAGCCGTTGATGGTATGCGTCAGATGCTTTGGGGATTTCTGAAAAAACTTGTAATAGCTGACAATTGTGCCGCTATCGTCAATGCCCATTGGCACGAATACGAGACACTGCCGGGGCTGTCGCTCTGTATGCTGGCAGTCTTATTCTCGCTTCAGATTTATTGCGACTTCTCAGGTTATTCGGACATAGCCATCGGCAGTGCCCGCCTTTTCGGAATCGACCTCATACGGAATTTCAACTACCCATACTTCTCCAGAAACATTGCTGAGTTCTGGCGTCGATGGCACATTTCTCTGATGACATGGTTTCGCGACTACATCTATATCCCGATGGGTGGTAGCCATTGCAGCAGAGGGAAAACACTACGCAACATTTTCGTCGTATGGTCAGTGAGTGGGTTATGGCACGGAGCCAACTGGACTTTTGTTTGCTGGGGATTGTACCACGGTCTGTTGCTCTCCGTTTACCAACTCTTAAGAATCAACACCAAGCGTAAAGAACTAACGGACAAAGGATGTCATCTACCAAGCATCAAGGAAACCTTAGCAATAGCCTTCACTTTTACACTTGCTGTAGCGGGATGGATCTTTTTCCGGTCAGAGTCTATCACACAAGCTATCGGCTACTTCTCCGCCATCGCACATAATCCCTTTTATACTGCCGGAGACTTCTTTTGGGCCAGGCCGATGCTGTTCTGCTTAGCTTTGTTGGGCGTGGAATGGCTTCAACAAGACAAGCAACATGCGCTTGTGTTCTCAAGAAGTACGCTGTTCAGGTTCAGAGCTGCAAGGTGGGCAGTCTATTTCGTCATCATTATGCTCATATCCATCTATTCCGGCGCAAGCCAGGAGTTCATTTATTTCCAATTCTGACTGTATATGAGAGAGATTTGTCGTTTTTGTTTCCATTGCATAGTCTTTTGTATTGTTGTTGTTGGATTGGCATATGTTTTCAACAATTACGTCATTGACTTGTCGAAGCTGCCTGCCTTTGCTGGCGACAGGGTCTATAATGCTATCAAGAAAAGCAAGCAAAAGACCAGTCATAAAAAATTATTGATAGGAGACAGCACTGCAAACCAATTCTTTGACAACACAGCAGGCGATTCCGAGTTCTACTCATTAGCCTGCAACCAAGCTGTTGGATTGTGTGGCCAGTTTTTCTTACTGAACAACTATCTGCAAGCAGGCAATAAGCCCGAAGAAGTCTATCTGGTTTACAGCCCAGGTGCTTTCAGTAACAATTTGGGCCAAAAGCATACTTATCACTACTTTCTTAAGCCCTTTTATCGTCGTGAATACATGCCACTGATGACGGAGAACGTCATCAAGCAAGTACAAAAGATTCCTTATCATGCTTTTTGCCAATTCCCGCTCATTGTTAGTCCAGCATGGGCCCCGGACTATGAAGAAGCAAAGAAAGGTAACGAAGTTTTTTTGTCACCTGTCTCAATAGATTATTTGGGCAAGATAGACTCCCTTAGGGAGCAGTATCAGTTTAGGCTATACATCGTACCCTCATTAGTAGCTCAAAAAGAGAAGGCTCACATCAGTCAATTCAGCGTTGACAATTTGGACGGGGAACCATACCAGAAGGACATGGAAGTCTACTTGAACAATATAGCCTATTTGCCCGATACTTGTTTTGTTGACGACATTCACTTGGCTCGACCATGGGATTACAAGCCTTTCATGTTGGAAATTATGAGTCAAGTAAAAAGTCAAACGGATAAAAACACAGAAGAGAAATGGAGAAAATAAAAGTTCTGTTTGTGACTCACACAACCTCGATGAGCGGCGCCAACCAGTCAATGCTGAAGCTCATAATGGAACTACGTACTTATTATAATGTAGAACCAGTTGTTTTGATGCCTCTCTCCGCAAACAAAAAGCAGCGTCGTCATCTGCTCCAAGCTTGTCAGGAGCAGCATATTGAAAGTTTCTCCACTCGCTACTATTGGTTTAAGAACCAACGTCGGCCTGCAAACTTCATACGTTGTTTGTCTAATCTATTATGGTATCCTTTAATCTACCATAAACTGCATGGACAGCAGTTTGACCTTATTCATTCCAACGGGAGCGTTATCAGCCTCGGGGCATTCTTAAGCCGAGTTATGAAAATTCCTCACGTGTGGCATCTCAGAGAATTTGGCTCAAAAGATTATGGTCTTGAGAGTTTGTTTGGCAAAACCTATGAAAAGTGGGTATACGGCAAGGGAGATGCGTTCATCGCTATCTCCGAAGCTATCAGACGACATTTCCAAACCGTCATTCTCGACAGCAAAATCAGGATGATCTATAATGGCATCACCCCACCGGAATATCATCTCCAACCTGAACGGCGGAACGAAGACATCACGCGATTCTGCTTAGTAGGACTCCTCACAAAGGCCAAAAACCAGCTTGAAGCATTGCAAGCTGCGGACATTTTGGTAAAGGAGCGTGGTATCACGCAGTTTCACGTTTCTTTCATCGGATACAAGGAGCCCCAATACACCCAAATTCTCAAAGCGTTTGTAAGTGAGAGAGGGTTGGAGCCTTACGTTTCGTTTTTAGGAGAGAGAAACGACGTCGGAACACTCCTCAGCGGTATGGATGTCGGACTAATGCTTTCGCGTAATGAAGCTTTTGGCCGCGTCACTGTTGAATACATGATGTATGGGTGCGCCGTCATCGCATCGAACTCTGGTGCCAACCAAGAGATAGTGGAAGAAGATGTGACGGGCTATACCTACACTTTAGGTGACGCACACAGTCTAGCCTTGAAAATGGAAAGACTGATTATGGACAAGACCAGATTGAGAGAATTCGGAAAGCATGGACGCGAACGGGCAACAAAGCTTTTCACATCCAGACAGAACAGTGAACAAATAAGTAATCTCTACCAGTCACTCATCAAGCACTAAGAATAACCCTGAATTCACGTTGTCTGTTTTCATTCCAACCGACGGCAACATAGTAGTCAAAGCCATGTGGGGCCTAAAGACCTCTCCTTGGTACGCGACTGCCTGATACGGCCCACCTTGCCCAAAAGCCAAAACATTGCTGATAGGCTGTCACCTGGACGATAAAGTCCACGGCGCAAATCCGACGTGTAGCTATTCTTGATTATTTGCAGCCATTCTTTTAATCGGCCTGCAAACGACAGGTTGATATCTACGGCAGTCCGCAACATCAGCCTCCGACTTTTTTTGTTATTGTAAGTTTGGACGTTGCCATGTTCTCCTCTGTCGTGGCACATAGTTGCTTTTGGACAAATACGGACTGGAATACGATGATAGAAGAGACGTTGGAAATAATTGTCATCCTCGCCATATTGAAAGAATAAAGGATTGAAGCCACCGATAGACTTCAGCACTGCAACGGGCATCAGCCAACAGGCTGCCGGCAACAAGTTGCCAGTACCCTTCACCGGACCAGAATAGGTTGCCTGAAGAGCATTGCTTACCAGCGCGTCATCGAAAAGCATGTTTTCACATTTCATCAGACACTTTTTGAATCCCGCGTCAAGCTGAGAACCCACGCCATTTAATTGTAAAGGCGAAAGCAGCGTCTGACCGTCGCTACATGCCAGCATCTTTTCTATGGCATCCTGACCGATGGTGGCATCTTGATTCAGCAACAGGACGTAATCGGCTCCATGATCAAGTGCATAGCGCATCCCCAAGTTGTTTGCTTGCCCAAAGCCAAGATTCTTCTCTTGTGGCAACCAAACGGTATTGGGAAACCGCTGAGGCACAAAGGAACGCGTTTCGTCGGTTGAGCCATTGTCAATGACGATGGCAGTCATCGGCACGGTACTGGCCTCAATACTGACGAGACACTTTTCTATCCAGTTACGCCGCATGGCGTTATAGGTAACTATGATGGCGAAAATCTTGGTTTGCTCCATTTTCAACTCCTTTTTACTCATAAACAATTTTTATCTTAGAGAGCAAATATATCGTTAACACTGACAGGAACATGAAGAACGAGTCATAGGAATAATACCTGTAGTAGAAGATTCCGAAAATAGGGATTGCCGCCAGTGTAAAGATGGCAACCACGTCGCCCGCATCAAATACTTTACGATGAGAATAACGAATAATAGCCAAGGCCAAAAGAAAGAATACAGTACACCAGATTATTGCACCTATCGGCGACAGGTCGAGCATCACATCCCCTACATAAGCTGCGAACACACTCATAAAAAAGCCTTGCTGTCCTGAACGGTCAGACCGCCGTTCGGGATTACTGTCAATGCCATACAGCGTATGATACGTAAAGGGAAATTCACGCTCCGGTGCCAGGTACTCAAAATTTGCCTTCTCCCAAAAGTAACAGAAGTTCAGATAGTTCTGTCCTGCATATTGCAAGGCTGCCTCATAGACTTTTTCATCGTCCTCCTTATTCCCAGCAAATCGAGCCTGACTAACTGCCGCCAAATATATAAGCACTACCATGGCAAACGGGATACCTGCGGCCAACAAACCCCTCTTAAACAGTTTTGAAAGGTTCCTCCAGAAAAAGATAAGACAAAAGGCGAACATTAGCGCATAAAAAGTAAACTCTGTACGATCGGCAACCTGAATGCCGTAGATAGGCTGGGTAAGAGAAGCCAACAGAAGCGCGGCCTTGAACCACCACGCTTTGTTAGTAAAACAGGTGTAATAAAAAAACAGTGGAAGTGCCACAATTGTTGATGAGCGGAGATACATCACATATTTTAATACTGTAGGCAAGCTTCTCGCCTTTATGCTCGCAGGAGTGTCATATCCTTCATAATGATCCATACGCACTGCAGCAAGGTCACTACTAAGAATTTCGGTTGTTGAAGAATATATAAGGTACACATTGATAAGAAAGACAAAGAAAAGCAGCCAGCAGAAGCAATCAACGCCGAAATTAGTCTCATGAACCTTTTTCTCGATGTTTTTGTTGTAGATGAGCGAGAAGGGCAGCAACCCCATTGTTATCAGCAGGCAATAAAGGGCAGTCGGAACGATTCCAAGCTCAACATTATACTCATCGAAAAGGATACCGGCATCGTCGAGCAAGCCACCGGCAACAATGAGTGCTGAGCACAAAGAAGTAAATGCGTATAGTGCCGACATATAGACACAGGCATCCAGTCCTTGGTGTTTCTTCCACCAATAGGCAGTCAGAAGTGTGAAGTATACGAATGGGACTATAAACATTTTCTAATTTCTCACAATTTGTTTTATTCTGACAATGTCCTTCCATCCTGTCAGCAATGTGCGTGTTTGGCGGACAAAGATATGGTGGTAAGCCGGGATAAGCGCATCTGAAATATAGCCAGCAGCCACCGTGCTGCAAATGGCCACAAAGGCAGCCGCAATAATGCCATAACGTGGTAACAGGATATAGTTCATGAGGATGCAAACCAAACAGCCCAGACTATCACGGAAAATGGCATAGCGCTGCAGGCCCTCAGTGACAAGCATTGCACCAGCGGTACTCGACAGGGCCGTAGCGGCTGCCTTGAATGCCATCACCTGAAGAATCACAACAGCAGGAAGATATGCACTACCAAAAGTATACTTCACAATCCAATAGGCCAAACATGAGACAATAACGGAGGCCAGCAACGAAAGCCACACAGAGAAATTCATGAACTGCTGAGCTTTGGCCTGATAAGCCTCCTGACTTTTCTCCCGCGTACTTACAAGAATGGGCGTGATGGTCTGCGACAACATCATCGGAATGAAAAGAAGCACTTCAACAAAACGCGAGGCAACAGAGAAGTAGCCGACAGCCTCCTTGTCGATCATCTGACCAATCATTACCTGGTCAATACGCTGGTAAATAATGACTGCCGTACTCGTCAGTAGCAGGGGAAAAGCCTCCTTCAGCAGGAAGCGTGCATAGGACATGCTAAAAGTCCAATCACGAAAACTTCCCACCTTAGCCTTATAAGCGACCCAATAACCGCCAGAGAGGAGCACCACGTCAAAAGTATATGCCACGACAAACCAGGTGAGGTTCGCATTGACCAATAACAGACCTATTTTTATGGCTATGCCAACGAACGTACGAAAAATCTCCGACTTGACGACATATTCGTTTTGGACAATCGCCATGAAATAGTTTCTGATGACGTTGAAAGAATTAAAGACGATAGTGAGGGAGTAGATGGCAACAAGCAAGGTGGTGAAAGCATCGCCATCCATAAGCCATGAGGTCAGAATAACAAGAAGCGTAAACACTACGCCCATTACGACCTTGATGGCAAAAGCCGTACCAATTATCTTTGGGTAGGGCTCCACACCTCTGGCCTCCTCGCGTATCTCAATGGCATCAAGCCCAAACACAGCAAAGATATGATAAAGGGTCACAAGGCTAATGACGTAGTTCATCAACCCATAGCGTTCGGGGCCCAAATAGCGTGCCACGACGATACCCACCACAAGACCACTTAAGAGTTGCACCACTTTGCCAACTACCGACCAGAACAGGTTCTGAATGATAGTTTCTTTGGTCTTTGAGAGATGCAACCGGTGGATGAGCGCGTCAATCGTCAACATTGGCTAAGAAATTAGAACTTCAGATGGATGTCCTTTCTTATAATCCATGCAGACACAACAATGAAAGACAGCACCATCATGGCCATCACGAATCTGACCCGTTTGGGACCGGCAGGAAGTATTGGCGTGGCAGCTCCCTTCAGAAGGGTGAAGGCTGGTGTGCGCTCCTGCAATTTACCCTTTGCCACCTCCCTTTGAGACACGAGTGACGAATAAGTAGTGTATTTAAGGTCAACATCGCGTTGTAGGTTGTTCCGACGTGTGATTAGACTTTCAAGAATGACACCCTGGTTGGCATCGGTGAAACTGCCATACTTGCGCGAGGCATTCTCGAACTCAATTTTCGCGCTGTCAGCCAGAGCTGTATAAAAGTCAAGATCGCGACGGGCTTTGTTGGTGCGGTAGGCTGTGATGAATTCTTGCAAGCCCAGAATGACCGAATCGCTAATGCACCGGCAAACCCGTGGATCCTGATCTTGAGCATTGATGGTGATGACGCCTGTCTTCTTGTCGATACTTAATTTAATGTTCCCACGGATTTTCTCAGCGATGGCATCGTCTTTTTTTGAGAACTGGTAAGGATCGAACTGCCCCCCTCCATTGCTAGAGCTTTCCTTTTTGAATGTCAACAAGTTACGGAGCCATGAGGTAAAACCGCCCCACCAGGGTTTCTTCTGGTGGTTCTTCAAATAATCGTAATAGGTGGTATTGAGCGAGCCGTCGGCGGTACTGATTCTTACATTAAACAAATTTGCGACGAATGCGTTGTCTTCCAACAAGTCCGGATATAGCAATGGGGTGATGGCGTCGGATGTTTGCATGTCACCGAAATCGAAGCCAAATGCCGAAGCGATAGTACCCAAGCTCCCGCTCATCATGTTTCCTTCGAGCTCAGGAGCCAGCTTTGCCTCCGTAGAATAATACCGAGGTAAGCTGAAGATATAAATACAAGACAGGACAAACACAATACCCAAAGGCAAATAATATGCTTTCCTGTTTTGAAATATTTTTTTTATGATTGCTTTAATGTTGATAACTTCTATTTCGTTTTCCATTGTTGCTACTTTTCGTCATTACTTGTTTATTATAACGACTTCCCATTTGATTTTATTGTATTTTCAGACCTGTTAATTTGTATTTGTCGTATAACTCTTTACTGTGTTCATAATTTAATCTGCACAAACAGCAAAAAGCAATGCTGCAGAGGAAAGGCTTCCTTCTGTGTCTTTTCCTGCGTGCGTCACTTTCGAAGTTAACCCAAATATAAGAATATATAAATAATATATAATATATATATAGCCCCTATATATAAATAGGGGGCTATTATAAATATATTTATATATTTTTTATAGAAGAATTTGGTAGTCTCGAGAAAAATGATTACCTTTGCAATCGAATAGCATCAATTGGAAGTCCATCATACAGTTCAAACCATGACTTACGATGAATCTGCCCTCAATCCCCTACCCGCCGACGAGGAGGCCTTTTCAGCCAACGCGCACCTGAATATCTGTTGTATTTCAATGGCGCCTGTTCCCTCAAGGCACGCTGCTTGCACTGGCCAGCCCTCTGCTCCAGCAACCTTTAGATTACATTATGCATCATAAATCACTTAGGATTATGGATAAAAGACACATCCTGCTGACTCTGGTCATCTCGCTGTTTTGCCTTTCGGCTTGGTCTCAGGAGAATAATACTGGCGAGTCAGACTTGTCAGTGAAAATCGGCGGAACCACGACGAACATTACCATTCTGAACGATTCCAGCAAGACAGTGCTGATCGGCAATGGCAGGGGAGCAGCCATCCCGGCAAGCTTTACCGGCATTATGACGATCCCGGCTACAATCATATTCAACGACTCGATTTACAGCGTCGTGGGCATCGCCGACTCAGCCTTCTATGCCTGTCAGCTATCAGGAATAGTGCTGCCAAAGACCATTAGCAGCCTGGGGCATTATGCCTTCAAGCAATGCGAGAACCTGAGAAAGGTGACATTGAAATCAGAGCAGCCCTTCGGCATCGGTACCGAAGCGTTCGACTCCATAGCGAATGACTGTGCCCTGTATGTGCCCGAGGGCACACTGGCCGCCTTCCACCGTGTTGGCTGGACCAGCGACTTGTTCGGTGGTGGTCTTTTGGAGACTGGTCACGACACAGAAAACTACTGCTTGGAGAATGGCGTCACGAGCGAATATCTCAAGAACGTAGCCTACCCTGACAGCGACTATTCTTATACGCGAATCACGAGCTATACCTACAAGTCCACTACCTATAAGAAAGGCCTGCCGTGGCCTGTCAGGATAGAAGTGCCCGTCACCCATGGCGGTGAATCGCTGGTGATGGAAACCCGGAAGGGAGAGCAGCTGGTACGGTTGGACACGTTCATCGTTGGGCAGAAATTCGTAACGGTGTGGAACCTCTTGCCGCAGTGCAACTACACATACCAGCTGTTCCATCTCGGGGCTGATGGAGAAAAGAGTCTGGTGAGTGAGGGTACATTCACGACTGAAGGGCAGGTGCGCATGATGAACATCGACGGCATGCAGAACTTCCGCGACATCGGCGGGTGGCCACTGCCTGGAAACCGTCGTGTGCGCTACGACCGCATTTACCGCAGCGAAGAGCTGTATTATGAGCCGAAGAGCTACTTCATCACACCGGCAGGCATCCACGAATTGCTGCACGTACAAGGTATTGGCACCGAAATCGACTTTGGCGACGATAGCGATTATAGTCCTTTAGCCGACAGTCTCGAGTTCATTCATGGCGATGATTACCAGATAGAACCATACGCTTACGGCATCAAA
The DNA here is from genome assembly GCA_017417465.1 of Prevotella sp. Lineage (GTDB taxonomy): Bacteria > Bacteroidota > Bacteroidia > Bacteroidales > Bacteroidaceae > Prevotella. The sequence continues at coordinate 35,655 of JAFPZD010000014.1, read as the reverse complement.
AGTACTTATTCACACTACAAGAACTGTTTCGAGAAGGTCGTCGAGAAGCTGCGCCAGAACGAAAAAGTGCTGTTCCATTGCTCGTTTGGCGCCGACCGCACCGGCACTTTCGCGTTCCTACTGGAAGGCTTGTTAGGTGTTTCGGAGAACGACATGGCTAAAGACTATGAGCTGTCGAACTTATTCTATAGAAATGTACGATGCCACAGGAACGATGCAACACGCTACAAGGCTTTGGTCGACACCATCAAAACGAATTTTGCAGGCGAGACCTTCCATGAGAAAATCGAGCAGATGGCACTGAGCTTAGGTATCACGCAGACTGACATCGATGATTTCAGAACACTGATGACCGTTGGAACGCCTGGCGACAGTGCTTCCTTTATCAAGTGTGGCAGGCCCATCATCAGCTACGATCGTGGTTTTCTGCGCTTCGCCAGTACCACACCCGGTGCACAATTCTTTTCGAAGGTCACGGTGGCCGATGCGCAAGAAAGCAACGAGGCCATGATTCCCCTGACAGCCCGCTATGAGGTGACCGTCCAAGCCATTGCCGAGGGCTACGCACCCAGTGACGTGGTGAAAGCCACGCTGCTGTGGGGCGACGGCGGACTGGAGGTTGAGAACATGACAATCGAGGCCACAAATGAGGTGAGAAACAAAACTGGCGATGTCAACAACGATGGCGAGGTTGGCATCGGCGACATTGTGACCATCACCAATATCATGGCGGGCACAGAGTAAGTCGAGCCCTCGCCCAGCGTGACGGAATAATCACAGAACAGCCAAACCATCCACCTGTTTAAGACGTCCTGCGGCACACAGTCGTCCTGCTGCAATAGAATAAAAAAAGTGAAAAGTTTGGTGGGAATGTATTTTTTTCGTATCTTTGCGGCGTGATAATGTTAAGACAGCGAATTGTTGGTCTGACAGCACTAATGTGCATGGGCGGCGTGACTGCACTCAATGCACAAGTGGAGGTGCGCACCGAAGCTCAGGTAACGGCTTCGGACGGCGACCATACGCCGCTATGGCTCAACGCTAACAAGTATGGACTCAGCTCCCTTGAGACGACAAACGGCTATGTGCGTGCCGGCGTCTTCCGCCCGCTGCAGAACGACTCTGCAAAGCGGTGGGCGTGGGGCGCAGGAGCCGACGTGGCCGTGGCCGCCAATTTCACCAGCATGCTGGTGGTGCAGCAGGCCTATGGTGAGCTGCGCTGGCTGAAAGGCCTGCTCACCGTGGGTAGCAAGGAGCAGCCCATGGAACTGCGAAATCAGGAGCTGAGCTCCGGACCGCAGACGCTGGGCATCAACGCCCGCCCAGTGCCGAGCGTGCGGCTGTCGCTGCCAGACTACTGGGACGTGCCCGGCACGAAAGGCTGGTTGGCCCTGAAGGGACACATGGCCTACGGCCTGCAGACCGACGACCGCTGGCAGAAGGACTTCACCGACAAACAGTCCCGCTACACCGAGCACACACGGCTGCACACCAAGGCCGGCTATCTGCGCATCGGTCAGGAGGGACGTCCGCTGACGGTGGAGCTGGGCATTGAGATGGGTTGCCAGTTCGGCGGCACGTCGTATGTCTATATAGGCGGGACATTCTACAAAGATCCAGACGAGCCTTACGAGCTGACAAAGTTTGAAAACGACAACAGCCTGAAGGCCTACTGGCACGCCTTCGTCCCTGGTGGCCATGAGTCGAAGGAGTCGGACATCGTTTATAAGAACGAGGAGGGTAACCACTTGGGCAGCTATGTGCTGCGGGTGAACTACGACCAGCCGACGTGGGGTGTCTCTGTCTATGCTGACCATTATTACGAAGACCAGTCGGGCATGTTCTTTGTCGACTACGACGGCTATGGCTCGGGCGACGACTGGGACGTGAAGAAAGACTCACACTATTTCCTCTACGACCTGCGCGACATCATGCTTGGTACCGAGCTGCGGCTGAAGCAGTGCCATTGGCTGAACAATGTCGTCGTGGAGTATCTCTACTCGAAGTACCAGAGCGGACCTATCAACCACGACCACACGAAGTCGATTTCCGACCACATCAGCGGTATGGACAATTTCTACAACCACGACATGTTCACCGGCTGGCAACACTGGGGACAGGTGATGGGTAATCCACTCTACCGCTCGCCGCTCTACAACGACAACGGCTACATCATGGTGAAGGACAACCGCATGTGGGCTTGGCACGTGGGACTGAGCGGCGACCCTGTCAGCAACCTGCACTACCGGCTGCTGTGCAGTTGGCAGCGCGGATGGGGCACTTACCAGATTCCGTTTATGGATCCACAACGTAACGTGAGTATGCTGGCTGAGGTGAACTATCGCTTCGCCGACGACTCACGCCTCAAAGGATGGAGCCTGCGCGGAGCACTGGGCTACGACCACGGCGGCCTGCTTGGCGACAACGTTGGCCTGCAGGTCACGGTGGGGAAAAGGATGGAGATGAAAGATGAAAGATGAAAAATGAAAGATGAAAGATGAAAAATGAAAAATGAAAGATTAGGAGATATGAAGAAGCTATTGTGTTTATTGGCATGCATACTGGGGTTGGTGGCCTGTGATAACTTGGAAGGCTCTGACAACGGCGACTTCGACGGCATGTGGCAACTGGCGCAGGTCGACTCTATAGACAAAAACATCAGCATAGACGTGCGTGAGCGCCAGATCTATTGGTGCGTCCAAGGGAACATGCTTGATATGCGCGACCACCTGTTAGAGAATGGCGACGGTCATTCTCCACTCATCTTCCGTTTCGAGTTTGTTAGCGACACGCTGCATGTGACGACCCCCTTCCTCAACTACCGGCGTGAGCAGGATCCCTCGCCCACCAGCCCGAAGGCCACAGAGTCCTACGGTCTTAACGGACTGGAGGAGGCTTTCCTCGTCCGCCAGCTGTCAGCTTCGAAGATGGTGCTCGAAACCTGCCGTCAGCACGAGAACGTCAGGATGCACTTCAGGAAGTACTGAGTGCAAAGCGTAAGTAAAAATGAACGGAAAAAGTAGAGGGCTAACGCGTCTTGGCGTATGGCCCTTTATTATGCACATAGAGGAAGCTGTCCCAGTATTTCTTGATGAGTTTGCGAATATGGGCCGGCATAAAGAGGAAATAGAAGTAGAGCACCGCCTTGAGGTGTGAGAATCCCAGCACTTTCTCATAGATACGAATGTTGTACTTAATAAGTCCCAGCTTGTTGCTCGACACGCTACCCTTTGTGTCGCGATAGTAAGCCAGAGGATCCTGAATGGCATACGCTTTCTGGCCAGTGTCGCGCAGAATGGTGAGAAACAGTCCCCAGTCCTGGCGTTTACGAATAAAGGGCATGAAGTATTTACGGCCCAACAGTTTTGTGTCGTAGATAGCCGTCAGACAGCCTATCTGATTGTCGAGCTTCAGCTGTTGGAACGACATGGAGGGCGGAGCAATGACGATGCCTGTCTCACGATCGTCGTTGTCTATAATAATATAAGAGGTGTAGCTCAGCACACACTTCTTTTCATTCATGAAGGCGATCTGACGCTCCAGCTTTTCCGGATACCATTTGTCGTCACTATCGCAGAAAGCGATATAGCGTCCCCGGGCGCGCTCAATGGAGCGGTCACGAGCGTAGCCAGGTCCCTTGTTCACTTCCAGGAACAGCACATTCACTCGCTCATCCCTTTCGCTGTAGCTATTTAGGATGTCGAGTGTCTCCGCGTCGGTAGAGTCATCGTCGGTGATGATCAGCTCCAGGTTGCGGTATGTCTGATTCAGTATGCTGTCAATGCTGTCGGCCAGTTTCAGACCTGAGTCGAACGTAGGCATAATGACAGATACAAGGTCTTTCTGCATGCTGTTTTTAGCAATTTGGCTGCAAAGTTACAACTTTTTTTGGAATAACGCTCAGTTTTTGTGGTAAAAATTGTAACTTTGCCGGCAAATAGCCGAAAAGGAATGAGGTTTATGCAAAAAAGACGCTTGATTTTAGTTATAGGTGCTTTATTTCCATTATTGTGCGGAGTAGGTTTTATGACCGCCCATACAGCAGCACAGTCAGTCAACGATGGTTACAAACTCGTTTTCAGCGACGAGTTCAACTTACCTGATGGCAGCCAGCCTGACCCTGCGATCTGGAGCCGTAAGCCTCGGAACAACGATCAGTGCAACCGTTGGAATAGCGAGTCGCCGGATGTGGTCTTTATCAGGAACGGCGTTTTGGTCTGTCGAGCCATTCCTAACCACAGTGAGCATTCCGATACCGCCAAGATGTTGACAGGCTCTATCTGGACCTTCAATAAGTACAACGTTAAGTACGGCAGGATTGAAGTTCGTATGCGAACTAATACGCAAAGAGGCAATTTCCCAGCAGCTTGGCTGAAATGGCAACCCAAAGACTGGAACACCGACCCCTATGCAGAGATTGACATTGTTGAGATGTTTGGCGACCGTGGCATCTCCTTCCACGCCGCCCATTCGCAGCTAACGGTTAGTAACAGCAATCACAGCGAGCCCAACACGTATAGAAATCCACTGGATGTGTCTCAATGGCACGTCTACAGCCTGGAATGGACTCCTACTCGTCTGGTCTGGTCTGTTGATGGCAAACAGCTGTTTACCTACAAGAAGAGCTCACGCAAACGCCTCCTGCGTCGGGGACAGTGGACGTTCGACGTACCTTGCTATATCGTGCTGAACCAAAGTCTGGGCGATGGCCATTATAAGGACATGGTACCCAATCTGACATCGACCTACGAGACGCAGTTCGACTGGATTCGAATCTATAAGAAAGGAGAATGATTCAAGATTCCCATCCGCTCAACTGGCGAAAGTTGGCCCTATTCCCTAATCTTCTGCCATGCTTTCTTCAAGAAGGCCCTTATTTTGGACGATGAGCGGTGCTCGGCCTTCTCCCATCTTTTGGCGTATTGGCAGAAGACGTCGTGTCCGGTCAGCATATACATAGCCTGCATCTGAGCAATGTGAAGGTGATGATAGAAGGGGCTGGCAATGTGGCCACCCAGGTCGTACATGCTCCAGTACGTGTTGGCGAACAGCGGCAATTTGCTTTCAAGCGTCAGACACGAACGGTCGAGCATCTCTTTGTATCGGCCTTTGTCCTGAGTGGTAAGCACATAGTCGTACAGTCCCCACCATGCAAATATCCAGCCGTTCATCACTGCGGGCAAGTGTGTGTACTCTAAGAGAATATCGCCGTCGGTAGTGCCCCCTTCACTGACCGGCTTCAGCATGAAGTCGATGGCTCTTTGTGCCGCCTCCATGTAGCGGATGTCCTTTGTTTGGACGTATCCTCGAATCAGGAGCGACGCGCCTTCGCCTTGAGCCATGGCGCCATAAGGATGGTCAGGATAGGAAAAGAAGAAATTGTTCCAAGCTCCCGACGGTTCCTGATTAGCCACAGCCCACTCTAAGCATTGCATAAATTTGTGCAAGTACTTGTCGGTACTGTCGGTGTTTTCCAAAAACAGGTCGTAAGCTCCAAGCCCATATTGAAAGATGGCCACGGGAAAGAAAACTCTCTCGTTCTTTTCCGTCAGTGTTGTGGGCAGGACGTCTGTTTCAAGAAGTTCGGGCTGCATGGTTACTTTCTGGATCAGGTTGTTATAATAGCCCGATACTTTCTCCACTGAGAAATGCCGTCCTATGTCTTGATTAACATGGAGGATGCTACGCCCGGTTAGCATCAAATACCATTTTTTTATATTATATGCGCTGATAGCCATCGTTTAGTCAAGTTCCATCGTCAAGATCTTAATGACATCCTCTGGCAAGTATTGCTTTGCCTTTCTCACACAGTAGGGGCGCATGCTGTTGACCATTGCCGGATTGGCGGCACATTGCAAAAGCTTGTCCGTTAATTCCGCGACATTGCCAGAATGAAATAGCAGACCCGTTTCCCCTTCATCAATCAGTTCCTTATTAGAGGTACAGTCGCTGGCTATAGAAGGCAGGCCAGCTGACATGGCATCTATCAGCGTGCCAGCGAATCCTTCCGTCTTAAAGCGCGTTGGGAAGAGCAGCAGGAAGTAGTCCTTCAGAGTTTCAGTACTATTCAAAGGAGGAACGATTCCACAATATTTCACAGTTTGCGGCTGGCCTTTCATCAACTGTCCAAACCAATCCTCCTCTCCTTTTTGTATAAGTCCGTAAATATCCAGAGAGAACAATTCCCGACCGAGTCTCTCGTTACAGGCCTTCACTGCCTCAATGGCATCTTCAATGCCTTTTTCTCTCATAACACGCGAAAAGGTGCATAATCTGAAAGGAGGGCCGACTGTTTCAGCTAATTGTTGTTCCGCCACGATGTGAAGTGGCTTGAAGTTCGGCATACGCTTAATGTTGTCGTAGCCTCTGCTCTTCAACTGCCCCATCAAGCTTTCAGTTTCCACATAGACACGGTCTATCTTATGCAAGGTTCGGCGTAAAATGGGGTACTTGTCAACATATCCAGGAAGCCATCCGCCAATAACGACATAATGCAGTTTTCTTTTAAAAAAGCTGTTGAAAAGAACGAATATCGGCAGTATGACGCGAACGCCCTTATATGCTGGTAAAAAAATAATGTTACGGTAAGAGCTGAGCAGACGAAACGCGACGACAGGCAGAGACAGCACGAACTTCCAGCCACCCATAGTGTCATGGAAATCTACATGTTGCTCGCCTAATTCACGTTTTACCCAGTCCCCAACAATTTTTGTCTTGATGGTTTGACCATTGGCTTTATCCTTACCAAAAGCAAAATGGCCTAAAATAACGACTTTCTTCATAGGCCTATTTGTTTTGCTAGCGCGTTACGGATGGCATTGAGATAGCCATGCCCGAATTTCAGGTCGGGCTCCACATAGTTACCCTCGCCCCACTCGTTCCATGCTTTCAGGAATAGAATCTGGTGTTCCGGCTCCTTGTTCGCTATCAGGTGCAGAGCCTCCTCTACCGTTGTCTGGAACTTCTCGGGCGTAGAGTTAGTCAGCGGGTCACTATTCCGAGCGTCGCGTGGTGTGCGGTCCCATTGCGGCATCAGTGTAGGGTAGACATTCTCCCAGGAGTCCTCTTCCACATAGTAGTGCTTCATGGCCTTGGCGTAGTCAGTACGCAATGAGAAGGGAAGCTTTTTATAAAAGGTCACGAAAAGAGCTTTTCTCCATTTTCCTTTGACAATGGTTTGTGCCCGACCTAATCCGGAGGAGATGACGGCATCGAAGCCCATGTCGAGCACCTCTTGGTAGCGTTCTGCCGATTGTTGGGCGTCCCAAAGTCTCTTGCCGCTCTTTGTAGCATGGCTTGACGCGTTCTGTGTATAGCCAACGAAGTGGATGCCTGCCAGTCCATTCTCAAGTGCCAGTTGCTGCCATGTGTCTATGAACTGCCTGGCATCGGGAATGTCGCGCGGAGCCCATACCGCAAACAGCGGCTTGCTGTCGACAGTGATATAGCGTGGGTCACGGAATGCCTTCAGCGCATAGTGGAAATGGCGCACGTAGTCCTCACGGTCGTAGTGCATCTGCATAATCATGGAGTCCCGGCGCAGGCTGGTGCCCCGTGTCCACGTCTTGTTCGTCCAGTCGTGGTTGGCCCAACAAAGACAGAAGGGGAAGTCGGGCTTGCCACTGTCCAGCACCTCGTTAAAAGGGCGCTCCAACAGCTGCCGACCATTGCCAAACCAGTAATGGTAATAGCAGAAACCCTCGAGGCCGGCTTCACGTGCCAGCTCAGCCTGCTGCTCGCGCACTTCTGGCAACCGCAGGTCGTAGAACCCGAGGTCAGCAGGAATGCGTGGCTGGTAGTGACCGCGGAAGAGGGGTCTTGCCTTTGCCACGTTCGTCCACTCTGTAAAGCCTTTCCCCCACCACTCGTCATTTTCAGGTATAGGGTGATATTGTGGAAGGTATAGTCCGATAATTCGTGGTTTCATATTATATATTAACGGACTTTCCGACGCTTTATTGTATGTTCTGTCTGGTTATCGAAGACTATTTCGTGTTAGCGAAGGCTGTCCTGCAGTCCGCTCCGAGATGTCTGGCGGTCCGCTCCGAGAAGTCCGGCAGTCTGCTCGGAGAGGACTGGCCGTCTACTCCGAGAGCCTACATTCCCCACACCATGATAGGGTGTCCTTCGTATTGGTAAGGCTTATGCCAGATGCGCTCGTCCCATGATTTCTCCTTCGTGCGGTCGAAGATGATGAGGTGGCCTTCGTCGACGGCTCCGACGGTATCCATGTATTCCCATGTCTGCTGCAGGCCTTTCTCAATGATGGTGTCCAGGTCGCCTCGCTTGATTTTCAGTTCGAGTACGATGCGCTGCACAGGGCCGCCGTAGTGGTCGGTCAGCGGTTTCCGGATAAGCAGGTCGGTGCGGCGGCGCCCCAGACCGTATTCACGGTCGATGTATCCGCCGCCATTGACAATGCGCTGCAAGAAAGCCTGTAGCAGCAGCTGCGGACCGGCCTCGGCATAGTCGAACTTTTGTATCCAGGCATCTGCGTTCTGACGGAAGAACTGCTGGAAGTCGAGCAGCAGTTTCTCCATGTTGATGCTGCCGTCGGCGTTCTGGTACCACTGTGGTTCCTGTACAAGAAACTGTTGTGTGGTCCATGTCAGTTCGCGGGGGATGATTTCACGGTAAATGGCGTTCGCTATGCGCAGGCTCTTGCCGCGTTCACGAGTGATGAGCCCCATGTCCATCACATATTGCACGTCATCGCTTGGCATCAGACTCTCGTCAGAATCCTCACTATTCGACAGGATAGGCTCAATAACTCTTTTAACTCTTGGCTCCTTCAGTTTGTCTATCAGGATGTCGAGGTGGGTGTCGCGACGGTAAATAATACGTTCCTGAGCCTGGTATATCATATCGGGCGTGATGCGAATGGAACGGTCGCGGTTCTCCTTCATTTCGTTAGTCACTTCATTGGCAAGCGCATTGACCAGCCAAGGTTGCCCCTCAGTGGCCTCCCACACCATGGGGAAGCACGCCTCGTCCCACCGCTGGCCCGTTTCTTGGGTGTGCTGCATATAGAGTTCGCGAATCTCTTCCTTCGTGAAATTTCCCAGTCGCAACGACTTCGCCTTGATGTTGAATGCCGAACCGCCTGTGACGATATCCTGGTTTGAGAGCACGATGCGGTAGTCGCGCACATCGCGTACCCCGCAAAGGATGATGGACTGTGGGAAGGCGGCAGGGCGGTAGGCATAGCCAGACCTGATTTGGCGTAGCACCGACACCAGCGAGTCGCCCACGAGGGCGTCAATCTCGTCGATAATAAGGACCAAGGGCTTTGGCAGACTTTCAGACAGGCGTCCCAGGAATGTAGACAACATGGCATCTTTTCCTATCTGCTGCACTTCGTCGCGTATCTGTAGAGGCATGTTGCTCTTGGTGATAGCTCTAAATTGCTCGGCAAGTGTGTCAACAGTAGACTTTACCACGCTCTGTACGTCGTTACGCGATGCTTGCCCACCTTCCACATTGGCATAGACGGCTATGTAGTCGCCCTCCTCGTTGAGGTAGTCACGCAGGGCCAGCATGCATGACGTCTTACCCGTCTGCCGTGGCGCATGGAGCACGAAATAGCGTTGCTGACGGATCAGTGACTTTATGTCGTCGAGGTTGATTCGGCTCAGCGGGTCAATGGTGTAGTTGATGTCAACCTTCTGCGGTCCTGCGGTATTGAAGAATCGTTCCATATCATCGCAATTTGTCGGCAAAGATAATGCTTTTCTTTCAATTCTCCAAATTTTTATGGGGAAAAGCACTGTTACGTTCTTTTACTCCTTCACGTTTCTCTCCTTAAACAGCAAGCGTGCGCCGTAGAGGTGCCAGCGGGTGCTGTTCCACACCCAGGCGCGGGTGGTGAGCAGGTTGCAGCGGTTCTTGTGGTCAAAGCCGCCGCCATTGGCGCAGATGGCCGGATGCTGGTGTACGTAGTAGTAGGCGCCAAAGGCGTCCTTGCTGGTGAGCGCGTTGCTGTAGTCGCTGCCAAAGGCGATGCCTCGGGCATCGTAGTCGTCGACGAGGGTGGTCACCCAGATATTGGTGCCCGTCTCGTCGTCGAGTGTGCCAAGTTCGCGGCTGGTGGGCAGCGGTGTGCCGTAAGGTTCATAGCCCGCAGCGATGCTATCGGAAAACTGGTAGTCGGCCATGTTGCTGCAAACGTACATCTGCGCATCGCGGAAGGCAACGTCGGGCAGGAAGTGCCACACGTTACCCACCAGGTTCTCCATCCAGCGGTAGCGCATGGGGTTACGCTGGCGAGCCTCGAAGCGGTCCTCACGGATGTTGGCACGCCCCGTTGCACCAGTGTAGGGCACACTGCAAGTCTCTATCCAGTTGGTGTTCTGTGCACAGTTGCCAATGAAGCAGTCGGTGGTGATGTTGACGGGCGGTCCGTCGAAGGTGTAGACGCACTGGTCGCCCTGCTCCCTAACACTTGTACAGCGGGCAAAGGTGAGAATATGGTTCTGGTCACCTTCGCAGATGCAGATGTTGGTGCCCTCAGCGATGAACGGTTTCCACTGCTTTCGGCAGGTGATGGTGTTGGTCTGCTGTTCGTTTTTCTGCGAGTAATAGTAGAGACCGTCGTCCCACTCCCGCTCCAGTGGCTGGCGGTAGTCGGCAACACCATAGCCGAAGACGACGCCCGTGTTACGACAGCCGAACTCGACAGCGATGAGCGAGAAGAGCATGTCGACGCAGCGCATGTCGTAGAGCGTGTACCCAGGGCCTCGCTGCTGAGCAGCCTCAAGGAACCGCTGGGCAGTGATGTCGGAGGTCGGAATAACGTTGGCCACAGAGCGCAGCAGGCTGTCGCGGCCCATGTAGCCCTCGAAGGCGGAGATGTAGACAGCATCGAGCTCACGGCCATCCTCGATGAAGACGGGATGGGGCCGTTTACCCTTTCCTGAGACGACACGGTACTCATAGCCACCGTCAACATACTTCTCGACGTAGAACTTCGGGATGCGCACCATGACGTCGCCGTTCGAGCCGTCGATGGCGAAGCCTGGCTCGTCATCGTAAGTAACAACGGCAGAGTCGCCCACCATACGGACGTTGCAGCGGCGTATCTCGCTCCAGGGATACACCTGGTCGAAGTCGGAGTGCCCCTCAGTGCTGCCCACGCCGAACCGTGCCCGCAGCCCCACGGCGTCGAGACATCGCTCGCCCAGGTCGTAGGGATTGTCTTGCTGCCATCGCACCCCGTAGCGGCAACCTATGGAGTCGTGGATCTCCTGGTATATCCAAGGGCCGATGACATCTTCATCACCGAGTGTGTCTGAGGAGCCACAAGCCGCCAAAGGCAGGATGAGCAATAACAGGAACAGATGTCTCATTGGGCGCTGGAAGAGGTGATGTAAGAATATATTTTAACATAGTCGTTGGCGATTCTTCGCCAGGAGCAGGCTTCCTCGTCGTAGTCGCGCTGGATGTTAGCCTGCATCTGCACGAGGAGCTCAGGCGACAGGAGCAGCCGCTCGATGGCCTCAGCCAAGGCGGCGGGGTCAGCAGGAGGAACGATGAGGCCATGACGACCGTCGCTGACCATTTCGGGAAGTCCGCCGACGTTGGTGGTAATGACTGGCTTCGAGAGGGCGAAAGCCGACATGATGACGCCACTCTGCGTGGCATCGATATAAGGACAAACCACGAAACGGGCGTTCTGAATGAAACCAGCGAGCTCAGCGTCGCTTAAATAACGGTTGTAGAGGTGGAGGTACCCGGCTTGCTCATAGGGTGTGGTGTCGAAGTAAAGCTTGCCGCTGCCAGCCACCACAAGTTGGGCGTCAGGAAGATGTTCGTGGACCTGCTGCATAGCCTGACAGAGGATGTCGACGCCCTTGTGGGTGTTGATGTTGCCGATGAAAAGCACGTAGTCATGCTCAGCGGGGAGAGCTGGCACGGTGTTGCGCAGATGGGTAAAACAGCCTAAACGCGACTGAAACACCTGCTCTTCACGGATGTGGTATTTGGCAAGAAAAGCATCGTGCTGACTGCGGTTCAACAGGATGAAGTGAGGCGTGAGCCGCATGGCCACCCGCCGATGGAAGTTGCGCTTAGGGGTGTCTTCACTGGAGTGTGGAAGAGGGTCGTGCAAAGTGAGTAGCATGCGGCGATGGAGCAAGTAGAGCGGGAAGCAGCCGTAACGCAATGGCCACGTCAGGTGGATGATGCTGAAGCGGCGGCGCAGCAAGAAGAACAGCAGGCAGCACACGGCCCAAAGGTTGGCGGGCGACCAGTCGTGGCGCCCCGGCATGTTGACAACATAGGCTTTGTCGGGGTCGATGTAGGTTGCCAGATTCTGCAAGTCAGGAAAATCACTCAGTCGGTAGACACCGCCGCGTTTCTTAAGCTTAGGGACATTGACGAGCGTCCTGTTTTTGACCTTCTCTGAAATCTGCAGAATATAGGTGACATCGGCCTGCTGCTGCAACTCATGTAACAGCGGCATGTCGCAATCGGCGAAATTGGGGTATGAGAGGTAGGCGATCAAGGAGTTAGGAGGGAGAAGTTAGAAGTTAGGAGGGAGGAGTTAGGAGGGAGGAGTTAGGAGGGAGGAGGGAGGAGTTAGGAGTTAGGAGGGCCGTATAGTAGGCATACAATTTATTGGTGATCACAGCGGTAGCATATCGATTGATTTGCTCTTGGCGGTGAAGGGTGCCAAAGCCAGCCTCTCCCATGTCGATAGCTTTGCGGACAATGTCGCCCAGGTGGTTTAGGTCGTCGACGGGGAAGACGGGATAACCCCACTCCTTGAGCAGTGGACCGACGTTTCCGCAGTCGGGGCCTACGACAACCTTTCCGAAGAGCATGGGCATCAGGGCGTTGCCGGAGTTCAGGATTTTCACACGCTGGATAAAGCAGACATCGGCCGCCCCGTAGTAGTAGGGCACATCTTCTTCGGCAACGGCTCCCCAGCTCTTACGCTTGCTATAAATATTGTACGCGTACCTATAATATATCTTCTTGCAGAGCTGTAGGATGGCGTTCGGTCGCTTCAGATTCACGTCGATGAATCCCGGTGCCAGAATTGACACCTTCGGATTGTTCAGCTGGCGATAGAGGTTGATGACCAACTGACGCTCCTCATCGCTACGGAAGGTGCCGAAGCAGAGGATGTAGGTACGGTCAGCAGGCAGTCCCAAATGTTCCAGCGACGCTTCACGAGAGGGGAACGAACGGTATTCGGTGTCATAGAGGTGGTGCGGCAACAGGAAGTGTGTGGCGGCAGGATAGCGCTGCTCGAAGAGCTGCTTGCTGTAGTCGCCAAGGTGGAAGAAGGCATCGCACTGTGAATAGACGATCTTCATCGCCTCAGCCCCTGAGGCGCACTGATTGTAGTGAGGTTCCAAGTCGTGGCAAGTAGTGACGACCTTGACACCTGCTGCCTTCAGCTTCTCGATGTGGTGGAGCAATTCGGCATCAGTGTGCGGGTCGCCATACATGAAAGCCTGTGCCCAATGGAAATGAACGACATCGAACGTAAAGATATCGTCGCTCCAGAAAGCATCGCGTCCCGATGCAATCTCACAGTCGGGATGTGCTTTCTGCAAACCGTTGATAAGGGTGATGATATAGGGGTTTCCAGCTTTTCTGAGGTCCTCGTGGACCATGAATATCTTCATGAGTTAGGAGGGAGGAGTTAGGAATTAGGAGTTATGAGTTGGGACGTTGGGAGTTGGGACGTTAGAGAAAGGTTTTTAAGATGTCGTGCATCATCTGTTGGTAGCTCTTATACATCTGTTCACTCTGACGCAGGACGTCTTCCTTCGGGAAAGTCGTGATGCGGTCGAAAATGCGTGTTTCCAAACCCACCGTATTGTCCTTGTAAGGCGCGATGTGGTTGTCTGGCAGGTTGAAGCGTCTCAGTATATCCAAAATCTTGCTGGCACCGTCGTTAATCGGATGTCGCCAGAAGTCGAAGTTTGTATAGTTGTCGATGCTGTAGCATGGCACACCGTTGTGCAGGGCGATGACGACGGGGTGCATGTTGTTGCCGATGTAGCCACAGGAATACTTGATGAGCGTGTACCAGTCGATGGGACTCAACGGCAGAGGAATCTCATAGTCGTAGTTGTGACGGAAGCGAATGCCCAGGGGCGATGGCAGTGCCACGCAGGAAGCCATGCCGGCAAATCGCTCCTTGAGTGCGTAGATGGTCTCGTCAGGTACCAGAGCGTTGAGAAAGCTTACCAGAACGTAGTTTTCTGGTAGCTGGAATTTCCGCAATATCTCTTCTTTACTGGGTATCAACTCACCTGCATTCTGATTGAAGGCGAAGACCGGGTCAGGGGTCAGGGGCACGTCACTGCCCGTGATGGCGTGTACCATCTTCTGCGTCCACGTGTCGCGAACAGAGATATAGCTAAAGGCCTTCAGGGCCTCTGCCATACGCTGCCGTAGCTTCGCCGAGAAATACTTGTACTGTGAGTTCTGCGACGATACCGACATGAAGGCTTTCCGAATGTCGGGATTGATGCCAAAGCCCCAAAAGAGGTTAGGAAACAGGCGCTCGTCGTTGACCTTGTCGATACGGATGCGAATGAATCTCCGACCGTAGAGATGAATCCTCGACCGCAATGGGTGATGCTGCAGCACAGCGTCGGAGCCGATGATGATGGCCTCGATGCCGTGCTTCTCGATGGCACGGTTGATGTCGTCGGCCGTGAAGCAGGTCTCCGTCTGCCGCAGGATGGTGCTGTCGACGAAGTCGAGGTGCGCCTTGATTTGTGGGTTAGAGTCGTAGCAGCCATCGGTAGCGGCATATAGCTGCCGCGACATGTAGTGGATGAAGATGGGCGTGTGGCCGGCACGCTCCAGATACCGGTAGGTGGAGACGGCCTGCAGATTAGCGCCGAAGTTGGCCACCCGATAATATGTAATGATTCCTATCCGCATAGGCTTAGTGTTTTTTGAGTGGACGGACGAGTTTCTGAACCAACTGACGGGTGAACGCACGCTCATTGCCGTCGAGCAGACAATAATACGTGACAGGCAGGAACACCAACAGGTCAACAACGCCGACGAGCAACAGCCGCAAGAGCGACGCCTCCATCAGACGCTTAAACCCGAACAGCACGAGGCCTGTCAGCAGCGTCAGCAGCGCTATGGGCAGCACCACCTTCCGAACATAGCTCCAGGCAGGAATATTGTTCAAGTGGTGGGCGAACCAGAGACGGATGAAGAAGGCCACCACCTCGATGGCACAGGCAAAGATGAGTGCCGTGACGGGTGACGTGCCGCGATGCAGTCCTGCATAGGCGATGACCAACGTGCTGAGCAGCGTGAGGCAGATGACGATGGTGTACCACTTGATGCGGCCCGTCGACTGGACGGCCGACATGAGACCTGCCGATGACTGCGTGATAATGGCAATAATGATAATAAGTCGCGTAAATTCGACCGTATATTGGGGAGCATGGCCTATCCACAGGCCAATGATGGCCGGCATCTCGACAAACAAAGGAACCGACACGAGGCAGAGCATGAGCAGCGAGTATTTGGTCAGGGCAAACGTCAGCTGCACCAGGCGTTCGTGCTCGCGCAGGCCCTGGCTCTCCATCAGCTGGGGGTTGATGCTCTTCTTGATGGTCTCGGTGAAGTAGCCCAGCACGCCACTGACTTGCATGGCGATGCCATAGGCAGCATTGATGACCGTCCCCAGGAAGTGGTTGAACACGATAGCGAGGCCCTGGTTGCGGGCAATGAGTGCAAACGACGACAGCGTGTTCCAGCCTGTGAACTGCGTCATCTCGGTGAAGAGCGGACGGTTGCGGCAGGCCGATAGGCTCAAGTGCAGGTCCTTGTATTTGAAGTGACAATAGACATACTTGAGCAGCAGGATGAGTGCTGCGATACCTGTCATGCTGAGGGCATAGATGGCAAGACGGTCGTGCAGGAAGAGCGTGAGCGACAGCACCAAGATGAGCTTGAGGATGGCCTCCACCACGCCGGTGATGGAGAAAAAGATGAGGTTCTCGTAGGCGTTGATGACGGCATCGAACGGCACAGTGACGATGTGTAGAAACATCGTGGCAACCAGCGTGTGGAACAGCAGGTGTGCGACCTGCTGCTGTTCGGGCAGGATGTTCAGCACGTGGCTAAAGAGCAGCGGCATCAATGCCTCGATAATGGCCACCACGGCCAGGCCGATGAGGATGTGGAGCAGGATGCTGAGGTTGTAGACCTGCAGCAGCTTTGTCTTGTCGCGCTCGCCGATGGTCACCGAGAGGTAGCGCTGTGTGGAGACGGTCATGGCGGCATTCATGAAAGCCAGCATGGCAATGATACCGCCGATAAGGTTATAGAGACCGTAGTCGCTCTCGCCCAAGGCCCGCAGGACGATGGGTACGGTGTATAGCGAGATAGCCATGCAGATGACAATCTTCGCATAGAGCACCACGGTGTTCAATATGATTCGGTCGGTTCGCTGCATAGTTCTCTTTCATGGTTTCCGGCAATGTAGCCGATGGTTAACATCACAATATTGGCGAAGAAGTAGATGATGACATGCGACATCATCGAGAGCGACAAATAGAGCACCATCAGCATGGCTAACGGCGGTGCATATTCGGACTTCGCCCACAACAGCTTCAGCAGGTAGGACAACGTGGCAATGATGGCAAAGACATACAGCACGATGCCGATTAGACCGTAGTCGTAGGTCACCTCAAGGAAGTCGTTGTGTGCCGACAGTCCGATGGGCGAGTCGCTTTGTACGGTGTTGAACCCGTGACCTGTGATGTAGCCATCGATGCTGGCTTTCTCTATCATGGCTGCCGTAGTCTGCCATACCAGCACGCGGTTGCTGCCATTATCGTCACCAAGGTTCTCGAAACGCTCGAAGACATTGTTGTTCTCGTCAGACGAGCCAGCCAGATAGACCACGAAGCCGAATGCCACCAAACCGATGAGGCCAAAGACGACGGTCGTCACCTTCAGTCGCTTCGACACGTACATCCAGCAGAAGATGTAAGTCAGCAAGGCCAGCACCAATGCGAGGAGCCCTGCGCGCTTCACCGACGAGACGACGGCGAGGGTGGCAAGGAGCGTAAAGACGATGCGCACCGTCTTCGACTTGCTTAGGAACACCAATGGCAAAATGTAGAGCATGTAGTACGACACGAGCAGGTGGCTGTGGGCGAGAAAGATGTTCTGCTCCCTGAAAATCAGCGCATACTGCACCAGCATCATCAGCATCATCAGGCAGAATGCCAGCACGTCCCACCGCGAAGGGCCATAGTTACGCATGCTGTCATAGCTCACTATAAGCAACACCAGAGGGAGCGCAACAAAAATGATGTCTAACAGCAGATAGACCGTCGAGGGATAACTACCGTTGAGCATCGTCGAGATGATGGCCCACACGAAGAAAATAGCATAGGCGGCGATGGGCAGCGACGGCTTGTAAGCCTTGTAGTCACTGAAGATGAGCAACCTCAAGGCTGACGCTCCCCATACGGCAAACGCGAGGGGCGTGATGTAGCGTCCAATGACTGCACCCACCTCTAATTCCTCTTGCAACCGCATGTTGATGCACGTCGCAAATGCCAGTAGCACCAGTGCGAAGAGAAAATAGATATGTGAAAGCTGCCTCGACGTTAACTGCATGATGAAAGCTGCCTTCCGGAAACTTTCCGGAGTTATTTCCTTGCCAAAATGTAACTGCTGACAATCAGCCCGCTCAGAATCAGCATCACAAGCACGAAGCGCATGCGTTTGGGGCTCGAAGCCTTGATGGGGACAGAGGCTCCCTGAAGCAGTGTGAACGAAGGTGTGCGCTCCTGCAGTTTGGCGATGGCCATCTGCAGCTGCCCGTTGTACGTCGTATAGTTGTTGTACTTCACCTGCATGTCGTTCTCAAGGTCCTTTTGCTTCGACAAGATGCTCTCCAGAATGACGTTACGGTTCGAGTCGGCAAAGCGGGTATAGGCCGAGCGCGCCATCTCATATTCCGCCTTCGACTGGGCCGTCAGATTGGTGTAGTACTCAACGTCGACACGAGCTTTCCTGGTGCGGTAGTCGATGATGAACTCCTGAATCTTCAGACGGATGGAGTCGGCCAGCGTAGCACTGATGCGCGGGTCCTGATCTTTGACATTGATGGTGATGAGGCTGGTCTTACGGTCGATGTTGCACTTGATGCGCGACTTTATCAGCTCGGCAATGTCGTTCTGCTTCTTTGTCAGGTACAGGGGATTCAGCTTTGAGTCGCCACCCGCACCCGTTCCGCTGCGCTTGTCCTCGCTCTTGGGGAAGATTGACTTCACAGCCCTGAAGATGGGGCTCCACCATGCATATTTCTGGTGCTTGGTAAGATAGGTGTAATAGTCGGTCTTGAGGCTGTTGTCCTCGGTCTCCACCGTGATGGGGAACAGCTGCGTGACAAAGTCGTTGGTGCCCAGCAGCTCGGGGTAAAGCTCAGGGAAGATGGCGTCGCTGGTGGCCATCGAGCCAATGTCGAAGCCGAACGACGCCGCCAGGCTGCCCAAGCCACCCTGGCTGAGACTGTTCTCAACCTCAGGTGCCAGCTTCACCTCCGATGTATATTGTCTTGGGATGCTCAGGATGTAGATGCACGACAGGACAAACACGACGGGCAATATCTTGTAGAAGACCATCCGGTTCTTCCACAACTTCTTGACTATCTCCTTGAAGTCAATGACATCGTTTCCTTTAGTATTCTGCATTATGCATTAAGAATTGTGCATTATGAATTATGCATTATGAATTGTGCATTATGAATTATGCATTATGAATTGTGAATTGTGCATTATGAATTGTGCATTATGAATTATGCATTATGAATTATGCATTATGAATTGTGAATTGTGCATTATGAATTGTGCATTATGAATTGTGCATTATGAATTGTGCATTATGAATTACTTCAGCACATTGACGATGGTGGCAATCATCGTGGCGATGGATGCCGTCGACGTACCGATGGCCAGCAGCTCGGCAGTGCTCAGCTTGTTGCGTGCCTGCTTGGTGGGCACCACGATTTCGCAGCCAGGGGCAGGCTTGTGCTTGCGGTCGGCCTTTGCCACCGTACCATTCATATAAATAATGTATGTCTGGCGCTTCTTGGCGTTGTCGCCGAAGCCACCGGCCTGGTTGATGTAGTACTTGTAGTCCTTACCAGCCAGGAAGCCTACGGTGTTGGGATACATCACCTCGCCGTTGATCTTCACCGTACCCGAATATTCAGGAATGATGATGCGGTCGCCCTCGCGCAGCACCACGTCAGCATCGCCACCGGGATGTCTCATGGCTTCCTCAAGGTCGATACCGACGGGATAGACGGCACCCATGTCGATCTTGGTGACATCAATGGAGTCCTTGCCCGAACTACGCTTGGCAGCCTCCATCAGAGCTGTCTGGCGGGCCAGCTCCTCAGGGGTGCGCTGGCGCACGAGGCGGGCGCCCTTGGCAAAGGCTGTCTTCGTCAGGCCACCAGCCTTCGTGATGATCTCGCTCAGTCGCTCACTCTTCTTCGACAGGGTGTAGGTGCCCTCGAAGAGCACTTCGCCCTCTACTTTCACGTTCTGCTGCTCCGAGTAGCCGGGGCTCTTGCGCACGTAGACCTCGTCGTAGGGCTGCAGGGTGAACGCCTGCTCACCGTCGATGACGAAGCCGTCCTTCACGGCAAACGAGTAGGTCTGTGCGATGGTCTCCTGCGAAGTGGTGGCGTTGGGGTCGATGATGCGGCGTGCCACGTCGACCTTTGCCATCGAGCCGGCATCGGTCAGTCCACCTGCTTGGAGGATAAAGTCCTCGATGGTCTCGTTCTCGGCATATTTGTAGATGCCCGGATACTGCACCTCACCGTGGATGGTCAGCGTCTGGCTCTCCAAGCGCTCCTTGCGCGAGGGGATGTAGAGCACGTCCTCGTTCTGCAGGGGCACGTCGGCAACACGGCCTTCCATGATACCTGCCACATCGACGGCCAGCACCTCAAGTGTGCGGTCGGCCTTCATGCGGTGCATCACGGCATGCGTTGTAAAGGCATCCTCGGTCAGTCCGCCACGCTCGATCAGCGAGCGCACGCTGGTGGCGCCGTTTCCTATCTCATAGAGACCAGGGCGGAACACGGCGCCCTTGATCTCGGCCATGTTCGAGTAGCGGCTGAGGATGGAGTCGACGTTCACGCTGTCGCCGTCGGCCATGTGGAAGGTTCCCATGTCGAACTCGTTCACTGTATGCACTGAGTGCAGAGCCCCGCTCTTACGCATCACGCGCACCGCTCCGCGGTAGGCGTTGCCCGTGAAGCCGCCGGCATACTTGATGAGCGACTTCAGGCTCTCGTTCTGCTTCATCTCGTAATACATGGGGCGCTTCACGCGGCCAGAGATGCTCACCAGGCAGTCGTAGGCCTCGACAATAATCATGTCGTTGTCTGTCAGGCGCACGTTACCCGTCGCCTGCCCATTGAGGATGTAGTCGTAGACGTCGACGGTTGAGATGAGACGGTTGTTACGGTAGACCTTGATGTTACGCAGCGTACCCAGGTCGTTGATGCCGCCAGCCATATAGAGGGCGTTGAACACGGTGGCAAAGGCCGACAGCGTGTAGGTGCCCGGCGTGCGCACCTCACCGGCGATGTTCACCGTGATGGTGCGTGTCTGGCCTACGCTCAGGCGTATCTGACTGCTGCTATAGCGTGCCCCCACCTGCGAGCGGACGCGGGCATTGGCCTGCGACACCGTCAGGCCGCTGACCTGCACAGGACCGAAGCCCTCGATGGTGATATAGCCGTCGGGTGAGACAGTGGCCGAAAAGCTCTCCTGTGATGCTCCGTAGATATCGATGAGCACCTGGTCGCCAGGCCCCAGCACGTAGTCGCGCGGTGTGGCGATGTTCATGTTCGGCTCAAAGCTCAGCGCCTCGTTGCTGAACAGGTCGTGACCGAAGATTCGGTTCTGGTTGTTGCGCTGCTGCTCCAGAATCTCGTTCAGCATGGCTATCGAGTCGACAGGCAGCAGCCCGCCAAGCTCGGCCTGCATCTGCATGAACTCAGGGTCGTCGGGCGTATAGGTCTTTCCAGTCGTAATGCTCCCTACGCGCTGAGTCGCCGCCGAGGCGTCTACGGGCTTTCGGGTCTGTCCGTTGTTCGTACGCATGCGGTTCTCAGCGCTGCTCATGGCCTGGTCGGCCACAGCGCCCATGCCAGCCTGCTGAATCTGGCGCTCATACTTACGTTTCACCCGCTGAATCTGCTGGATGTCCACACCCCGCTGCATCAGCTTTGTGATAATTTCCGACTGCGAACTACCTTTCTCCTTTTCCTGCAGGAGGAAGGTCACCAATTGCTGGTCAGTCATTGTCGACTGGGCATCCATTGTGGTGCCCAAAGCGAAGAGCATGGCCAGCGACAAGAAGAGTTTTTTCATATTTTGCCTATGTTTTTATCCTATTATTACATTATATTAACTCCGAAAACGCATTTTTATTGCAGTGTGAGAGAAATTCTTCGCAAAAACCTTGCCTGATTGCGAAAAAGTTCGTAACTTTGCAGCCGGTAACGAAACGTAACCAGCCACGGTTCTACACGGTTTGACTCGGAGGACGCGGCGAAGGCCACGGTTTCACACGGTTTGACACGGAGGACGCGGCGAAGGCCACGGTTTCACACGGTTTGACTCGGAGGACGCGGCGAAGGCCACGGTTTCACACGGTTTGACACGGGGGACGTGGACGCCACGGTTCTACACGGTTTGACACGTGAAGTGGTAATGGGCTTGACCGGATTTGACGGCGAGACGAGATGGTACGTAAGCACGCGGAGCGACGGCTGTAGTCTCCATAATCCATTCTGTCGAAAATTAATTGGCAACAACGAGTATGCTCTCGCTGCTTAATCGAAGTACAGTAGATTACGAGCTTAATTCCTTTACAAGGTAGAGGAACGAGACGTCGCTCCAAGGGTGTGGTTCCGAATCCGAGGGTCAAGCGGCGCAGGCAAATCGGAAATAGTCTTCCGGACGCTCCGGCTGGTAGATGAAGTTTTAGGAGCTAAGGTGTCGGCGCAGTGGTCCAGGTCTTGCTGACACACGAAAACCTTAGTCTGGAATAAGCGTGTAGAAAGCGTATGGTTTCCTCGTGCGGACGAGGGTTCGACTCCCTCCAGGTCCACCAACTATTTGTTTTGAGAATTGAGATTTGAGGTTTGAGATTTGAAAGACGGCTGTTTTTTCCTCATCATCACCTTAATCCCCAATTCTCAAACGTGGTCATCAATAACCAATAAACCTGAAATCAAAAACCTCAAACCTCAAATCAAGAACATGGTCTACAAATACGACATCCTTATTATCGGAGCAGGCGTAGCCGGCATGAGCTATGCGCTCAAGGTGGCGCGTACCCTTAGAGCACAGCAATCAGAGGCCTCAAACTCGCACCCCTCAGATCATCCCCGCATCTGCCTTATCTGTAAGACGACGCTCGACGAGGCCAACACGTCGTTCGCCCAGGGCGGCGTTGCCTCTGTGACGAACCTTGCCGTTGACGACTTCGACAAGCACATCGAGGACACGATGATTGCCGGCGACTACATCAGCGACCGCCAGGCCGTTGAGCAGGTTGTGCGCAATGCCCCCAAGCAGATTAAGGAGTTGGTGGACTGGGGCGTGCAGTTCGACCGCAATGCCGACGGCACCTTCGACCTTCATCGCGAGGGCGGCCACTCTGAGTTCCGCATCCTTCACCACGCCGACGACACTGGCGCCGAGATCCAGCGTGGCCTGATGGCCGCCGTGCGTGCCTGTCCCGACATTGAGGTGAAAGAGCACCACTTCGCCGTGGAGATCATCACGCAGCACCACATGGGTGTACGTGTGACGCGCCGCTCGCCCCATATCAAGTGCTACGGCGCCTACGTGCTGTCGCCCGACACCGAAAAAGTCGACACCTACCTTGCAAAGGTCACCGTGATGTGTACCGGTGGCTGCGGCGCCGTCTACCAGACCACGTCGAACCCCGTCATCGCCACTGGCGACGGCATTGCCATGGTCTACCGCGCCAAGGGAACGGTGCAGGATATGGAGTTCGTGCAGTTCCACCCCACCGTGCTCCACTCACCCACCGAGACCCACCCCGCCTACCTCATCACCGAGGCCATGCGCGGCTACGGCGGCATCCTGAAGCTGCCCAACGGCGAGGAGTTCATGCAGAAGTACGACAAGCGCCTGTCGCTGGCCCCTCGCGACATTGTGGCCCGTGCCATCGATAAGGAGATGAAGACGCACGGCCTGGACCATGTGTGCCTTGACGTCACCCATAAGGATCCCGCCGAGACGCGTCACCACTTCCCGAACATCTACCAGAAGTGCCTGTCGATGGGCATCGACATCACCACCGACTACATCCCCGTGCGCCCCGCCGCCCACTACATGTGCGGTGGTATCAAGGTCGACCTGAATGGCTGCACGAGCATCGACCGCCTGTACGCTCTCGGCGAGTGCTCGTGTACGGGTCTTCACGGCGGTAACCGCCTGGCCTCGAACTCGCTCATCGAAGCCGTCGTCTATGCCGATGCTGCAGCCCGCCACTCCGTAGAGCACGTTGAGCTGTACGACTGGAACGAGCAGATACCCGAATGGAACGACGAGGGCACGATGTCGAACGAGGAGAAGGTGCTCATCACGCAGTCAGTCCGCGAGGTGGGTCAGATCATGTCGAACTACGTCGGCATTGTCCGCAGCGACCTGCGCCTACATCGCGCCTGGGACCGTCTGGATATGCTCTACGAGGAGACGGAGCGCCTCTTCAAGCGTGTGAAAGCCTCGCAGGACATCTGCGAGCTTCGCAACATGATCAACGTCGGCTACCTGATCACCCGCTTTGCCCTTGAGCGCAAGGAGAGCCGCGGCCTGCACTTTACCATCGACTATCCTCCCCATGCCTACGACCAGAAGGTCTAAGCTTTCGTTCAACGGGCTATTGGCCTACCCTACCCTTTCAATAGGATTCGGGGCATTATTACTTTTATAAACCGAAAAACATCCCGCCTATCCCGCCTATCCCGCACCCAGATTTAGGTGCGGGATAGGCGGGATAGGCGGGATAATTTTTTGTTAAGTAACTATTCATATTTAGTTTATACAAATAATCCTTTTTTCAACAACGAATTTAACGAATTAAACGAATAATCCTTTTTTCAACAACGAATTTAACGAATTAAACGAATAATCCTTTTTCCAACAACGAATTTAACGAATTAAACGAATTGCTGCGCGTTGTAATTCGTTTAATTCGTTAAATTCGTTGTTTTTATAAAATAATTGTGTTCATCTACTTCATTCGAATACTTTTTGCCTTTTCCACCCCACCCCGTTTTTCATTAGCAATTCTCGAGATTCAAGTCGCAACTCTCGAGATTCAGAACGCAAAACCCGAGAATAAACTCGCAACTCCCGAGATTCAGAACGCAAAACCCGAGAATAAACTCGCAACTCCCGAGATTCAGAACGCAGATCCCAAGATAAAAATCATCCTACACTTCCTACACTTCCTACACCTAAATTTGGGTGCAGGAAGTGTAGGAAGTGTAGGATGTTTTTCGGTTTAAAAAAGTCTTTTCGCCAAGCAATCAGGCTTGGTTCGCAATGGTCTTGGCAATGTCTCGAAGTACAACGTACCCACGTCCTCTCCTCTACTCCTTACTTCTTTACTCCTCTACTCCTTACCACTCCTGCGGTGCAGCCAACTACTTGAACACGCCAGGTAGCGGGACTTTGTTACTGTGTTTCTGCGTCTCAAAATGAATCTGTTACTTTGTTACTCTGTTACTGTGTCTCAAAATAATAATCTGTTACTATGTTACTCTGTTACTGTGTCTCAAAAAAATAATCTGTTACTTCTGTTACTCTGTTACTGTGTCTCAAAAAAATAATCTGTTACTTCTGTTACTCTGTTACTGTGTCTTAAAAAAACAATCTGTTACTTCTGTTACTCTGTTACTGTGTCTTAAAAAAACAATCTGTTACTTCTGTTACTCTGTTACTGTGTCTCAAAAAACTTCTGTTACTATGTTACTTTGTTACTGTGTCTCAATAAACTTCTGTTACTGTGTCTTTAAAAAAAATAATCTGTTACTTTCTCACACAGAGACTCAGAGGACACGGAGGCTTTGCCAGACAACGGGCCTGACGGTCGAACACCTCGATGGTGCTTATCCTATAGCTCATAAAGCAAGACCTCAGCATTACGGGTGGTACGCTTGCCTTCCTTCACCTCCTTCAGCTGCTGGAAGGCCTCCTTCATGTCGGCTTTCACCTCCTCGGCGCTCATCACGGCCTCACGGCGAGGCTCAACAAGCTTATCGGCGAGCCACTTGCGATTGCTTGCCGTCAGTGACAGACCTTCGAGATAGGTCCAGAGGTTGTTCATTGATACTGCGTTCATAATATCTTCCGTTTATTTTGTCCTTATGAGATTGCCTTTATGCGGCAGTTGCCGCAGCCGCAAAGATACAACATTTTTTTGGAAAAACCTCATAACCTCCCGATTTTAACGCGAATTACGAAGGTTTCCCAAAATCGAGGTAATGATTTGGCAACCGTTCTGGTTTCTACGTTCTGCATGCCATTACGTCAAACAACTCCTTTGCAAGTGCAAAGGTAATACTTTTGTTTGAATCAAGCAAACTTTATGCCATATTTTATAATAATGTATAGGGGATTCCTTGAATACGTGAACCACAAAACTATTTTGGGGCTGGCATTTGGCTTACGACATGAATTCATGCAACTCGGATTTTCTCGTGTTAACAGATTGTAAATAGTTGACACAACTTACTAGGAAGTTGTGATGACGATTTGGAGAATACATGTACTTTTGCAACGACAGAAGGAGCAACTGGTAGAAAATAGCAGGGAATCTGTATAAAGTTGATATCAAGTTGACATTTGGACTCTCCCAAAATCTCTACTTTTGCCTTCGAAATAGAAATAAAACGTAAAAAATGAGGCAAGAATTACCTTTCAAACAAGAAAATTTTCTTCAGGTTGTACAACGTTGAATATAAAAGTCTGCAAGAATGCCGAATTTTGTACCGTCAAAATAAAGAAACAGAGATGAGAACAGAAAGATGTATCATAGAAGAAAAGATTTATTGGCAACCTGTTAACAACTTGCCAATCCAAGTCAGTTTTAATACCGAACTTTACTCTGTTGAAGCAAGAAACGGCTGATTTGAGAGCTAAAACCGGGCATAATCAGAAAAAATTTATACCAAGGTGTTAACAAGGTGACAAAAAGTTAGGATGACAATACCGAAATTTGCACTCGAAATAGGAATGTAAAGAATCTGAATGATTGAAAGAGACCACATAGAACTCAAGGCACAGCTTGACAGACTGGAGCAGAAGGTTCAGAAGGACAGCCTTCTGATACAGTTCCTCGTCGATCAGAACAAGGGCCTGCAGGAACAGTTGGAGAAGGTTACCCAACTGCTCATTGCTCAGCAGAGCCAGTCTGTGCCAAAGCCTATGAAGGATTCTCCGCTACATCAAGACCAGTGGCTCGACAATCAAGATTTGTCACAGTTGCTTCATGTCTCTGTTCGCTCCCTTCAGCGGTATCGAAGTTTGGGAATCTTGCCATATAAGATGATGCACAAGAAGGCTTACTACACAAAAGAAGGTGTATTGCAATTCCTAAATTCAAATGTGGTAAGTTATGATAGAGAGGAAGTTGCACTTTACTTCGCAAAACTAGGAATATCTACATAACTTTACAGCCAAATTCGTAAAAAAACATAAATATAAGGCAAATTAAAGGGCTGCTTTGGCATAACGTGAAACAAAATCACTATCTTTGTAGCACAAAACTGCTATAAATATGGAACTGGTAAACAGAATAAAGATGGTTCTCTTTGAGAAGAAGCGTACCAGCAAGTGGCTTTCAGAGCAACTTGGGGTTAATCCGTCAACAGTAAGCAAGTGGTGTACCAATACCTCCCAACCCGATGTTGCCTGCCTACTTAGGATTGCAGATTTACTTGAGGTTGACATCAAAGAATTACTCGTCAGAGAGTATAAACAGTACCTTCTATCACAGGAATCTAAATAGGTTGCCACTCAAATGATTTCAGCAGATATGGCTATCTAATAACAATATAAATATTCATAATAATGACGGTTGGCCAGAACATCAATAAAGAAAACGGTAAGCGTCATCCGAAGTTTGCCAACTTTGGTGAGTACCTGTTTTGGTCTTATGCCAACTTACAAATGCTTTGTGCAGCCCTCAATATGGGCAAGACGAAATATGACAAGTCATGCTACATGATACGTGCTAAGGCTTTCAAGGCTTACAAAGAAGGTCGTTGGAGCATTCACGACCTTTTGGAGTTCAACGTAGCAAAGATTAAGGAGAACAACTATTGCTGGTATTGTGGAAAGGAGATGGAACCATCGAAATTGACCAAAGATCATGTTTTTCCAAGAAGTAAGGGTGGAGCCAACGACATGGACAACATCATCATGGTATGCAAGACTTGCAATTCCTCAAAAGGCAATATGGATTTGTTTGAGTGGTATGCTAAGATCCGAAAGGAATGGCCACCCCTCAATATCCTTATTCATTATCTGAAGAACATCTATCTTTATAGTATGGATAACGGACTAATGGATAAGCATCGTGAAGAGATGGAACAGATGGATTTACCGTTTAACTACAGGTACATCCCCCTTGACTATCCACAACCAGAATTATATATGTAAGTTTCGTATGAATAGAGCAAAATTGATGATATATACAAAAGAATTTTTCAAGTATCTATGTGTTTGGATATTATTCGGTATCGCGATAATACTATCTGCTTGGGTAAATATTCCAAGGCTACATATTGATTGTAACTTCTCATTGGCTGTGTGCAATGCCTTGAACAATGTTATTTTGACTCTTTCATTGAGTTATATTGCTGGTTTTATCTTCTTCTTTCTTTCCGAGTTTGTTCCTACCTCTAATAGGAAATATGATGATTATTTAAGGATTACTCACTATTTGAATAATCTAATGATTGATTACAATGGCCTAATGAACTTTAGTGATAATTCTGAGAACTATCAAAGATTGCCATTTGCAGAATTGAGCCAGTCTTTGTTTCAAGAAGACGTTTCAAGATATTGTTCTGATTTAAAATTGTCTAAGGATAATGGGGAATGTGATTTATATGTTCATTTTAAGGCAGATTCAATGCTTTTTATAGAAATGAATGCAAACAGAGTGAGGGAAGATGTTAATATTCTTCAAATGCTCTCATACAAACTTCCATACAATGTTGCAGAGCTTGTTGGGAGAATAAAATGTTGTCGCTATTTATCTGAAATTGAGCAAAGAAGAGGATTTCGAGGAGATTTTGATATTGAAGACTTGAAAATTCGATTTGCTCTATATAAAGAAATGATGATTGAGTATTATACTTTAGAGAAAGAACTTATTGACATCGTTAATAAAAACAACAGAAATTTTAGTCAGTATAAAATATGGCAAATAATAATCTGAACGCAGCCAAAGCAGCAAAGAAAGATGAATTCTATACGCAATTAGAGGACATCAATAATGAGTTGAGACATTACCGCGAACAATTCCGTGGTAAAACGGTGCTGTGCAATTGCGATGACCCGCGTGTGTCGAATTTCTTCACATACTTTGCCTATAACTTTGAATTCTTAGGATTGAAACGTCTAATCACTACTTGCTATAAGAATCAGGATGCAGACCTTTTCAGCCAGCATCAGTCGGAAAAGGCAGTCTATCTGATATACGAGGGCGACAAGAATGGAAACAACATTCCAGACCCCGAAGAAATTGGCATCCATCCGCTAAAAGGTGATGGTGACTTTCGTAGCCGTGAGTGCATCGAACTGCTTAAACAGGCAGATATTGTTGTTACCAATCCGCCTTTCTCGTTGTTCCGCGAATATGTGGCGCAGTTGATAGAATACGACAAGAAGTTCTTGATAATAGGTCATCAGAGGGCTTTGCAATACAAAGAAATCGTTCCGTATGTCATGGATAATAAAATCTGGCTTGGATATGGTTTCAAGGGAGGTGCTGCACATTTCATCTCAAAATACGATGATGTTGCCACTGCCGGTGACCATAGAGAAGGGATGATTCGCGTTTCTGGTGTGGTATGGTTTACCAATCTTGAAACAAAGAAAAGACAAGAAAAGTTGATTCTCTATAAGACATACAATCCCAACGATTATCAGACATACGATAATTACAATGCCATAAACATTGACAAGACTGACGAGATACCGATGGACTATGACGGCGTAATGGGTGTACCTATAACTTTCATGGATAAATACAATCCAGAGCAGTTTGAGATTCTTGGCGTTTCGGGCAAATATGGTTTTGGCTTGGAGAGTACAAGGCTATATGATGACTTCCGAGAGATAAGACAGGACGGAACAGAAACGGGAAGCAGCGGAAAAAAGACCAATGGAAATCCTATGCTGAAAGGCAGACCAGACAAAGGAAACTTCTATCGGAAAGGGAATGAAGAAGTTTACTCTCTTTATACGAGATTATTCATAAGACATAAGAAATCATAAAACAACAACCAATATGGATATAAAGCAGCAGACAATAACAGTTCGTGACCTCGTGGCTGGTTATATGAATGACCCAGACCACGGTGTTCGTGGCTATGGTGGTCGTCTTGATATTCGCCCACCTTATCAAAGGGAGTTTCGTTATGATACGAAGCAGAAACAGGCAGTGGTAAACACCATATTGAAAGGCTTTCCGCTTAATATCATGTATTGGAGTGTTGTTAATGATGAGCAGTTTGAAATGATTGACGGACAGCAACGCACTCTTTCAATTTGCGAATACTTTACACACGAATTTAATATCGAAGACCCAGACCGTGGCATCCTTTACTTTAGTTCGCTTACTCCAGACGAACAGCAAAAGTTCTTGAACTACGAACTGACGGTTTACTTCTGCACAGGAACAGACAAAGAGAAACTTGACTGGTTTCGTGTTATCAATATTGCCGGAGAAAGACTGCTTGACCAAGAACTTCTAAACGCTGTCTATGTCGGGCCATTCGTAACTGATGCACGTCGGCACTTCTCAAAAGACGGATGTCCTGCCTACAAGATGGCAGCAGACTTGCTGAATGGCGTGGCACGTGAACAAGCATATCTGCACACCATCTTCCAATGGGCTGCAAGGCGTGAAGGCATCAAAGAGGTTAGCGAATATATGTCGAAGCACAAGGACGATGCAAATGCCAACCAGCTTTGGGCTTACTTCTCGGCTATCGTGACTTGGGTACGCTCCACGTTCATCAAGTATCGCAAGGAAATGAAGGGCTTGGATTGGGGCTTGCTCTACGACACTTACCACGAACAGATTTATGACACGGCAGAACTGGAAAAGCGCATACACGACTTGATGGAAGATGACGAGATTATGAAGAAGTCGGGCATCTATAGTTATGTGTTGAGTGGCGACCTGCGCGACCTCTCTTTTCGTACTTTCGACAAGAAGCAAAAGCGAGAAGCCTACGAGCGGCAACAAGGCATTTGCGCCCATTGCGGCAAGCACTTTGAACTGGAAGAAATGGAGGGCGACCACATTACACCGTGGGCAGAGGGTGGTGTAACAACAGCCGAGAACTGCCAAATGCTTTGTAAGGAATGTAACAGGAAAAAAGGGGCTAAATAAATTAAGGTTATGGCAAAGGAACATGTAGGAAGGACAAAGGCTACAGCAACAAAAACTCTGTATGCCGTAATGAAAGAGATAAGCCGTCGCGGTGGTAGTATGCCCGCCAAGGAGTTGTATCCCTTTGTGGAAGCGAACGTAAAACTTACGGAATGGGAATTGGAACCGGCAGGAAAGAACAAATATATAAGATGGACGAACAGCTTCCAATTTTATTCCATTAACTATGCCAAGGCTGGGCTTATCGTCAAGCAGAAAGGCATGTGGTACTTGACACCCGAAGGTGAGGCCGCCCTCAAACTGTCGCCAGAAGAAGTGATGGAAAAAGGCGAAGTGGCTTACCGCGAATGGAGAAAACTAAACCCCATAGAGGACAAACGCGACGAAGAGCCGACGGACGAGAATGCCGAAAGAGACAGAGCAGAAGAATTGAACTTGCTGGAGTCGGATGCCCGCGAAGGTATTAGGCAATTCATCATAGCCAAAAGTCCGTATGAATTTCAAGATATGGTAGCCGCACTTCTCAGGGCTATGGGCTATCACACGCCTTTCATTGCTCCAAAGGGAAAGGATGGCGGTATAGACATCATTGCCTACTTAGACCCATTGGGCGCTCAAACGCCACGCATCAAGGCACAAGTAAAGCATAAGCCCGACACGGCTATTGGTGCTGCTGAAATCCGCGCCTTGCTGGGTGTGCTACGTGCTGGCGACATTGCTTTGTTCGTAACCAGCGGCACTTTCTCGCCCGATGCCCGCAGTACCAGCACCAGTTCGCGAGAGTTTATCCGCCTTATTGATGGCAATGACTTCATCGACATGTGGCAGGAATACTACGACAAGATGACTGACGATGACAAGAATATGCTGCCACTAAAGCGGATTTCTTTCTTGGGGAATAACGAGTAATAAACAGGAAGTATATGATATTCGATGATTTCATAAAGAGTGAGTTGGACTTGGAAACCGTTTCCCTTTTTCTAAGCGAAGTGTTGGAAAAAGAAAAGGAAAATGTGCAAAAAAATGCAAATTATACAAGTTCTATTGGTAAGGCATTGCTTGACAAGGACAGTGAGCACTATTCCATTCTTTCTACGTGTAAAGATAATGTTGACTTTGTGATACAAGTTTTGAAAGATTATATTGAACAAGAGAATATACAATCAAAAGCACCCTTTTCTTACAAGCCTCGAAAGTTCATCTCCCATTCTGATTTGGGGAAACACCAAACAGAAGTGCTTAAAGCCAAGAGGGTAATTGATCACTCATTATGGACTGCATCAGTGAAAAAGGACGAAGAAAGGATTAACTTGTATCAGGAATGTATTAACAAGTTGAATTACGTGTACTCTCATATTGCAAGAAGAACATAGAATTTACGACGAAACTTATCCATTTGAAGAATAGAAACTAATTATTATGCAAACAACTATATTCTATGGCAATGGCGTTAATCTGCTAAGTAAGAACGGAATAACATGGGACGATGTTCTACGGCAAATATCTGTGGGGCAGATACTACCACCAATAGGGAGCAACACGCTGAAATATGAATATATTGTTCTGCCCAAAGACAAATACACTGAAGTTGATAATGGTTGTTTAATTACCATTGGTGGAGTTCCTGATCCTCCAGAGATGATAGATACAGAAGAAGATATTAAAGCAAAGCTGAAAAAAGAAATGTCTCATTTTAGCCCTCCTGCTTTCTATGATAAGCTGGCTGGCTTAGAAGTTGATAATTATATTACGACGAACTATGAAACTTTTCTAAATGACCCACTAATAAAAAGAGGGTACAAAATGAAACATACGGAATGTAGCATAAACAACATACAAGCTCATTATACTTTCGTCAATCGAGAAAAGAAAATACGTCTATGGAATATGCATGGTAGTTTCGAAGTAGAAGAATATATCATGCTTGGTTTATATGAGTATGGTGATTCAATATACAAGTTAAAATGTATGTTTGAGCCACAAAAGGGGAAGCTAAATGCAGAGATAGAAGAAAATAGTTGGCCCTATGTCATGTTGCATTCAAATGTTTACATGTTAGGCTTTGGACTTGGGTATGAGGAAATAGATTTGTGGTATTTTCTGACTATCCGTAAGCGCCTTATTCGTGAGAAGAAAATTGAAAGGAACAAGATTGTCTTTTATTCGATAAACGACAATAGTACAGATATTGGTAAAATAAAACTTTTAGAAGCGTTAGATGTTAAGGTGGAACAAATACCCTTTGATTGGAGCGAAAGAGCTTATGAGAAAGCCTACGATAAAATATACAAAAGGATTAGGGCTGAAATGCAATCAGCCTAAAAAGTTAATTCTGATTAATACATAATTGAATATGAGTAGTTTACCAACATCCAAGAAAGAATGTTTTGCTCAGTTGGACGAAATGCTGAGTGAAGCGGATAAAAAGGCAATCGAAGAAGCGAAAGACATTATTGAGTTCCATTTTACCATCGGTTTATGGATCCGCAATAATTGGCTATACGACCGTAG
Organism: Prevotella sp.; assembly: GCA_017417465.1. Classification (GTDB taxonomy): domain Bacteria; phylum Bacteroidota; class Bacteroidia; order Bacteroidales; family Bacteroidaceae; genus Prevotella. The sequence goes on along the minus strand of JAFPZD010000014.1, from coordinate 2,442 downwards.
CGAAGAAGAACTGGAATCGCTCAGTAAGGCATTTGGCGTAGATATGCCGTTCTTTGAAGCTGATGATTTGTCATCAGAGATATTGGAAGCATATAAAAAGCATTTAAAGAGGACTAACAAAACCTGTGCAAAATGAAAAGCAATTTAATTGCTGTTTTTTTAAGTACAAGTTGATATACGATAAAACATATCCATTTAAATAATAAAAAAGAATGATGTTTGCCCGCTACCATGACTTTATGTTTTCATACTTCTACCTCCATAATACGGTCAGTAGATTGGTGAAAAAGTATAACAGTCCTTCTTATGAGGACATAAAAAGTTATGTAACCTGTTTTTGCTATCAGCGGATAAAGTCCTTTTCTTCGTTTTTACAGATTGTCCAAAAGAACGACTATGTCTCTGCTCACTGCATTCTTAGGATGCTGGCTGATAATGTTTCACTGTTTCGTTTGATATATTTGGAGAAAAATACCGATTGGCGAATGTTACGCCACTATCTATATGTTCTTGACGGAGATGAGAAACTAAAGGAGTTGTGGTGTTCTGGTTTCGAGGATGAAGATAAAGAAGAAATGGCTTACTCGCAGGAAATGGTAGAACTATGCCAAGAGCGAATTGACAAACTTATATCATTGATTAATGCCTCACCGCTGAAAGATGTCAACAATGAGGCATTTGACATGATCGTTAATAATCGGAACTGGAAATTCAAGGATTTCTGTAATTCAAAACGCAATCAATACTCATGGAAAGAAATGCATAGAATGATTGAGGATAAATATACAAATGATTTTGATTTCTTCACTTTCTATTCGCAATTTACCCATGGCCTGAGTATGAGCAACGTGTATTATAATGTAAAGTCAAAATCATATTCTATTGCTATTGATGATGTCATTTTCCTCATGCAAAGATTTGATGAATATATAAAGGTGTTCTTTGCTGATGATATGGAATATATAATGAAAGGCTTGGAGGAACCTGACGTAAAAGAGCGTTTAAGAGCCCATGCAGACATAGAAAGTAGAATCAGGTCGTTTGTAAATGAAGAGTTAGGATGAAGATAATAATATGGAATAAAACGAAATTATTGGATTACAACAAATATATGACTAATTTTGCAATAAACAAAAAGAAATATGGCACTACCAATTAACATAGAAGACTTATTGGGTGGCCTTGTAGTAGAAGGCAACCGAGTGGAATATAAGAAGGGGTGGAATCCTGATCCTATCTATAGAACTATCTGCGCCTTCGCCAATGACTTTGACGATACGTGTGGAGGGTATATCGTTGTAGGCGTTGATGAAGTGGATGGAAGAGCTGTTCGTCCTGTGGTAGGCATCGATATCAATGAAATTGAGCCGATAGAGAAAGCGATGGTTGGATTTAACAACTTGATAGCGCCTTATTACCAACCACGAGTATTCTTTGAACAGGTGGATGGTAAGACGGTGATGGTTATCTGGGTAACAGCCGGAGAACGTCGCCCTTACAAGGTGCCAGATATGGTAACTGCCAAGGAAAAGAAGTACAATTACAGAATCACGGGGACAGGTACATGATTCATCAACACAAAGTATAGATTTCCCAAATAATTGATTACTTTTGCAAACGAAAACGATATTGAAGATATGGCAAACGAAATAGAGAAGAGGAATGAGGCTTTCCTTATTTATCAGGATGAAAACGGAATTGCTCGAGTCAATGTAAGATTTGAGGGCGAAGATGTGTGGCTACTTCAGGAGCAGATAATGGAGCTATTTGATGCTTCTCGACAGGACGTGAGCTACCACATTAATCAGATTTATGCAGAAAACGAGCAGGACCCAGAACGAACTCGCAAAAATTTTTTGATAGTTCGACAAGAGGGTAAAAGAAGTGTGAAGCGAAATATGTACCACTACAACCTTGACATGATTATTGCTGTGGGCTATCGTGTGAAGTCACAGGTGGCTACTCGCTTCCGTCAGTGGGCTACCCAACATTTGCGTGAATTTATCCAAAAGGGGTTTACGCTGGACGATGACAGGCTGAAAGGGAAAGGTAATAGGTATTTCCGTGAGTTGCTGCAACGCATTAGGGACATCCGCAGTAGCGAGCGCAACCTGTATCAGCAGGTGACAGACATCTTTATTACAAGCATCGACTACGATCCCAACGCCAATCTCACTCGAAAGTTCTTTGCTACCGTTCAAAACAAACTGCACTACGCTGCCCATCAGCATACTGCGGCAGAGGTGATATATGAGCGTGTGGATGCAGAGAAGCCGATGGTGGGCATGACTAATTTCAGGGGGAACTATATCACCAAGGAGGATGTGCAGATTGCGAAGAACTATCTTACGGAAGAAGAACTGACGTATTTGAATCTGTTGGTATCACAGTATTTGGACTTTGCCGAAATTCAGGCTTTGCAGCAGATTCCTATGAGGATGG
>JAFPZD010000159.1 GCA_017417465.1 Prevotella sp. | reverse complement strand
TGTAGCTTGTGTCAACAAGTTCGGTCTGGCCGACCAGGTATCTTACATCACTACTGGTGGTGGTGCTCTGCTCGAGGCCATCGAGGGTAAGGTTCTGCCCGGTGTAGCTGCCATTAAGGGTGAGTAATACAAACAAACGTTTACGTTAAAAATATCCCGATATGTGAATAGCGTATCGGGATTTTTCGTACCTTTGCATCAGAAAAAGAAAACGAATACTTAAAAACTAATCGCTAAAACATTATGAGCAAGAAATTTCTGATTGGAGACCGCACGAAAGATGAGTGGATCTCAGTATTGGACACCGAGAACAAGAAACTGGAGTTTACCAACCACCTCGCCTCTGCAAAGGAGTTCAAGGGCTTCGAGGACACTAAGGGTGAACTGAAGAAGTTGCAGGAGCAGACCGGTGGATACTTTGAGGACCTGCAGGTCTACGTGCTGGGCGAAGACGGCAAGGCCCATCGTCCTGACGAACGCGACATGATGGCTTGGTAAGAAAACGAAGGATCAAAGAACGTAGCCTCCACATCGGAAGCTACGTTCTTCTTTTTACTAATAACCGTCTGACTGACAGCGAGCAAGAATGATAGAAACGTTGTCGACGCCCCCACCCTCACAAGCCATACGGTAGAGGTCGGCAGCAGTGGCACCGTCGACAAGAGCCTGCTCCAATTGGTCGTCGGTGACCATGTCGCAGAGACCGTCGCTGCAGATGAGGAAGAGATCATCGGAGAGCACTTTGCCAGTCATGTCGGTAATGTCGAGAGCACCATCCTTGCCACCACCCAGACAGTTGAGCAATAGCTTAGAGGCTTCGGGATTACCGGTCAGACCACGCTCGGTTTGGTCAGTAGACAACTGGCGCAGCATGGCGTTACGCAAACGATAGGTACGGCTGTCACCGGCATTGACCAGCCACGTATGGCCATAGTGCCAAATGAGTCCCGTCAGCGTACAGCCCATAGGTAACTGTTGACCACGCTCGGCAGCCGTCTGGTTGAGACGTAGTGCAACGTCACGTGTGGCCTGGCGGATATCGTCTTCGAAAGAGTCTCGCCCAATGATGTGTTCGCTGAAGCGCTGCTGAAGACTTTCCAAAGCATACTGACTGGCCTCCTCGCCATTCTCGTGTCCACCCATGCCGTCGGCCACGAGGAGCGTGAAGGAACCCTCGTCAGAAATGTCAACAGTCAGAGAGGCTACGTCGTCACGCAGCAGCAATCCGTTGATGGCCAGCGCATCCTCATTATTGTCACGTATCAAGCCCTTGTGACAGAGGGCATCAATCTCAATTATCATTCCACGACAAAATCAAGGGTTGCAATGCGTACGCGACTGCCAAGGGCCAGCACGGCGGGAGACCCCGGGGCGAGGCGCTGGTCATTGACATAAGTTCCATTAGTAGTACCATTGTCGGTAATGGTCCATCCGGCAGCCGTGCGCCCAATGACGCCATGGTTGCTGGAAACATAGGTACACGAAGCCAGTTGGGGCCACATGCCGCCAACACGACCGAAGGCACCCTCGGCAAGCGTCAGACGCAAACCGCTGCCTACCAGAGCGGTGGGCTGTGGCTTAGCGACGGCGGTGCCTTGGGGGACTGGCTGTATGGATGGTGCGGACTGTTTCGGCGGCACGGACTGTTTCGGCGGCACGGACTGTATCGGCGACACGGTCTGTTGTACGGGACGCATGTCGGTACCCGATGCCACCATGGCCAGGTACTTGCGACCAGCTATCAGGTCGTTGCCACACACGGGACACTCGGTACCGCGCTTGGGGCGTCGGCACACGGGGCACCACTTGAGTTCCTTTCCGCACTTGTCGCAGAAAGCGCTGTCTTCGGGCAGCATTTGTCTACATTCAGGGCATTGTATCATAATACGTCCTCCATCTTGATTGTTTTACGTTCTTCGGGTGTATGTTCACCGCCCTCTTCGGCCAGACGGGCGGCAAGGTTGCTCTTGACATCGTCGAAGAGGTTGCGGGCTTCGCGGCCATTGCCAAACGAGCGACCACGGTTGTTGTACATCATGGTGAGCTTGCCACGGACAGCATTCTCGGCCATTGCGTCGAGCACGTAGCCGAACTCGTTGGCGTGAATCATAAAGATCTGGAACAGCTCGTCGGGGGTATAGTCCTCAAAGATGATGCGGTTGCGTGCAGGGAAACGGCTTTCGAAACCACTGTTAGCATGGATAAAGTCCTCCATCTCATGCGTATAACCTGCAGCGATACAGACAAACTTGCCGCGGTCGTTCTCCAAGCGTGTCACAAGGGTTTGCAGGGCCTTGTCACCATAACCACTACCGCTGCCGTAGTTATCGGCCAGCTGATAGGCCTCGTCGATGAACAGAATGCCACCCATGGCAGTGTCGATGACGTGGGATGTGATGTTTTCGGCATCGCCCATAAAGCGACCAACGAGTTTGCTGCGATCGACCTCGACGACGTTGGGCGACGGCAGGGCCCCCATGGAGTAAAGAATCTTACCCATCAGACGGGCTACGGTTGTCTTGCCGGTACCGGGATTGCCAAGGAATAAGTAGTGGCCCAGCGGAATCTCAGGACGGCGGTTCTCTAAGCGGGCACTCTCTATCTCATTATTGATGGTGTGAGCCAGCTTGGTAAGTGAGTTCTTGACACCACTGAGACCGATGAGCTGGTTGAGTTCGGCGAGGCACTCGTCTATGGACACCTTGGCGGGCTCGACGTAAGGGATGTCGTCGAGGAAGGCTGTATGGATGAGTTCGGGAGTCCACTGATCGTAGGGAACAGTCCTGAGGCGGTTGTTAATGTTGGTCTTGGTCTCTTCGACCTTCTTCATGACCTCGCGTGCATTGCCAAACTTGTCGTCCTTCATAGCCACCATGTTGCGGAACATGTTGAGAGCTTTCATGCGTACCTCATCGTCGGCCAGCGTGAAGTTGTACTTGCGGGCCTTGGCAGCACGCTCGTAGATTTCTAGGAGCTCGTCGGCAGTATAGTCGTCGATATGGATGGTGTGAGAGAAACGACTGCGCAGTCCCGGGTTGGAGTTCATGAACGTTTCCATCTCCTTGGGATAACCCGCACAGATGACCACAAACTTGCCAGCCTCGTTCTCCATGCGCGTCAGCAACAACTTGATGGCATCACGTCCCTCGGAAGATGTGCTCTTGCCAGCCTCGTCCATGGGTTCGATGCCGTAGGCCTCATCGAGGAACAGCACGCCGCCCATAGCCTCGTTGATGGCGTCATTCATATTCTTGGACGACTCATTGACATACTGGCTGAGAATCTGGTCGGGCACCTTCTCGATGACACGGTCGGTGCTGGTGACACCCAAAGCCTTGAAAATCTTGCCAAAGGTGCGTGCTACGGTGGTCTTGCCGGTACCGGGTTTACCAGTAAGGACGAAGTTGAACTTGGTGAGTCCCTCGGCAGCCTCGCCCATCTCGACAAGTTGCTTCTGGACAGCGATATCCTGGGCGATGCGTCGTATAGCACTCTTGACACTCTCCATGCCAACAAACTGATCGAGTTCCTTCATGATGTCGTCGACAGAAATTTCTTCAGTGGCTTCCTCGCCGACGAGATCGGTATACGTGAAGATGTCGTCCTGCGCATCGCGCTTGCGATGGCGCTTCAGACAAGCGTCAAAGAGGTTGCGCACCTCGCGGGCATTGCCGAAAGTGTCGCTACGCTTGAGGTACATCTTGTCGAACACCTTGGGCAACATCTCTTCAGCTTTCTGGTCGAGGGTGAAGACGACTTGTTCGCCATTGCGCTTCTCATCATTGTGCTCCAACATCATGCGGAACAACTGCTCCAGTTCGCGGGCGCTGTAGTCAGGAAACTCAATGGTGACATTACAGCGCGACGGTATACCGGGGTTCATACGTACAAAGTCGGCCATCTCCTTGGTATAACCCGCCATGATGCAGACAAACTCACCCTTGCGGTTCTCCAACAGGTTGAGAATGGTGTTGACGGCATCCATGCCGTAGCTGCCTTTGTCGCCGCTGCTGCCTTTGAGCGCATAGGCCTCGTCGATGAACAGCACACCACCCATGGCCTGATTGACGTAGCGCCTGACATTGGCCTCGGAGTCGCCCACATACTGTCCAATAAGGTCCTTTCCGGAAATCTCGACAAACTGACCTGTGGGCAGGGCACCGATGGCATTGAGCACCTCGCCGAACTTACGTGCAAAGGTGGTCTTGCCAGTACCTGGGTTGCCAGTGAAGAGGTAGTGGTCCTTCAGCAGTTTTTCGTTCATGCCGTTATCCTTTTTCTTCTTGACATTCTTGACGATGGCGCGAATCTCGTCCTTGACGCTGTCAAGTCCGATGTAGTTGTCGAGGTCGGCCAGTATCTCCTCCTCGCTCCTGGGGATGAAACACTCAGCGTCATCGATATCCTGGGCATCAACGCTCTGGCTGCCGCGGTCGTAGGCACGGAAGATAAGGTCGGCAGCCACCTTCTCAGCCAAGTGACCATTGACGAAGCCCGTATCCTTCTGGCGCATGTACCACGCAAAGTGGCTATGCAGCTTAGGCAACAGGTCGTCGCCGATGGTAGCCTTGTACTTATCGGTGAGCACGCTGACGGTCAGGTCGATGAGGTTCTGGATGTCGAAGGCATCGAGCTTGAACTCATGCTCGAACAATCGACGCTCACCTTTGTTGTTGTCGAAGAATCCCAGCATGTCATTGAGCAGGCCACAGAGCACTACGATGGGGGCACCCTCGCTGTTGCGCATGCGGGTAAACAACTTATCGAGCTGGTTAACCTCCTTAGACTTGTCGGTGGGCAACAGTTTCTGGGCATTGGTGATGAGCAGAATACCATCTTTCAGAGCACCCATCTTCTTGTCGAAGTCTCCGAGGAACTCATTCCAGTCAGCGGCATCGACACGTGTGACTGCCTGCTTGGCAATGCCGCTGGCCATCATTTTCGACGTCACAAAATTGGCTATGAAGTTCTTGCCCGTTCCTGAGTCACCGAGGATGAGACTGTCGAAGCCCATCTTGGTACCGTTCTGTGCCACGACCTTGGCTATCTTGAGTTTCTTGTCCAGGTCGTCGAGCAAGGGGATGATGTTGTCCTTGCCGATGAGTCCCTCCTGGGTAGTCTCTTGTATAAGTGCCTCGCCGCAGAAACGACAGAAGCATGCATCGGGGCGGTTTTCTTTTCCGCAAGCTTTACATATCATAGGGGTAGCTTTTAGGGGTTAGAGGATTCTGATTTTTTCTCGCTCATCTTCATCAGCTGGTCTAATGAGACAGATTTCTCGCCAGACGATGCGGGAGCAACAGGAGCGGCAGCAGGTTGCGAAGACTCCTCACGCTGGGGCTGAACAGCAGGCTTAGCCTTAGGCTGAGCGGTCTCACTTGCTGCAGGCTGGGCAGTCTCCGTAGTCTTTGGTTGGGTGGTCTCCTTAGCCTTGGGCTTGGTGGTCTCCTTGACCTTGGTTTTCTCTTCAGCGGCGGCATTGTCAGCAGCCTCGGCAGCGGCTACGGTGGCAGCAATCTTGTTGATGGCTGCAAGGGTTGCCTCATCGACAGCACCCGTAGCCTCCAGACCGTTGGCCTGCTGGAAAGCCTTGACGACCTTCTCCGTGCCACGGCCATAGTCACCATCAGGTTTGTTGCGCGTGAGACCACGGTCTAACAGGAATTGCTGAAGCGTTCTGACGGCATCGCCCTGGTCGCCCCGCTTGAGGGTCTGCTGCAGCAACGGCGGCAACTCGGCCTCTGCTTCTGCTGCTGGGGTGAAACCAAAGAACTCGACGAAAGGTGCGGAGAAACGGCTGAAGCGCTCACTCTGAGGAATGAGCAGGCTAAACGACATCAGTACCCACATTACAACGATGAAGATCAGCACGAAGATGCCACGCACCTTGAGGTCGCCCTTCCACTGACCCAGCTCATGGTCGTTGAACGCACCGTTGAGCGAGGAGTCAAACTCATCATCGTCGCCAAAGGCATAGTCGAGGGGTTCGAGCACCTTCTCGTCGAAGCCTGGCTTAGTGAACTTGCGGGCACGACGGGCATACTTGCTCGGTGAGAATACTGTCTTCCAGCTGAAGAAGCCCAACACGGCGAGCACAATGACAACATAGAAGTAGAGCACAAACTTGCCAAGGAAAAGGACGAGGACATAGAGTATGCCGGCAACAATGCCGCCAGCAATGAGGGAAGCTAGACAGCCAATATTCTCTTCGTCGTCCTTCAGCGAGTTGATCCAGATACCCAGTCCGAAGAGCAGACCGACAATCCAGATGTAGCTCTTCAGGTTCAGCGACTCGGTGTCGACCAGCGGATGCTCGATGATAGACAGCACCAGCATGAGCAATAGCAGCAGACCAGGCAGGACGGCCAAGAGCATGGTGAGCACATACTGCAGCACGTTGAAAGCCACGAGTTTGCGAATCTTCCCCTTGCCTTCACTCAGCAGGCGGGCTGCTTCTTCCTTGGCCTCGCGGTAGCGCTGCACGATGTCCATTTCCGGGTCAATCTTTGCCAGGTCTTCCACATAATCGGCCAATAGCTGCTCGTAGGTAAACTGAGGTTTCATGTTGACCGTGGGGTCTTCCTGATGACATACGGCTAAGAAACCCTGTAAGCCCTTGGTTTCATATTCGTACTTGAGCGTCTTCTTACTCTCGTTAAGGGCCTCCTTGGCAGTAGTGACGGTCTTGCCGGTGTCTGTGAAGAGGTATGTCGGCGTTGCACCATAGCCTTTGATGATGCGCATCCACGATATCTGGACGAAGTAGTTGTCGTCCTTCGGTCCCAGCTTCTCCTGGAAGTCGTTGGCCTGATTGTCGGTGCACAGATAGTACCAGCTCTCCTGGTTGCTGAAGTGGGAACCCTTGGTGGCAAAGAAGTTGTGCAGGAACTTATACTCGTCGCGGTCGATGATGCTGGCAGCCACATTGATGATGACGTCGGCAGAAATCTGGCGGTTCAGCGGAGCATGCTCCTTTCGCTCCCAGACGGTGCGTACCTTGGTGATATCGCCCTCACAGACGTTCCAGAAGATGTTGTATATCTGGTTCAGGAAACGACCCAATGCTTCGCCCGTCATAGCATAGTCCGGGTGGTTGCGATCGTTAATGAGGTTGATGTCCGACAGCGGGTCAATAGTTTGTATGATGTGCATGTAGGGCACGGCAAAACCTGCCTCGTCAGTTTCGATGAGTTCGATAGAGCGCACCTTATCAGCATTGCGCACACGTACCCACTCCTTGAAAATGTCGGACTCGATGTCGGCCTTGCTTTCATCGTCGAGCAGGACTTCGTTGCAGAAGTTGCTGACATCCGTGAGCTCGACACAGTCGCGCTCCATCTTTTCGCCCGTAGTGCGCGAGAAGCCAGACAGTGTGAAGGGGTAGGTGGGGTTGAGCGTCATAATGGCGGCAAAGTATCCCAGTTCGTTGTCTTTTTGGAAACGCTCCTCAACGATGTCATGTATCGCGAAGGCCAACTTGGGGTAGAGGTTTTTCAGCCATTTCTCTACATCTCCCTTGTATAGGTACCTGATGGCCAGTTCGCGGTCTTGCGACATACAGTCGGCCAGTTCCTTGGGTGTATTGGCAACGAGGTGCTGGGCGGCATTGAACGTGATTTTCAGATCGGGGATAAGGTCTGCCTCGTCGACGGTGAGTTCTTCACCCTCAAGGACGGCCGTAATCTCCTTCATACCCCAGCGCTTGTCAGGCTTACAGATGAGCAGTCCGCGACATATCTTGTTCAGGGGGTTGGGCATGTCGTCCGGAATGGTGATACGCCCTTTCTTCTTGTCCATAGCCAGCTCCTGTTCCTGCTGCAGGAACTTCTCTTCGCCCAGCCACAGCGAGAGGATGGTCATACCCAAGGAGTAGAAGTCGGCCTTGTCGGTGAGTTCGCAATACCTCTTTCCGTCGGCAGGATTGGTAGTGATATTATCCTCGTCATACATCTCCGGAGCGGCATAGACGATGGTACGTGTCGGTTCGGTGTTGACAGAGCCTCTCTCCGTGAGCACGTCGGCAATGCCGAAGTCGCAGAGTACACTGTCCCACGACGTGGTGTCGCGCAGCAGGATGTTGGCGGGCTTTACGTCCTTATGGATGACACCGGCCTTGTGCATGGTGTCGAGGGCCAGGGCCGTCTTGATGGCGATGGCGGTGATGGCCTGGGCATTGCCCTTGAGGTCTACCGATGCCGCACTACCACCTGAGACAAACTCTAACAGTTCGAAGTCGTCGGCAAAATCGACAATCTCGACCAGTACGTGCTGGTCGTTGAGCTGCTGCAGCGTGGGCATCACCTTCATGTTGGTATGGAAGGTGGGATTGCACACCTTCAGTGCATAGCGCCGCTTGCCATCGTTGACGATGTAGACATTGCCCTCTGAGCCGCTACCTATCTGCTTCTCTATGTTGTAGTTTTTCCCTCCGACGGTTATACTTCCACCCTCCTGCAGCGCGTCAGTAGGAGGCAGCTGACCGTCTGCAGCCACAGCTTGATCTGCTACAGCCGTTTTCTGCGGAGCTACGGCAGTCTTTTGCGGTGCTACAGCCGTTTTCTGCGGAGCTACGGCAGTCTTTTGCGGTGCTACAGCAGTCTTTTGCGGTGCTACGGCAGTTTTCTGTGGTGCCACAGCGGTCTTTTGTGGTGCAACAGCCGTCTTCTGCGGGGGTTGTGGTTTATTCTGTTCTTCCTTCATAGCGATTATCTTTTATATACTTTCTTTTCATGATAGTCGTAGATTTCTACGGCACCCTCGGTACCGGCATCAACGATCTCCCATTGCTTCCAGTCGGGGTCGCTAACCCACTTGCCGCCAAATTCACGGAAGCTGCAAGCCTCAGGACTGCTATGGGTGACGTGACAGTGGTTGCACTGCCACACCATCGTTTCTTGAGGGTTGATGCCGTAGAATACCTCAGTGGCAATCTCGATAACAGCCTGCTTGCGAGCGGTGAAGTAGTTGCGTTGCTCTTGTGGAGTGGTACCAGCCGGCGGCAGCATCTCTTCCAACACGCGGTCGGTGTCATCGACGGTCTTCTTAAACTCAGTGAGTATGGCCTCGCGACTACGGGTAGACTTGGTGACCTTTGAGACCTTAGGAACTTCGGCGGGCGTAAAGCCCACTTTTGCCATCAGCTCACGGTAGCGCTTCTCGACATCACTCAATTCACGGGGCTTTGCTGCTTCAGCCTCAATGGCTTCTTCGCGTTCGAGGGTCTCTAACTCAGCCTGCAACTCAGCCATGCGCCGCATCAGACGGGCAGTCTCCTGTACTTTCGGGTCGGCCTTGGCTTTCTCGACGGCCATACGGGCGGCACGCGACAGCGGTTTGCCACACTGTCGACAGAACGGACGGAAATTGCGGACTCCACAGTCGGGACATAGAACGCCGTCGGCTGGCATACCACACTCCGGACAGTCCATATCGTCGGGGGTCATCGGTGCGCCACAGAATGTACAGTAGTCAACAACCTTCCAGCCACAGACGGGACACAGTTCCATATCGGCACTGATAGCCGCACCACACTTGGGACACACACCATCGGCCTCGCGGGTCTGCATGGCACTGCTTGTGGCGGTGGCATTCGCTGGGGCGG
>JAFPZD010000158.1 GCA_017417465.1 Prevotella sp. | reverse complement strand
GAGCTTCTCGCCACCCACGGCGAAGAAGCGCAGCGAGTGGTTGCCGGTGTTCGTGGCAAACTGATAGCCCACCTGGGTGGTGATGAACGAATGGGTAATCAGGTTCTCCTCGAAATACTTGTTCAGGTCGGGCAGGTTCAGTCGGATGTCCTCGCCGATGATGTAGACGCAGGCTCCGCAGGTCACAGCAGGATAGATGTCCATCATACAGGCGTCGAAACCGTAGCTGGCGTATGCCGCCACGTGGCAGGCATCGTCGAGCTCGAAGCACCGCTGATACCAATGGCAGAAGGCTACGATGTTGCGGTGTTCCAGCTGGCAGCCCTTGGGCACACCCGTCGAGCCGCTGGTGTAGAGCATGATAAAGAGGTTATCGGGGGTGATGTCGGCCTCCACGGGCTTCGTGGGTTCGGGCAGACCGTCGATCTCCTTCGTCAGGAGCACGTCGCCCTGATACTCTTCGACCAGCGGTCGCAATTCCTCGTCGGCGATGAGCATCTTCACCCCGGCATCCTTGGTCATGAAGTTCAGGCGCTCAGAAGGATAGCTCGGGTCGAGTGGCTGATAGGCGCAACCGGCTTTCAGCACACCCAGCGAGGCGATGACCATCCACTCGCAGCGCGGGATGAGCACCGACACGACGTCCTCAGTTCCTAACTGCTGTGCAGCGATATAGGCGGCGATGCGTTCCGAGATCTGGTCCACCTCCCGATAGGTGTAGCGATGGTCGTGGTAGACCACACATTCGTTGTCGGGCGTCAGTGCCACCTGACGGCGGAAGAGCGAAGTGATGGTCTGCGTGTTGTCGTAGGGCACATCGGTCTGGTTGAACGAGTCGAGCAGCTGCGTCTGCTCAGCGTTGAGCAGCGACACCTTCAGCAGGTTGGCATCGGGCTTCGCGATGAAGGCGTTCACGGCGTTGCTGACCGACTGCGCCAGGCTGCGCATGAGCTCTGCGCTATAGCGTCCGTTGTCGTACTCCACGCACACCGACGGCTGTCCCTCGTGGTCGCGAATATAGAAGGCGATGCGGAACTTCGGGATGTCGAGCTCGAGGCTTTCCATCTCCACCTTCTGGCCTCCACACACATAGTCCTCGAGCACGCCCACCTGGTAGGCGAACATGATTTCGGCGCTGAGGTCGTAGTCGGCGGCAATCTGCGCGAAGGGATAGTTTTCGTGCTCCAGCGTCTCGTCGAAGTTGCGGCTGGTGAGTTCTATGAAGTCCAGCACACGCTGCTCGCGAATCTCGCTGCTCATTGCCAGCGTGTTCACAAACATACCCACGGTGTTGCTGATGCGCAGGTTCGAGCGTCCGTTGCTGATGGTACAGATGCAGATGCGTTCCTGATTGGTGAAGCGCGACAAGGCATAGAACGTCGCAGCAAGGGTGAGGTGGGCCGCCGTGACGTTGTGCTCGCGGCAGAAGGCCTGCACCTTTTCGAAGTCGAGCGGAGCCACAACCTCGCGGGTGTTGCCCATCGAAAGCGGGTTGGTGAGGTCGCTGGCCACCTCCGTCACGCCCTCGCACTCGCCCAGCTGTGAGTGGAAGAAGTCGCGGGCGGCCTGATGCTGGCTGCTTCCCTCAGTCTTCTTCTCTTCGGCCACGAAGTCGGCATACGACAGGTCCTCGGCCTCCACTTCACGACCATCCATCAGGTCGCACAGCTGATGCAGGAAGAGGTTCATCGAACCGCCGTCGATCACCAAGTGATGGATGTCGACCAAGAGGCATAGGTGGTCCTCTGTGGTGATAATCTCAAAGCGATAGAGCGGGCCTTGCTTCAGGTTGAACGGTTGCACGAACTCGCGCTTATAGGTCTGCAGCTGCTCTGCCGACATCGTGTTGCGTGCGATGACGACTTCCTGCTTCGGATCGCTGATCTGCACCACGTCGGTGCCTTCGCTGCCGAAGTGTATGGTGAACTCCGGATGCAGTTTTACCAATGTCGTGAGCGACTGAGCCAGACGGTCGGCATCGGTGTCCTTCGCAAAGGTCAACAGTGCGGGGAGGTTGTAGAGCGTGCTGGCAGGTTGCTTCAGGCAGTCCACGTAGACGCCCATCTGGGCATACGACAGCGGAGCACTCACGGGTCCGTCTGCCTTCTCCTTATCTGCCGTCTTCTCCGTTTCGGCTGCGGCTTCCTTTCCATCGCCGCTCAGCATCTTGTTCAGAATTTCATTCTCTATCGACTGAAGCGTACCCGTCTTGGCCAGCGTCTTCGAGTTCAGCTCCACGCCGAAGCGCTTGTTCACCTGAATAGCCAGCTTGATGGCCATGATAGAGGTCAGGCCGGCATAGCCCAGCGGCGTTGTCAGACCGAAGTCCTCGTGACTGACGATGGCTGCCACCATCGACTTCAGCTCCTGCTCAAGCACGTTCAGCGGGGCACTCGGGCCGCCGTCGCTCTCTGCCGCGTTTTCCTTCTTCGGCTTCGGCAGGGCTTTCTTGTCAACCTTCTGGTTTTGGTTCAACGGAATACGGTCAATCTGCATCGTCACAGCCGGCACCATGTAGGGCGGCTTCTCCTCCATGATGAAGTTGTTCAGCTGGCTGATGTCCACCTGCTCATCGCTGACGATGTAGGCAGCAATGAACTTGCCGCCACCAGGGTCGTCGAAGGCCTGCACGGTAACATCCTTGATGCCAGCATACTGGCGGATGACGGCCTCCACCTCTTTCAGCTCGATGCGGAAGCCGCGAATCTTCACCTGTCCGTCCTTGCGCCCGACGAACTCTATGTTGCCATCAGGCAGATAGCGCACCACGTCGCCGGTTCTGTAGGCACGATGATAGCTGGAGCCAAACGTCGCGTTCGCTGCGGCGTCGCCCTCGAAGGGATTCTCCACAAACACCTCGGCAGTCTTCTCCGGACGGTTCAGATAACCGCGCGTCACCTGCGGGCCGGCCACCCACAACTCACCACTGGCTCCTGGGGGCAGGCGGTGTCCGCTCTTGTCGACGACGTAGCACTTCAGGTTGCGTTGTGCCACACCGATGGGCACGTTCTTCCGTCGCTCCGTCACCTCGAACTGCGTGACGTAGCAGATGGTCTCCGAAGGTCCGTAGCCGTTGCAAACTATAAAGCTCTTCGGTGGAACCAGCGAGGGCAGTTTCTCACCGCCCGTCATCAGGCGCTGCAGCGACTGGTTCTCGAAGTTGGTAGCAAACTGATAGGCCACCTGCGTGGTCATGAAGATATGGGTGATGTGGTTCTGTTCGATGTAGTCGTTCAGGGCGACGAGGTCAAGGCGCAACTCCTCGGGGATGACGTAGACCGTAGCCCCATGGGTGAGCGGGCAGAACACCTCCATCACCGAAGCGTCGAAGCCGTAGCTGGCATAGGCGCCGATGCGGCTCTCGGCGGTGATGTGCTGTGCCCTCGCATTCATGTGGCAGAAGGCCACCACGTTGCGATGCTCCAGCTGGCAACCCTTGGGCACGCCCGTCGAGCCGCTGGTGTAGAGCATGTTGAACAGGCTGTCGGTGGCGGGCCCTTGCAACTCCACGCCTTCAGCACTGGGCAGCGAGGCGATGTCGCGTGTCAGCAGCACGTCGCCGGTGTATTCGCTCACCAGCGGGCGCAGCTCCTCGTCGGCGATGAGCATCTTCACCCCGGCATCCTTGGTCATGAAGTTCAGGCGCTCCTCAGGATAGGTGGGATCCAAAGGCTGATAGCCGCAGCCCGCCTTCAGCACGCCAAGCGAAGCCAGCGCCATCCACTCGCAGCGCGGTATCAGGATGGCCACCACGTCCTCTCTGCCCAGACCCTTTCCGGCCAAGTATGCAGCGAGGCGGTCGGTGATTTCATCGACCTCGCGGTAGGTGTATTGGCGGTCCTTGTAGACCACGGCCGTCTTGTCGGGATACAGACTCGCCTGCTGGCAGAACAAGCTCACCACCGTCTGTGTGTCGTCGTAGGGGTCGGCGGTCTCGTTGAACGAGTCGAGCAACTTCACCTGCTCGGGCGAAACGGTGGTAATTTCGCGCAGCGGACGCTCCAGGTCGGTGAGCTGCATGATGACCGTGTCGAGGCTCTCGGCAAACTGCCTGATGAAAGCCTCGGAGTAGAGGTTCGACATGTATTCGGCACAAAGTTCATAGCCGTCGTTGGTCAGGAACAGCTGGAAGGTGGCGGGGCTGTAGGTGGCGTGGCTGAACAGGCACTCGTAGGTGGCCTTTTCGCCGCCGACGATGATGTCCTTCAGTGTGGTGCCCTGATAGCCGAACGACAGATTCAGACGGAGGCCCAGCTCGTTCACGGCATCGCTGAGCGAGAACAGGTTGTGCTCGCGCGTGCCGTCGCTCATCATGCGGCCTTGCTCCAGCAGGTCGCCGACGGTGGCGTCGGCCTTCAGTTGGTAGTAGAGGGGCACCGGAGTGGCAAACATACCACACGTGTGGGCGATGTCCTTCCTGACGCGGCCGTGCCAGATGGTAGAGAAGAGCACCTGCTCATCGTCGCCATAGCGCGACATCAGCAGGGCGAACGCCGAGCACATGTAGTTGCTCACCTTGAAGCCGTGCTGCTTGCAAAACGCCGTCACGGCGCCGACATCCGCCTTCATCGGCAGGTAGAGGCGGCTGAAGTGTGTGTCTTGTCCCTCGAGGTCGGACAGCAGGGTGGTCTCCACCTCGGTGTCAAGAATGTGGTCTGCGTACCACTGCTTGTCCTGCAGCCAACGCTCGGTCTTCCGCTCGGCGGCCTCCTGGCACGCATAGTCGATGGCTGAGCAATCTTCCTTCGACAGCTCACGCCCCTGATAGGCATTCTCAATGTCGGCAAAGAGGATGGCGTACGTCATGCCGTCGTAGATGATGTGGTGAACCTGCATCAGCAGATAGCCGGTGTCGGGGGCATCATACAGCTCCAGGCGTGTGAGCGAGCTGCCGTCGAAGTGGAACGGCTTCCACATCGTCTTCTTCGCCTCCTCGATGTCGTCCACCTTGATGATGGGCACCTCCACGGGCGTCTCGGTGTCAATATACTGTTTCGGCTCACCGTCGTCGCCCATCACCACCCGGCATTGCATGTACGGGTGTGCCTCCAGGGCTTTCATGATGGCGGCCTGCAGGCGTGGCAGGTCGACACCCTTACCTAGTTTTAACAGGAATGGCTGGTCGTAAGCGGCCTCTTCGGGGTGCTGCATACACTCCGCATAGATAGCGATCTGGCTCTGCGATAGCACAGCAAGTTCAGGTAGTTTATTCATAGAAATCTAAGTTAGTATAATTCAAGTTAAACTTTCAGCGTGGTTGTTTCTGCATGTAAAGTTACAAAGAAATACCATAAACGAAAGGGCCTTGCGCTACGAACCTTATTTTAATTAACGAATTTTAGCACTCCTCCACATTTTCTTATTATTATTTAGCAATGCTAGCATTGCACTATCCCACATTTTTTAATACTTTTGCAAGCAAAATCGGTTGCTCCTACCGCAATCATGAACCACTGCGATCGATGAGAGAAAAACTGGAAAACGTCATACAATACCTGAGGAAACATGTAGGGAGTAGTTTAGGTATCATCATCAGTGCCGCCATCCTGGTGGAGCTGACGAGCATCATACAATACTACTACACCCGCAACATCCTGCGAAACGAACTCGAAAAGCATGCCGTCGCCGAGCTGTCGTCGAAGGCTGACATGATTGCCAGCACGCTGATGACCGCCGAGATTACGCTCAACGAGCACATGTGGGACATCCAAAGCCATCTCTCGCAACCCGACTCCATGTTCAACGTCACACGCCGACTCATCGAGACCAACCCCATCGTCGTAGGCGGCTGCATTGGGTTCTCACCTAATTATTATTCGTCGAAGGGCCGTCTCTTCGAACCCTATGCCACTGAGGAGAACGGAGAGATTGTGGTCAGACAGCTTGCCTCCTCCACCCACGACTACACAGAGAACCTGGCATTCCACACCGCTGCCACCGAGCAGCGCCAGCTGTGGAGCGACCCCTATGTGTACGGCACTGACTCCATGCGTCTCACCACCTTCAGCTGTCCCATCATCGATGCGAACGACAGCGTAGCAGGCGTATGCGGCCTCGACATCGACCTCACCTGGCTCAGCGACACCATCAACGACATGCGCTACTATCCCTCGTCGTTCGGCATGCTGCTCGACAAGGATGGCGAGCTCGTCGTCGGACCGCCGGAGGAGCACGCCAGCAAGAGAGTCGTTGACCACATCGTCAGCCTCATCAACGACAGCACCGTCGAGCGCCGCCTCAGCAAGAACGGTGAAATCACCATCATTGATTTCAAGGCCCCGCACAGCGGCAACAAGGCATGCGTCTACTACATGCCCATCAGCAAAGACCCTCATTGGCAAGTGGCGCTGGTGAACTACGACAAGGAGGTCTACGAACCCCTCTATCGCAACCGTCTCCGCAACATGCTGCTCATGCTCTCAGCCCTGCTCGTGCTGTTCTACATCGTCCGTCGCTTCGCAGGCAACGAGCGTCGCCTCCATGAGGTGGGCATCAAGCAGACACGCATCGACAGCGAGCTCCACATCGCCAGCGCCATCCAGCAGACCATGCTGCCGAAGACCTTCCCACCCTTCCCCGAACGCAACGACATCGACATCTACGGCTCGTTGGTGCCCGCGAAGGAAGTGGGTGGCGACCTCTTCGATTTCTACATTCGTGACGAGAAGCTGTTCTTCTGCATCGGCGACGTCTCGGGTAAGGGTGTGCCGTCGGCCATCGTGATGGCGGTCATGCAGAAGCTGTTCCGCATCACCTCCGCCCACACCAGCAACCCGGCCAACATCGTGCAGGCCATCAACCAAGAGCTGTGCAACAACAACGAGCGGAATATGTTCATGACGTTCTTCATCGGAGTCCT
>JAFPZD010000157.1 GCA_017417465.1 Prevotella sp. | reverse complement strand
TTTAAATGGCTGGCTACCACTGTCATGCCCCTACGGGGCTGGCTGCGCATCGTTTTCATCGCTTGCGAAACTTGAATTAATCTCTATATTCGCGAGATAAATCCTGAATCCCGAGAGTTGCGAGTTAATTCTCGGGTTTTGAGAGTTTATTCTCGAGAATTGCGAGCTGATTCTCGAGAATTGCGAGCTGATTCTCGAGAGTTACGAATGAAGAGAGGTGGGTATAGAAAAGACAAAAAGTATTTGAGTTAACAAAAAAAGATCCCGCTCATCCCGCTCATCCCGCACTTAAATTTGGGTGCAAGATGAGCGGGATGAGCGGGATGTTTTTTAGTTAAATTGAGTACAAGTACACTTCGAAAGTGTGACTTTAACTGTAAGGCTGCAAAACACACACCCGTTTCATCAGCTTAGAAAAGAACGACTCGCGCACGACCAGTGTGGAAATCGGTGTTGAAATGGAACTTTCTAATGACCAATTTGGGTTTATATTTATTGCGAAAGCGCACGAAAGCGCGAACTTCACGAAAACCTTATTCTTTTGTATATATCCCACATTTTCGCATCCTTTCGCTTTTTCGCGTGTTTTCGCAATCCCAAACATGCTTTCGCAATTATAATTCCACCACCATTTTCTTTAAGACAATCCACACAACCTGAACAACTTATTAACCAGTGATTTTATACTCAATATTTGTTAATTCCCAATTTTTAATATCACAATATCACCACTAATATCACACTTTAACCTGTTATGAATCAGAGGCATAAATCGTGTGTGATATTAGTGATATTACTTTTTGAAAAAACTATTGAAGTATAGCAGAGCAGGCTATACAAGTTGGCACAAGACGCTGAACGTCTCCGCCACCGTCTTGTGCCAACTTGAATATTACCCCTGTGTTTACTGCGGAAAGCGGAAAGGGCACCTTGCACAATTAGAAGGTGTCATTTACAATGTCACGCCCTCGATGTGCCGGACACATCAATTCGAAAAGTCGGACACATCGATTCGAAAGGTAGCGATGTTTTGGGTTGAATAAAATGCGTGTCAATTGACATAGCGCAAAAAAGATTTGGGAGGTTTTAAATATTTTGCACATTTTTGGCAGAAATGTGCGAATAATTGTGTACCTTTGCAGCGGCATTACGTAAAATAGGTAAAAATAGTAAAAAGGTCATCAGGCTACGCAAAGATACAAAAACGAAATAACGTATATATATTAATAAGGTATGGAAACAAAAACTATTACGTCTCGTAAACCTATTTTGGGGTTCGTGCTGTTCATTTCACATGTTCTCCTTTTCACATTCTCTCAGTTTCAGACGGCTACGGCCGGTGGTATCCTGACGAACACCAACCAGAGCGTCAGCTTCCTGCGTAATCCGGCACGCGATGGCGCTATTGGCCTCGACGGTGTCTACTCGAACCCTGCCGGTGTGGCCTTCATGCCCGAGGGCTTCCATTTGGCTTTCAACTGGCAGTATGCCCACCAGACGCGCACCGTCACTGGCACCAACGACCTTTTTAAGCTCGGTGTCAAGAATGGTGGCGCCTCGACGAAGGAGTTCGAGGGCGTGGCTAACGCCCCCTTCATCCCCTCGCTTCAGGCAGCCTACAATAAGGGTCCGTGGAGCTTCCAGTTCAACTTCTCGGTGCCTGGCGGTGGCGGTAAGTGTGAGTTCGACAAGGGCATCGGCTCGTTCGAGACCTATGTCGGCGCCATTGCACAGAAGCTCATCGGTACGTCGAACGCCCTGAATGCCAGCTTGTCGAACTTTGACGCCAGTGTGCCCAGCGTGACGGGCTACGACGTCGACGGCTACATGAAGGGTCAGCAGTTCTACTTCGGCTTCCAGCTTGGTGCTGCCCGTAAGCTGAACGACAACCTGTCGGTCTATGCTGGTCTGCGCCTGCTCTACGGCACGGCCTCGTATGAAGCCCGCTTGCATAACATCCGGGTGATGAACGGCACAACGGGCATCACGCTGCCGCAGTATTTCGAGGGTGTCAAGGCTGGCATGACGCAGGCTGGCAACAACATCGCCAACATGGCCGGACAGGTGGAAGCCGGTATTAAGCAGGGCGTTTCACAGGCTATGGCCGCTGGCATGACGCAGGAGCAGGCTATGCAGCTGCCGCAGATTCAGGAGCTTGTCCAAAAAGGACAGCAGCTACAGGCTGCCGGCGCACAGCTTCAGGCAACGGGTGACCAACTGAATGCCAGTGCTGAGACGTTGGCTCCCTATTCGAATGGTGTGAACCTGAAGAGCGACCAGACGGGCTGGGGCATTGCCCCCGTGCTGGGTATCGACTACAAGATCGGTGCCTTCAACTTTGCCGCCAAGTATGAGTTCAAGACACGCATGAGGATGAAGAACGACTCTGACCTGGAGGAGGCCAGCGTCATTGCGGCTACCAACAAGTATGTCGATGGCACCAGCGTGCCCGAGGACTCGCCTGCACAGCTTGCCCTCGGTGCCCAGTGGAGCATTCTCGACAATGTGCGCCTGAACCTTGGCTATCACCATTTCTACGACATGTCGGCTCACTGGTATGAGCACTCTGAGCGCCTGCTCGATGGCGGCACCAATGAGTATCTCGCCGGTGCCGAGTGGGACATTACCGACCGCCTGACCGTCTCAGGTGGTGGACAGCTGACGCGCTACCCGCTGACCGATGCCTACATGAACGACATGTCGTTCGTCGTCAGCAGCTATACCTTCGGATTCGGTCTGGAGTATAAGGTCTCCAACCGCGTGAAGCTCTCGGCTGCCTACTTCCAGACCAACTACGAGGATTACGACATGGACACGCCCGCACAGAACATGGAAAGCCTCGGACTGTCGATCCCCGCTGGCAAGAACTCGTTCACACGTACTAACAACGTGGTGGGTCTCGGCTGCGAGATTACACTGTAAGCTTGTTCAGGACATCAAGACAAGAAGACAACTAGACAAGAAGACAACAAGACATCAAGACAAGAAGACATCAAGACAACAAGACATCAATAGTTTAAAGTTGTCTTGATGTCTTCTTATCTTGATGTCTTGCCGCGGCAATGCGAGGCCGCCACCTTATCTTATTTATTTAGCTCTCCCACCCTTTTCTTTTTAACAACGAATTAAGACGAATATCACGAATTGTACGAATTATAATTGATGACACGAATTGTCGCCGCAAGCGGCGATTTAAGCTCTCCCACCCTTTCTTTTTAACAACGAATTAAGACGAATATCACGAATTGTACGAATTATAATTGATGACACGAATTGTCGCCGCAAGCGGCGATTTAAGCTCTCCCACCCTTTTCTTTTTAACAACGAATTAAGACGAATATCACGAATTGTACGAATTATAATTGATGACACGAATTGTCGCCGCAAGCGGCGATTGCCTGCGCGTAGCAAATTCGTATAATTCGTAAAACTTGTTTTCATTCGTGTCATTCGTGAAATTCGTCTTAATTCGTTGTTTTATAAGAGGGGCTAGGGGTGGGTTATCACTCCATTCCCGCCATGATGTTGGTGATGGTGACAATGTCGCCGATGCCAACTTCCTGGTCGCCATTCACGTTGGCCCGTAAGATGGTGGCGGCGTCGGTCTCGATGCCAGCCATGACATTGGTGATGGCGACGATGTCGCCGATGCCGACCTGCCCGTCGTTGTTAACGTCGCCACGGAGCCCGACGTAGGGCTTATTGTTGCCGAGGCGGAAGAGGCGCACGCCGTGCGAGGGAACTTTGGCGGTGATGGTGGCGGTGGCATTGCCGATGTCCTGGCGAGCCCAGATGTCGTAGACGGGCACCTCGTCGGTGCTGCCATAGCCTAAGCTTGTCAGGTCGAACTCGAAGCTCTGTGACTGCTGTGTGGCATAGATCAGGAACTCCATGGTGGTGCCACTGGCCGACTTGTTGTCGGTGTCGCAACTGCTGTCGTAGCCGCAGAGTGCGCGGAAGGTCGTGTAGTTGTGGCCTTCGGGCAGGTTGTAGATCAGCGTGCACTGTGCATTGAGGCCCAGGCCGGTGGTGTAGGACTGGCCGTCGACGCGTAACGTGCCGTTCTCAACGTTGCTGTTGAGGTGCAGACTGCCCCACTCGGAGGTGTAGGAGCTGAAGAGCGCGTTGTGAAGGCTCACGAGCGATGTCTCGTTGCCATTGGCGTCGATGAGCACCGGATTGATAAGGTCGGCGCGGTCGTAGGCGAAGCCGTCACCATAGTTGCTGACGACGATTTTGAGCTGATTGGCGCCCGTAATGTCGGCCTCAAGGGTGGCGCTGCGCGTGCCCGTGCGGCTGATGAGCCCCGAGCGTGCTGCGGCATCGTCCTGCTCGTTGGCGAGCGGGTTCTGGTCGAACACCATGAAGCGTATGCTGGTGGTGGCCCCTGTCTGGTTGATGCCCGAGTCGTCGGCGGCCGCCATGGCGGTGAAGCGCACCACATCCATCGTGTCGGGTATCTGGAAGAAGAGTGCCGCATTGGCATCGGTCGAGAAGCCTCGGTCGTAGCTGACGCCCATGACATTCATCTTACCGCCATTGTCCACATTCCTGTTCTCGTAGACGCGGTTGAAGTAAGAGTTGGTATAGTCGCGCGTCTTGAACTTGCCGGTCAGTGGCACCTCGGTGCCATCGCGGAGGATGAGCGTGGGGTTGATCCAGTCGCCATGGTCGTAGTTGAAGTTGTCGCCACCGTCGTCGACGACAAGCACCAGCGTCTTCGAGCCTTCAGGCCAGGGGATGTCGACGTCCACCTTGTGACCATCGGTGGTGTAGGCCACTGTCTCGGAGCGGTAGAGGGCTTTTGCACCTACAATCCAGCGGTTGTTGTCGCGCTGGAAGAGTGCGAGGTAGCGGTTGCCGGTTTCGGGGTCGGTGGATGTCCATACGACGTGTCCGAGGTCCTCGTCGTTGAGCACCTGATGGGCGTCGACGGCATACTTGTGCATGCGGTGGTACGCCTCATTGTTGAGCAGCGACAGGGTAAACTCATCGTTGCGTGTCATCTCGCCACCAAAGAAGAGCGGTGAGTGGCAGATGCCCCAGAGCGTCATCATCGTGAGCTGCTCGTCCTTCGTGAGGTTGGTCCAGTGGCCACTCTGTGCGGAGGTGTAGCCCGGGTCGCCGATGGTCATGGCAATCTGTCCGAGGGGCAGCATGTCGCAGTCGGCATAGTTGCCGGGACGTGCATACTGGCTCCAGGCATCGGCCTCGGCAAAGACGGCGTCGACGGCGCTCCAGGTGTCCCAGAGGTCGTCCATCATGCGCCACATGTTGGCATTGTCGAGACAGTGCTGGGCATACTGTAGCTGTGTCTTGCCGGGCGAGAGCGACAGCACGATGGGGCGGCCCGTCTGGTCGATGGCTTTCCTGATCATGCGGATCTCGTCGGTATAGAACGGACGGCTCAGGTCGTCGATTTTCAAAAAGTCGACACCCCAGGCGGCATAGAGGTCCATGATGGAGTTATAGTAGAGCTGTCCCGCCTCATTGTTGCGCACCGTCAAGTTGTCTTTCAGCCAGGTGCAGGCGGGGGTGGTGGAGCTGTAGACCTGGTTCCAGGGCGTCTCCTCGCTGCCTTTCAGTTTGTAGGAGGAACCGACGACCGACTTCGGGACGCCGCGCATGATGTGGATGCCGAGCTTCAGGCCCATCTTGTGAAGGGTGTCGGCAAGCGCCTTGAAGCCCTGGTTGACACCGTCGACCATGCAGGAGGGGAAGCGTGCGGGCGACGGCAGATAGCGCCCGTAGTCATCGATGACGTAGTCCTGCGTGCCGCGCTGGTTATAGTTGCCTCCGCCGAGCGAGGGGTGGTTGCAGTACCAGCGAATATCGACGACGACATATTGCCAGCCGTGGCGCACGAGGTCGTTGTCGACGAGGTACTGCGCGTTCTGCATCACCTCTTTCTCGGTGACACTGGAGTAGTAGCAGTCCCATGAGTTCCATCCCATGGGTGGCGTCATAGCCCATGTGCGGAAGGGGGCTATTTCTTCGGTTTGTTGTGCCTTCAGGTAGCAAACATTGACTAACAGCACAACGAGCATAAGAATACGATTTGCGGTTGTGAACATTGGTTGTCTCATAGAAATAGTTTTTTAGTAGTTATTGATAAGCGGATGCAAAGATAGTGTTTTTTTTGTGGATGACAAAGGAAAAAGTCTGTTTTTTCCTTTTTCCGTGAGAAAGTTTTCGTAGAATGGAAAAAACTTCGTAACTTTGCGGCAGAAAATGGAGGAAGGAGCGTAGCCAGCCCCGTAGGGGCATGACAGAGGTAGCCAGCCATTTAATGGCTGGTATAAAGGGACGGTAGAAAAGCGTGCCTTTAGGTACGCGACAGCATCCAACCCTTGTCGCGTACCTACGGCACGCTCGCTACCCCAGCTCTGTGTTACCAGCCATTCTTGCGTCCCGTTGGTAGCAAGCGACAAGGTCGAGCGAAAATGGCTGGCTACCATTGTCTGATGCCTACGGCATCGGCTGTGCAGAACTTGCGAAAACAATAAATTGTCAAATCGTAAATAAATCGTAAATAGTAAATCGTCAAATCGTAAATAGCTATGGCATTAATAAAGAGTTACAAGGGAATGAGCCCCAAATGGGGTCGTGAGTGCTACTTCAGCGAGACAGCAACCATCGTTGGTGACGTGACGATGGGTGACGAGTGTTCAATTTGGTTCGGGGCCGTGGTGCGTGGCGACGTGGCACCCATCACTATTGGTGACCGCTCGAACGTTCAGGACAACTCCGTAGTTCATGTTACCCATGATACTGGTCCTACACACATTGGCAGCGACGTCACCATCGGACACAACGTGACGGTCCACGCCTGCACCATCCACGACGGTGCGCTTATCGGCATGGGCGCTGTGCTGCTCGATGGTTGTGAGATCGGCGAGGGTGCCATCGTGGCTGCTGGTGCGCTGGTGCTGCAGAACACGAAGGTGGGTGCCCACGAGATTTGGGGTGGCGTGCCTGCCAAGTATCTTAAGCCCACTCGTCCCGGGCAGACCGACAATGCTGCACACTACGTAGCTTACTCGAAGGAATACCTTAAGAGTGAAGAGTAAATGCCCCCCTACGGCCCCCGAGGGGGCTACTCCTTTAAAAAACAGTTGCCTAAAATAATAAATGTCAGGGTTTCGCGTTATAATTAACGTGTTAAGGCGAAATCTCTTGATATTGGCCCTGCTGCTGATGGCCTTTGCGGAGGCTACTGCACAATACGACCCGTCGTTCAGTCACTACTGGGCGATGGAGTCGTCGTATAACCCTGCCGCCGTCGGCAAGCAGGACAAGATCAACATTACGGGTGCCTACAACATGACGCTGACGGGCTTCCGTCATAACCCGAAGACCATGCACTTCGCCGGCGATATGCCTTTCTACTTCATCGGTGGCTATCACGGCGTCGGCGGACAGTTTATGAGCGACCAGATAGGTCTGTTCTCACACAATCGTTTCACCGTTCAGTATGCCAATAAACAGAAGCTCTTTGGTGGTACCCTGAGCATCGGCATCGAGGCATCGATGCTCAGCGAGAGTTTCGACGGCGGTGGCCTGAACCTGGCCGAGTCTGGCGACCCCGCTTTCTCCACTTCTGAGGTGAATGGCAGCGGCTTCGACCTTGGTGGCGGCCTCTATTATAAGCACAAGTACTGGTACGTTGGCGCATCGGTACTTCACGCCCTTGCACCGACCATTGAGCTGGGCGAGACCAACGAGCTGAGCATCGCCCGAGCATATTATTTAACAGCAGGATGCAATATTCGGCTGAAAAATCCGTTTTTATCAATACATCCCTCCATCATGGGGCGCAGCGATGCCATCGGCTACCGGGCCGATGTGACGGCTCGTCTGAACTACACCCATGAAGGGCGGGTGCTCTACGTCGGCCTGGGTTATAGCCCCACCATCTCTGGCACGGTGTTCATCGGTGGCATCTTTAACGGCATTCGCGTCGGCTATGCTTACGAGGTTCACACCAATGCCATCAGCGTGGGCAGTGGCAACCACGAGCTGTTCGTAGGCTATCAGATGGACGTGAATCTCTTTAAGAAGGGGCGTAACCGCCACCAGAGTGTGAGGCTGTTGTAAAGCGTGCTTTGTACTAATAAAGGATGAAGAATGAATAGTGATTATATGAGACAAGACATGAAGTACAGAGTAGTAAGAGGTGCAAAGAGGCTGCTGCCTTTCTGCATCCTTGCCTTGTTACCCCTACTGACGGGCTGTTTCGGAGGTAAGTCGGCGATGTCCGACGGCGGCGAGCTGACAGGTGCCGGTGGGCGGTCGTTCTCCGAGCCTGCCCCCTACGGCATGATCATGGTGAAGCGTGGTCATCTGCTGATGGGTATGGAAGACCCCGACTCGCTGTGGGGCAAGCAGACACCGTTGCGTGACATCTCCGTCGACGGCTTCTGGATTGACGACACCGAGATTACGAACTCGGAGTACCGCCAGTTTGTGAACTACGTGCGCGACTCCATCATCCGTGAGCGCCTGGCCGATCCTAACTATGGAGGCGACGAGAGCTACAAGATTGAGGAGGACAAGAACGGCGACCCCATCACGCCTCACCTGAACTGGAAGAAGCCCATCCCCCGCAAACCCAACGAGGACGAGCAGCGCGCCATCGAGAGCGTCTATGTCACCAATCCCGTGACGGGCGAGAAGATGCTGGACTACAGTCAGATGAACTACCGTTACGAGATCTACGACTACGTGACGGCCGCACTCCGCCGCAACCGCCTGAACCCTGAGGAGCGCAACCTGAACACCGACGTGCAGGTAGACCCCAACGAGCAGGTGTGGATATCTAAGGACACGGCCTACATCGACGATGAGGGCAAGATACGGCGTGAGACCATCAACCGCCAGCTCACTGGACCATGGGACTTCCTTAACACGTACATTATTAATATATACCCTGACACCACCTGCTGGGTGAACGACTTCCCCAACTCGGACAACGAGGTATATATGCGTAACTATTTCTCGAACCCTGCCTACAACGACTACCCTGTGGTGGGTGTCACCTGGGAGCAGGCCAACGCCTTCTGCGCTTGGCGTACCGAGTACCTGCTGAAGGGTCTTGGCCCCGCAGCTCGCTACGTGCAGCGCTACCGCCTGCCGACGGAGGCAGAGTGGGAGTATGCCGCTCGCGGTAAGGACGGCAACGAGTTCCCATGGGAGAACGAGGACGTGGCCACGGGCAAGGGCTGCTTCTTCGCCAACTTCAAGCCCGATGATGGTAACTACACCAAGGACGGCAACCTCATAACGTCGAAAGTGGGTATCTACAATGCCAACAGTAACGGCCTCTACGACATGGCTGGCAATGTGGCCGAGTGGACATCGACCATCTATACCGAGGCTGGCGTCGATGCCATGAACGACATCAACCCGCAGCTGAAGTACGACGCCGCCAAGGAAGACCCCTATCGCATGAAAAAGAAGAGCGTGCGTGGCGGCTCGTGGAAAGATCCTGAAAGCTACATCCGTTCGGCATGGCGCTCGAGCGAATACCAGAACCAGCCGCGAAGCTACATCGGTTTCCGCTGCGTGCGCTCACTGGCCAACACTACCAGCGAGAAGGCTAAACAAGCCAAACCAGCAAAACAGACAAAAAAAAAGTGAGGACAAAGGGTGATGCAAGGCGAAGCTTCGGTATTACTACCGCCCATTGAACCTTGCCGCCAGCAGTGAAACCGTAAATATTCAAACCGAAATTGTCAAATCGTAAATAGGCATGACTAAATACAGTAAATTCAATGTGATATACCGCTTGCAGAAGTGGTTGGACAGCGTCCCTGGGCAGACGTTCATGAACTATGCCTACAGCTGGGGTGCATCTATCGTGATCCTCGGTGCACTGTTTAAGCTGACCCACCTGCCAGGAGCTAACTTCTGGCTGTTCCTGGGCATGGGCACTGAGGTGTTCGTGTTCTTCATTGCCGGTTTCGACCGTCCCTTTGATAAGACAGAGGATGGCAAAGACCTGCCCACGCATGTCAAGCTCGACGGCGTGGAGGGCGAAGGCGCAGAGCCTGCAGAGGGCGAAGGCGTTGAAGCCATCGGCGGTGGCGAAGGTGCCGAGGGCATGCCTACGGCTGCCGTCTATGGTGGTGGAGGCTTCATCGTGGGTGGCGAAGGTGCCGGCAAATATGCCGGCCACCCGACCGAAGGCGGCGAAGGCTACGCCGGTGGAGAAGGCTATGTCGGTGGAGTCGGTGGAGTCGGTGGAGTTGGTGGCGAAGGCTATGTCGGCGGAGTCGGCGGAGTCGGCGGAGTCGGTGGAGGTGGCGCTGGCGGTACCATCATCATTGGTGGTGGTGGCGGCGGTGGCACTGCTGGCGAAGGCGGCGTCTCCGGAGAGCCAGGCGAAGGTGGACAGCCCGTCGTTGGCGGTCAGCCCGGCATTGTCGGTGGCGTTATCGGTGGCATTCCCACGCCCGAATTGCCCGACATTGATGCCGAGGACATGGAGGAAGCCACTACGAACTACGTCGAAAAGCTTAAGAATCTCACCGAAATCCTTGAGAAGGTGGCCGAGCAGAGCGAGCGCCTGACACGCGACAGCGAGGAAATGGAGAACCTGAACCGCACGCTCACTGGTATCTGCAAGGTCTACGAGATGCAGCTCAAGGGCGCCAGCCAGCAGATTGGCACCATCGATGAAATCAACGAGCAGACGCGCAAGATGGCCGGACAGATTGCGGAACTCAACCGTATCTACGCCCGCATGATCGAGGCCATGACCACAAACATGCCCAACGTCGCTCCTCAGTCCTAAAAACTAGGGGGACTAGTTCAACTAGTTTGGCTAGTTTAACTAGTTTGACTAGAATAACTAGAATCAACTCGAAACAACAACAATGGCAATAAAGAAAAGACCAGTATCTCCGCGCCAGAAGATGATCAACCTCATGTATGTGGTGTTGATGGCTATGCTGGCTCTGAACGTCTCCAACGAGGTGCTCAACGGCTTCTCCATTGTCGAGGAGAGCCTTAACCGCACCACGGAGAACTCGACGAAGCAGAACCTGGCCATCTATGATGATTTCGACCAGCAAATGGAGTCGAATCCTCAGAAGGTGAAGGAGTGGTATGACAAAGCTCAGCAGGTGAAGCTGATGAGCGACTCTATCTATAACTTTGCCACCGAGCTAAAGCTGGCCATCGCTCGCGAGGCCGACGGCAAGGACGGTGACCCGGCCAACCTTCGTGGCAAGGAGGACCTTGAGGCTGCCAACCAGGTGATGTTGGCTCCTGGCCGTGGCCGTGGCGAGGAACTTAAGAAGGCCATCGACTCTTTCCGTGAAAAGATTCTGAAAATGGTCAATGACACGGCACAGCAGAAAATCATTGCCAGCAACCTGACCACGCAGGTGCCTTCCCGCGTGCTTGGCAAGAACTGGCAGGAGTATATGTTCGAGGCCATGCCCGCTGCTGCTGCCGTCACACTGTTGTCGAAGCTGCAGAGCGATGTGCGCTACGCCGAGGGTGAGGTGCTGCACACGCTGGTGCAGAACATCGACGTGAAGGATATCCGTGTGAACGCTCTCGAGGCTTTCGTCATTCCCAACTCGCAGACCATCGTCCGTGGCGACCGTTTCTCGGCCCATATCGTTATGGCTGCCGTCGACACCACCCAGATTCCCGACATCTACATCGGTGGGCAGAAGATGAACCTCGTCAACAACCTCTACGAGACCATTTGTGGACGTACCGGCGACTTCTCGCTGAAAGGCTATATCGAGACCATCAACGGCAATGGCGACAAAATTCGCCGCGACTTCGAACAGAAATACACCGTCGTCGACCCCTCGGCCACTGTTAGCGCCGACCTGATGAACATGCTCTATGCGGGCTATAACAACCCCATCAGCGTCTCCGTCCCCGGCGTGCCCCTGAACAAGATCCAGGCCACGATGACCGGTGGCACGCTAACCTCGACGGGCCCAGGCAAGTACATTGCCAAGCCGACCACTGTGGGTAAGGATGCTGTGATTACGGTCACATCGACCAATACCGGCAAGCCGCAGCAGATGGGACAGTTCACGTTCCGCGTGCGTAAGTTGCCCGATCCGTCGCCCTACATCCCGTTCAAGGACGCCCAGGGCAATGGTGACCGCTTCAAGGGTGGTAACATGACGAAGCAGCAGCTGATGACTGCTGACGGCATTGGTGCCGCCATCGACGACGGCATTCTCGACATTGGCTTTAAGGTGCTCTCCTTCGAGACCGTCTTCTACGACAGTCGTGGTAACGCCGTGCCTCTGGCCGGTGAGGGGTCGCAGTTCTCCAGTCGCCAGAAGGAGACTTTCCGTAAGCTCACCCGTGGCCGCCGCTTCTACATCTCACGTGTTGTGGCCATCGGCCCTGATGGCATCCAGCGCCAGCTGAACGCTACGCTTGAGGTCATTGTGAAATGAGCGGTCTTTGCCCAAATGAAGAAAGAATAAATATAAATGAGTAATGATAAGAGAACGGAATATGCAGAAGAAGTATAATGAAAGCAGGCGGTGGATGATGCTCATTGCGATAGTCGTCATTCATTGTTCACTATTCATGAGCGGAGTGCAGGCACAGCCCAAGCAGCGCCGTAACCAGCAGCAGACGCAGGCACAGCATAAAGGGCAGAACACCACCCAGGGCGGCATGACACAGCGTGCACGTCTGATGTACCCTGTGGCAGCCGAGATGCCCGAGGACGTGGTGTGGCGCCGCGACATCTATCGTGAGGTGGACCTCAACCAGGACATCAATGGCTCGCTCTATGCGCCCATCCAGCCCAAGGGTAAGCAGATGAACCTCTTTACCTACATCTTCAAACTGGCACAGAACGGCTACATCCCTATCTACGAGTACAGCCCCACCGAGAGCGAGGAGCGCTTCGAGGAGTCGGCAAAGCGCCCGTTCAAGGATATGCTCGACGACCAGGGCATCTTCTACGAGGAGAAGGAGGGCAAGGTGGTTGTTGACAATAGTGACATCCCCTCCGAAGAGGTGCGCCGCTACTTCCTGAAAGAGAGCGCCTACTACGACCAGACCACGTCGTCGTTCCATCGAAAGGTCATCGCACTGTGTCCTGTCCGTATGAGTGCTTTCCCCGTAGACCCCAACGCTGCAAACAGCGGCGATGGTGGCGATGATAATGGCGACGACTTCTCGTTCGGTGGTGGTGACTTCGGCGATGAGCCCCCTCGTCCCATGTTCTGGGTGAAGTATAGCGACTTGGAACCGTTCCTTAACCGTCAGTCCATCATGACCAGTGACTACAATGTGGTTCCTTCGATGACGATGGAAGACTTCTTCACACTGAACAAGTACTCTGGCAAGATCTACAAGGTTACCAACATGCTTGGCCGTAACTTGGCCGACTACTGTAAGACCGACTCCGCCTTGGCCAAGGAACAGGCACGCATCGAGGCTGAGCTGGAGGGCTTCCGCAAGAACATCTTCGGCAATCCTGAGAAGAAAGATTCGCTCGACGCTGCCGCCGATGCTGCCACTTCGTCGAAGAAGTCGAAGAGCGAGAAGGCGGGCCGTAGCAGTGAACCCAAGACTAAGACCGAGAAGGTGAAACGCGCGAAGAGAAGCTCGTCGAAGTCATCGGGCGGCGGGTCGCGTGTCTCCGTGCGTCGCGAGCGTCACTAAATCCAATAACCACAAAAACGTAAGTATTATGAAAAAGATGATCAGTTCACTCCTGCTCTTTGCCGCTCTCATGCTGGCAGTGCCCGCAGTGGCTCAGAGCGTCAGTTTCGGTGTAAAGGCCGGTCTTAACAACAATGAAATGAAGTTCGACGAGAGCGTTTTCGATTCCGACAACCGCTTCGGCTTCTTTGCCGGTCCTGTCCTCAAGGTGGCGTTGCCCGTTGGCGGCCTCGGCTTCGACATCGCTGCGCTCTACGACCAGCGAGACGCTAAAGTCAACGATGAGACCATCAAACAGAAGAGCATCCTTGTGCCTCTGAACGCCCGTCTGAATCTTGGTATCGGCAGTGCCGCCGGCATTTACGTGGCCGCCGGTCCGCAGTTTGGTTTCAACATTGGCGACGACCAGTTCACATGGAAATCCATCACCAAAGACACAGAGAATGCACGCAAGGAAGCTGAGAACACGTTCCAACTGAAGAAGTCCAATTTCAGTGTCAATCTCGGTGCCGGTGTCTATCTGTCGAAGAATCTGGAGTTCGGCTTTACCTACAACATCGCCATGGGCAAGACTGCCGACGCCACCTTTAAGGAGGCCGTCGAAACGGCCACCCATAAGGACGACGCCAAGGCAAAGGCTTGGACCATCTCCGCTGCCTACTACTTCTGATTAAGGCAGGGTCTTGACCACTTGATAGCTGCCACTGTCGTACTGCTTAGGCTCACTCTCGCCTGGCAATACGACGGTGGCAGTGGCATTTTCAGGAATGGTGAACTGCCACGTCCACTCATCACCGTCGTAGCGCCAGCTGCTCTTGATGAGGCCGGCTGGCGAGCGGAACTGTGCCTCCAGATGGCCCAGACGCTTGTCGGGCACGGGGCGCATCACGATGTGGCGGAAACCAGGCTGCGAGGTGTCGGTGGCAATGCCTGCTGCCCGCTCCCACAGCCACTGGCACACACAGCCGTAGGCATAGTGATTGAACGAGTTCATGCCCTGCGGTCCCAGTCCGCGGTCCAGCATATAACTGTTCCAGCGTTCCCAGATGGTGGTGGCGCCATTGTCAACGGAGTAGAGCCAGCTGGGGTTGCGGCGCTGGAAGAGCAGGTCGTAGGCCACGTCCTGCATGCCGTTCTCAGTGAGTGTCTCCATAAGGATGGAGGTGCCTAAGAATCCTGTCTGCAGACAGCCGTCGTGGTCGGCAAAGTTCTGACGCAGGCGTGCCAGCATCTGTGTGCGTGCCTCGCCCTCCACCAGGTTGTTTTTAAGTGCGAAGAGGGCAGGCGTCTGCATGGTGTTCATGATGTCGGTTTTGAAGGTACCGTCGGCATTCATGAACTTTTCTTTCAGATAGGTCCTTGCCCGTTCGGCCATCTCGTTGTAGTAGGCATCGTCACGCCCGGTGGCACGCGCCATGTCGGCCATCATCGCAGCGTCGATAGCCCAGTAGCAACCTCCCAGGTAACTCCAGAGGGTGATGGCGTCGGGCACGGGCTTCCAGTCAACGAAGCATTTGTTTGTACAGGTCTCCAGAGGCTCGAAACTCAGCCAGTCGGCCCACTGGTAGTTGCCGTTCTCGGCAGCGACGTTCACCTGGTCGAAGCGTGTCTCGTTGACATGGGCTAAGTAGCGGTTCATGGCCTCCCAGTTCTCGTTGACGATGGCGGTGTCGGCATATTGTTTCCAGATGGTCCAAGGTACGATGATGCCCGCATCGGCCCATCCGAAGCGCATCATCTCGCTGCCATACTGCGCTTTTGGAGCCACGCCGGGAAAAGCACCTGTCTCGCTCTGTGAGTCGCGCACGTCGCGTGTCCATTTATGGAAGAACCGCCGTGTGTCGGCAAAGAAGGTGCCCGTCTCGGTGAACACCTGTGTGTCGGCCATCCAGCCCAGTCTTTCGTTACGCTGCGGACAGTCGGTGGGTACCGACAGGTAGTTCGAGCGCTGGCCCCAAAGGGTGTTCGAGATGAGCTTGTTGACGAGGTCGTTACCTGTGGTAATGGTGCCTGTCTCCAGTTCTTGGGCTATCGATGTGACGGGCACCGAACGGATGGAGCGGATGCTGACGTCGGCCGTGGCAGTGATGGCTACGAAGCGGTAGCCGAAGAAGGTATGCGTAGGCTGATAGGTGGCGTAGGCGTCACCAGTGTCGGCGAAGGTGTAGTCGATGCGCATGCTATTGCCGCCACTGCGCAGGTTGTCGCGGTGAACGCTGCCGCCAGGGCCGTCCATGCCTCGGCTGCGCTTGCCACCACTGTCGTTCAGCAGTTCTGCGGGCAGACAGGTCAGGCAGGTGCCTTCGGCAGCCCGGAACTCAAAGGCTGGCACTGCGGAGGCGTTCTGCCCGAAGTCCACTACCAGCGTCTCGCCGGCAGCCACCGTCATCGGCTCGCCCGGCGCATATTCGCGCAGCTTCACCACATCGCCGAATGCTTCGTCATCGGCCCCTTCCACATCTTTCCACACGTAGGCATCCACGGGACTAAGGGCCAGGTCGTCGCGCAGGTACACCTCAGCACCGTCGCATGGCACGACGCTGCCCTGGAACTCGGCGTTCGTCTCAGGCGTAGTTAGCTTCTCGGGCGTGTCGTAGCCCGGTGCGATACGAGCATCGTAGGCCTCGCCGTCGAAGATGCCTGCATGTGTGATGGGACCGGCGATGCCAGCCTGCCAACTGAGGGTGTCGGTGCCGTAGTGACGCGTGGTGCCGTCGGCGTAGGTCAGCGCCAGCACGGCGCGGAAGGCACATTTGTGGCCCACCATGCCTTCGTGGCCCCAGGGCGTCACAATCTTGTCGGCCCACCAGCCGGGCGTCACCTGTGCAGCCAGCACGTTCGTCTCACCCTGCCCCTTGTGCAGCGCGTCGGTGATGTCGTAGGTGTAGGCGAGCCTCGTCTTCTCTGGGTGGGTGAAGCCTGGCTTCAGTACCTCGCGGCCCACAACGTGGGTGTTAACGTAGAGGTCGTAGGTGCCCAATGCTGTGGTCATCCACTTGGCCGCTACCACCTTGCCCTCGTTCGTCACGTTCGCCATAAACCAGCTGGCGCCGTCGGCGGCACGGTTGTTCGTGTTGTCGTCAACCTGCCCGCTGACTACAGGCGCATCGGCCACTGAAATCCACTGCGCATCGGCCCATGCCGCGGCGTCGAGGGCCTTGCAGCGCTCACCAACCCAGGCGCTCGTCGGACGACTGCACCCCGCCATCATTGCCAGGGCCATTGCCAGCCCTGCCATTGCAAAAAGTCTGTTGTTCATATTTTCTGTGTTTATTCTATTCCTGCCATAATGTTTGTGATGGTGACGATGTCGCCAATGCCTACCTCGGTATCGCCGTTCACGTTGGCGCGGCTGATGATGTCAGGATTGGTCTCGATGCCTGCCATAACGTTTGTGATAGCCACAATGTCGCCTATGCCCACCTGTCCGTCACAGTTTACGTCGCCCTTTACGGAGTTTGAGGTGAAGTAGCCGGGATTGGCCGTGCCGCCATCGATGTGGGCATAGGCTACGTCGACGTGGTCGGCATCGTAGGTGGTGCCAGCCCCGCCAACAAGGCTGGTGCACTGGCGGAACATGCCATTCGACCGT
The DNA here is from genome assembly GCA_017417465.1 of Prevotella sp. GTDB lineage: Bacteria > Bacteroidota > Bacteroidia > Bacteroidales > Bacteroidaceae > Prevotella. The sequence continues at coordinate 36,799 of JAFPZD010000157.1, read as the reverse complement.
TCCACCTGGTCCGTGTTCCAGCTATCGCTGACAATGATGGTGGTCAGGGCACTGCTGTTCGAGAACATGAAGGTCATGTTCGTCACGTTCTGGGTGTCGAAACTGCTTAGGTTGAGGCTCGTAAGGCCAGTGCAGCTGTTGAACATATAACTCATGTTTGCCACGTTCTGGGTGTCGAAGCTGCTCAGGTCGAGGCTCGTAAGGCCACTGCAGCCGTTGAACATATTGGACATGTTCGCCACGTTCCGGGTATCGAAGTTGCTCATGTCGATGCTCTTCAGCGTCTTGCTGCCGTTGAACATGTAGTACATGTTCTGCACCTTTTGGGTGTTGAAGCCGCTCAGGTCAAGGCTTTCAAGTCCGCACCAGGCGAACATTTGCTCCATGATTTCCACGTCGCTCGTGTTGAGGTTCTTCTTCATGTCCTTAATCGTCTTCAGATTAGTACAGTTCGAGAACCACTTGTAGGTAGATGTCGGTCGCGCATCGGCAAACGTGTTGTCGAACACCACCTTGGTGATGTTCTTATTGTTAAGGTCGGTAACCCAGCCGGGCGTTGAATAGCCACTGCCCAGTGTGTAGACTGTTCCCTGTTTAGCGTTTTGCAGTCCGTCGTGGTAGAAGGTCAGCGTGCCGTTGTCGTACACGGCATAGGGCACTTTCAGCGTCAGGTAGCCGGGATTGTTTGTGCCTCCGTCAACGTGGGCGTAGGCCTTGTCGGTGTGGGTGGCATCGAATGTTGTACCTGCCCCGCCGACGAGGTTGGTGCAATTAGTGAACATGGCCTGCGACGCTGTCACGTTCTCCGTGTTCCATCCCTTATCGACCAAGATGGTCGTCAGTGCCGTACAGTTCCGGAACAGATGCTCCATATTCAACACCTTTTGTGTGTCGAAGCTACTCAGGTCGAGGCTCGTCAGCGTGCTGCAGTTGTAGAACATAGCATACATGCTTTCTGTATTCTCCGTATTGAAATGGTTCAAGTCGATGTCGCTCAGATTGCTACAACCAGAGAACATATAGTCCATGGCCGTCATGTTGTCGGTTTTAAGGTATTGGATATCTTCGATTTTATACAGATGCTCCATACCGTAGAACCACGCATAAGCGTTGGGTAGGTGCGCATTGGCAAACGACGGGTCGAACTCTACCGTATAGACTCTGTTGGTGGCCTTCTCCTTGTACCACTGCGGCGTCGATATGGTGACGCTCAAGGCGTAGGCTGTGCCTCGATGTGTGTTTGGTAGACCGTCGTTGTAGAATATCAGCCGGGTGCCATCTAATACAGCATACGGTTTCTTTGACAAGTAGCCAGGGTTGGACGCACCGCCATCGATGTGACCGTAGTCAGCATTGGTGTGGTCGTCGGTGAATGTCGTGCGCTGATCACCGGCAAGATTGTAGCATTGATAGAACATTAAATTCGAATTCTCTACCGCATCAGTGTTCCACCCTCTCCCGACGAAGATTGCTTTCAGTGCCGAACATTGACTGAACATCTGCCTCATGTTGGTCACGTTTTTGGTGTCGAACGTGCTCAGGTCGAGGAAGGTCAACGCTTTGCATCCGTTGAAGAAACCATACATGTATGTGACATTGCTGGTATCGAAGTTGCTTAGGTCGATGCTTTTCAAGCTGCTGCAATTAAAGAACATCGACTGCATGGTGGTCACTGCCGTGGTGTTAAGTCGTGACAAGCCAGTGATGGTCGTCAGTTGCGCCATCTGGGCAAACCACATATAGGTGCTCGTCGGACGAGCGTCGACGAAGAGGGGGTCGAACACCACACGGGTGACCGAATTGTAATTACCGTCGTCGTACCACTCCGGATGGTTGGTGCCGCTGTTCAGGTCGTAGGTCTTGCCCGAACGCTGGCTGCGGTTGATGTCGTAGTAGAAAGTCAGCGTGCCGTTGTTGTACACGGCATAGGGCAATTTCATCGTCAGGTAGCCAGGGTTAGCCTGCCCACCGTCGATGTGGGCATACGATGCGTCGACGTGTCTTTCGTCGTATGTCGTGCCTTTTGCTCCAACGAGTTTCACGCAACCTGTGAACATGCTGGTGGAGTTCCTTACCGTTTCGGTATTCCATTTGTCACCAACGTAGATCGCCGTCAGTTCACTGCATTGTTCAAACATCGAATTTGTCCTTTGGACATTGCGTGTGTCGAAGCTGCCTAAGTCGATTTCGGTTAAGTTCATGCAGTTATAGAACATGGCCCACATGTTCGTCACGTTCCCGGTAGAAAATGTGTGCAAGTCGACGCTTGTCAACGAACCACATCCGTTAAACAGACCTCCCATGTTCGTCATGTTTGCGGTGTTGAAACTGCTCAGGTCTGCGCTTTTCAAATCTGAGCAGCCGGCGAACATGTTGTACATGGTTTCCACTTTCCGCGTGTTAAAACCACTAAGGTCGATGGTCGTCAGCTTAGTGGCGTTATGGAACATTTGAGCCATGTTTGTCACTTCGCACGTATTGAGATTGTCCTTCATGCCCTTGATGGACGTGAGACTCGTCATGTGATAAAACCAAAGGTTGGTAGTCATGGGACGAGCATTGCGGAACGAGGCATCGAACACCACGCTGGTGACATTATCATACGTACCGTCCGTTATCCATCCAGGACTGTTACTGCCGCTGTTCAGGTCGTACGTCATACCTGTACGCTGGCTGCGCTTGTCGTCAAAGTAGAAGGTCAGCGTACCGTTGTTATACACAGTGTATGAGGGGTACTTCATCGTCAGGTAGCCAGGGTCGTCTGGACCGCCGTCGATGTGTGCATAAGTAGAGAGAGTATGGCCGTCGAACGTTGTGCCCGCCCCGCCTACGAGGCTGTAGCAATTATCAAAGACTCCATAGCCAGTCCCCGCGTTTGCCGTGGTCCATTTGTCGCTGGCATAAATCGTCTCCAATTGAAAGCAATCCTGAAACATGTAACTAATGTTCGTAACATTGCTGGTGTCGAAATTGCTCAAGTCAAGGAATGTCAGTTTCTTGCAACCGAGAAACATACCATACATGTTTGTTACGTTTTGGGTGTCGAAGCCGCTGACGTCTAAACTCAGCAACAAGTAACATTGGAAGAACATGGATGACATGTCTTTCACGTTGTGTGTGTCGAAATTGCTGACGTCTGCACTCGTCAGTGAGAAACATTGATAGAACATGGACCTCATGGTGGTCACCTCACTTGTGTTGAGGTTTTCCTTCATGCCCGTAATTGTTGTAAGATTACCCATTGATTCAAACCAATAAGCAGTCGTTGTGGGACGGGCATTGCGGAACGAGGCGTCGAACACCACGTGAGTGACGTTACCATTCCGCCATTTGGGGTTGTCGTAACCGCTATTCATGTCGTATGTGTTGCCGGAGCGTTGGCTACGATTGTTGTCGTAATAGAACGTCAGCGTCTCATTCCCGTCGAAGTGGACGTAGGCCTCCTGTGCAATGGCCTTGCCAGAGGGCAGCATGCTGACGAGCAATGTCAGCAATAGTGCGCGTAAAAGAATAAGGTGCTTCATAACTATCTGTTGTTTATAGGTTTTTGTATGATTACGGCTACAAAGTTAATGCTTTTTCCTGAGTCCTGCAAATAAATAGCCCAAAAAGCATCGGATTTTTTTTGGCGGCTTCTCTTTTTTTTCGTAATTTTGCACCCTCAACCAAAACCTGCCGATGACCTACGCCGACGTGATAATGCCCGTGCCGCTCGACGGCTATTTCACCTATGCCGTGCCTTCCATACTGGAGGGCGCCACGAAGGTGGGCATGCGCGTGCTGGTGCCTTTCGGACGTTCGAAGCACTATGTGGGCATCGTTGCCCGTCTGCACGACCAGAAGCCTGAAGGCTATGCCGTGAAGCCCATCGAACAGCTTTTGGACGACAGCCCCATCCTGCTGCCCTCGCAGTTGCGGCAGTGGCAGTGGGTCAGCGACTATTACATGTCGCCTATTGGCGAGGTCTACAAGGCCGCACTGCCCGCCGGCTTGAAGGCTGAGGAGGGCTATAAGCCCCGCACAGAGACTTTTATTCGCCTGACACGTCCGTTCCAGAGTGAACAGGCACTTCACAGCGCCCTCGACATGCTGGGACGCGCTCCCAAGCAGCAGGCTGCTTTCATCGCCTACTTGCAGCTGTCGGGATGGGAGGAGTTAGGAGTTAGGAGTGAGGAGTGAGGAGTTAGGAGTGAGGAGTTAGGAGTTAGGAGTGAGGAGTTAGGAGTGAGGAGTGAGGAGTTAGGAGTGAGGAGTGAGGAGGTAGGAGTGAGGAGTGAGGTTACTCGGGAGGAGCTGATGAACGCCAGTGGTGCGATGCTTGAGACCATCAAGGCCTTGCAGAAGCGCGGCTTCCTAGAGACCTACGAGGTGGAGGTGGGCCGCCTGAACCATGGCGGCGACCCACACCCCGAGAACATCAAACAGCTGAGCCCTGCCCAGCAGGAGGCTTTCAACCAGATACGCTTCTCGTTCCTCCAAAAGCGGGTGACACTTCTCCATGGCGTCACCTCCAGTGGCAAGACTGAGATTTACATTCACCTCATCCAGCACGAACTGGATCAGCACCGCCAGGTGCTCTTCCTCATGCCAGAGATTGCCCTTACGGTACAGATGATGGATCGTCTGCGCCGTGTCTTTGGCAACCGCCTTGGTATCTATCACTCGAAGTACAGCGATGCCGAGCGTGTGGAGATTTGGCAGAAGCAGCTCTCGCCAGTGCCTTATGACATCATTCTTGGTGCGCGCTCTGCCGTGTTCCTGCCCTTTCAGCGTCTCGGCCTCGTCATCGTCGACGAGGAACATGAGACCAGCTACAAGCAGCAGGACCCTGCACCCCGCTATCATGCTCGCAGCGTGGCCATCATGATGGGGGCGCCCTCTGTTCTCTTAGGCACAGCCACACCGTCGCTCGAGACCTACCATCATGCTCGTACGGGTAAGTACGGACTGGTGGAGCTGACGGAGCGCTATCAGGGCATCGAGCTGCCTGAGGTGCAGGTTGTCGACACGAAGGACTTACAGCATCGTAAGATGATGAACGGCCCCTTCTCACCACTATTATTAAATAAGGTACGCGAGGCTCTGGAGCGTGGCGAGCAGGCCATCCTTTTCCAGAACCGTCGCGGCTGGGCACCAATGGTGGAATGCAAGCAGTGTGGGTGGGTGCCTCGTTGTGAGCATTGCGACGTCTCACTGACCCTCCACCGCTCGCTTGGCCAGCTGACATGCCACTACTGCGGCAACACTTACCGCGTGCCTACGGAGTGTCCGGCCTGTGGTAGTCATGAGTTGCATGGACGTGGCTACGGCACGGAAAAGATTGAAGACCAGATTCGCGACATCCTGCCCGAGGCGCGCATCGCTCGTATGGACCTCGACACCACCCGCACCCGCAATGCCTACGAGCGCATCATCACCGACTTCGCTGCCGGCCGCACCAACCTGCTCATCGGCACGCAGATGATTTCAAAGGGCCTCGACTTCGACCGTGTATCGGTCGTTGGCATCCTCAATGCCGATGCCATGCTTAATGTGCCCGACTTCCGTGCCTATGAGCACGCCTTCACGATGATGGCCCAGGTCAGTGGCCGGGCAGGTCGCAAGGGCAAGCGGGGACTGGTTATCCTGCAGACACACCAGCCCGACCTGCACCTCATCCAGCAGGTGGTGCGTGGCGACTACGTGGCGTTCTATCGTGACCTCATCGCCGAGCGTCAGGCTTTTCGCTATCCTCCCTATTCCCGTCTTATCTACGTCTTTCTGAAACACAAGAGCGATGCACTGGTCGACACCGCAGGCCTGGAGATGGGTAGCCGCCTGCGCCAGTGGTTCGGTGCCCGCGTGCTGGGCCCCGACAAGCCTGCTGTGGCACGTGTGAAAACGCTCAGCATCCGCAAACTGGTGCTGAAGCTCGAGGGCGGCATCGACCTGAAGAAGGTGCGTCACTACCTGCATCTCGCCCAGCAGCAGATGCTGCAGGACAAACGCTACGCCTCCCTGCAAATCTATTTTGATGTCGACCCGTTGTAGCCATTGGGGAGCGATACTGGCTTTTTTCCACTGAAAAGTTTGGCGGTGTGGAAAAAACTTCGTACTTTTGCACTCGACCAATAGTTGACCCAAGTATGATGAAGAAGATATTTGTGATGCTGATGGCTCTGACAATGGGCTGTCCAGCACTAAAGGCCAGTTCACGCTCGGCAGAACTCAAGCAGGCCCGTGTAAAACCGTGTAGAACCGTGGCTCAACCAGTAGACAAGGCCCAAAAGAGCATCGTGATTCTTTACGAGAACGATGTCCATTGTGGCATCGATGGCTATACGCGGATGGCAGGCCTACGCGATGCCATCAACAGCACGGACACGGCCTTTGCCGCTGTCGTCTGCTGTGGCGACTTCCTGCAAGGCAACACCACGGGTGCCATCTCGAAGGGACAGTACATTGCCGACATTATGCGCCTGATGGACTATCATGCGCTGACACTGGGCAACCATGAGTTCGACTACGGCGTGCCCCGCATGCAGGAGCTGCTCGGAATGATAGGGGCGCCCGTCGTGTGCGCCAACCTCTTCGAGGCGGGCGAGCCCTGGCCTCTCTATGCCCCTTACGTCATTCACCAATATGGCGACAAGCGGGTGGCATACATCGGCGCTTGTACACCGGAGACGATGATTCTCGAGGGCTACTCGTTCTACGACACCAACGGCATCCTGCTCTATGACCTGAAAGCCGACGCGTTCTACGAGCTCCTCCAGCGGGCAGTGGATGGCGCACGTGCTGATGGCGCCGACTACGTGGTGGTGCTCTCGCATGTGGGCGAGACGCCGCAGTCGATGGGCTTCAGCTCGCATCGGCTCGTGAACCATGTGAAGGGTATCGACGTGGTGCTCGACGGCCACTCGCATAACATCTTTGAAGATGCCAAGGCCACCGACCCCGACGGTCGGCAGGTGACCGTGACGCAGACGGGCACACAGTTTGCCAACGTTGGCAAACTGCTCATCACCACCGACGGACGCTTCATCACGAAGCTGATCAGGACGAGTGACATTGCCTACGAGAACGCCCGAGTGACGGCTGTCACCGACAGCATCCACCAGATGGTGAAGGCCGTAACCTCTGCCGTGGTGGCTCACAGCGACTACCAGCTGGTGGTGAGCGATGAGAACGATCAGTGGATTGTGCGAGGCGAGGAGACCAATGCCGGCGACCTGGTAGCCGATGCCTACCGCTATGCCATGAAGTCCGACATTGCTTTCGAGAATGGTGGCGGCATACGCAACGACATTGCTGCTGGCGACATCACCTACGGCGACATTATTGGCATGCTGCCTTATGACAACACGTTGAGACGCATCATGGTGAGTGGCGAGCAACTGAAGGAGATGCTGAGCCGCTGCACAGCCAATACGCCCTTGCTCGACGGCAATTTCCCCCAGTGCTCAGGCCTGCGGTTTACGATCCACACCAAGAGCCACACTGTCAGCGACATTGAGATCCTGCAGGAGGACGGTACCTATGCACCGCTCGACATGAAGCGTACCTACAGTGTGGCGCTGACCAACTACAACCATGAAGGCGGTGGCTTTTGCGATGTCTTCAAGAAGTGTCCCGTCTTGCAGGAGAGCTCTATCCGCTACTACGAGGCTTTGGCCGACTACCTGAAGAATGTGCTTGGCGGCAACACTGGCCAAACGTATGCAAAACCTCAGGGACGAATCAAAATCTGTGAGGAGTAAAGGAAATGAGCATCACCGAACTAAAGAGGACGTCACGCTACGTCACCAACAAGCACCTGCGCACCGTTTGGCTTCGCGCCTTTCGTATGTGGCAGCACCGGCCGCACGAGGTGGCACCACTCTCGGATGATTTTCATGAGTGCTCCTCATGTAAGACGTCCTTTCAGGGAAACTTCTGCCCGCGCTGCGGACAGTCGGCAGCCATCGGGCGCTTTTCATTCAAGCGAAGTCTTATGCTCTTCCTCGATGTCTGGGGCATTGGCAATCGGAGCATGTTCCGTAGCATCCGCGACTTGATGTTCCGCCCAGGCTATATGATTCGTGACTACCTCTCTGGCATGCAGTCGGCCTATTTCCCACCCTTCAAAATGTTCTTCCTGCTCACCGCTTTGTCGTTTGTCGTCGAGCATGGCTTTACCTTCGGACTTGACGAGAAAGACGCAGGGCGCGACAATACAAGGACTGAACAGGTGGAGGATGTGAACGAGGATGCCACTGGCCGCTACCTGACAGTCAATGGCGAGAAGGTGGATGCGCCCATGTACTATGCCGGCGTGAAGTTCGCTAAGACGATGAATATGTTCAGGAAGAAGAATCCCGCCATCTTCGCACTCTTCTCCCTTGTGTTTTTCTCTTTACCGCTCTACTTCTTCTTCTTGCGTAAGTCACCCACCATTCCTGACTTGCGCTTCTCTGAGTTCATCATTGCACTTGTCTATACGGCCAATTGCTACAGCGTCTTTTCAATTACCGCTAAATTGCTCTCCTCTGACATTCTTGCAATCATCGCCTTCTTGATGGTCTTTGTGGCACTCAAGCAGTTCTCGGGCTACTCCAAGCTTCGCCTGCTGGGCTATTTAACGTTAACTGTCATCATCTCCCTCATCGCGCTGGCCGCCCTGATGGCTCTTGTCATCTTCATTATCTACCAGACTTCGTTAAGGCCTGCTTAACTATGCCGACTGGGCTAAGGACGTGGTACAACCCTGCTCTTAGAAGTCTGGCAGTCTTCTCCTAGAAGTCTTGCAGTCCTCTCCTAGAAGTCTTGCAGTCTTCTCCTAGAAGTCTTGCAGTCTTCTCCTAGAAGTCTTGCAGTCCTCTCGGAGAGGACTACCGGTTCTCTCGGAGGCGACTATCAGTCCTCTCGAACTGCAAGTAATCAAACTGTCTGCTATCTTTCGCGTGCTGCCTTATACAAAGGTGAGGAGTATAACGATGGCAACGGCCATGACTTCGGCAATGAGGGCGATGCGGAGGCTGCGCTGCATGTCGGTCGTGGTGAGGGGACGTGGGTTGTCACCGATATAAGGCTTCTCGACGGGCTGTCCGAAGTAGTCGTGGGTGCCACCGAAACGACAGTCGAGGCAGGCGGCGAGGGCGGCCTCAGGCCACCCACTGTTGGGCGAGGCATGGCATGGGCCGTAGCGGAAGAGGGTAGAGAAGTGATGTGCGAGAAGTGAAAAGTGAGAAACAGGACGGCAGATGGTGTTGGCGATGATGATGAGAAACGCCGTCAGACGGGCGGGGATGTAGTTGGCCACGTCGTCGATGCGAGCAGCCCATCGGCCGAAGTGCAGGTAGCGTTCGTTGCGGTAGCCTATCATCGAGTCGAGCGTGTTCACCATTTTGTAGGCCATCATGGCGGGCACGCCGCCGATGGCCAGCCAGAAGAGCGGGGCAATGACACCGTCGCTGAGGTTTTCGGCCAGCGTCTCAAGGGCAGCGGTGCGCACCTCCTGAGCCGACAGCCTTCCAGTGTCGCGCCCTACGATACGGGCCACCTGGCGTCGACCGTCGTCAAGCGATCGGTCGACAGCCTCGAACACCATGCGCACCTCACGTCGTAGCGTATGACCAGCCAGACAATAAAAGATGAGCACCGCGCTGACCACAGCAGTCAATATGGAGACAATGCTATGAGGCAGAAAAGCCTCCCACTGGGGGAGGATTAACAGCCACGTGAGCAACGCCGTCAGGGCGATGCTGCCAATCGCCACGACAGCGCCTTTGGCTACACGGTGTTTGCCTTTGTTCAGTCGTTTCTCCCAGAAAGCTATCCAGCGCCCGAAGCCGACCACGGGGTGGGGGAGGCGGGCTGGATCGCCAAGTAGCAAATCGAGCAGCCATCCGGAAAGTAAAACAGCAGGGTTTGTCATTCGCTTTGTTTTTATTGATAAAACTCAGTGGATTACGTGTCGTAACTCGGTGGATTTCGCGACATAACTCAATGGATTGCGTGTCGTAACTCAGTGGATTTCCGACAACTCCTCTGCAATGGCGTTCACAAGGCGGTCGTTTTCTTCACGTGTCTGGGCTGCAACGCGGAAATGGCCGGGGGCAAGGCCTCGGAAATTGGAGGCATCGCGGATGAGCATGTGGTAGTGGCGAGCCAGGCGGTCTTTCAGGTCAGTGGCAGAGCCACGACGCAGTTGGCAGAGCATGAAGTTGGTCTCAGTGGGCAGCACGTGCAAGCCATCGATGGCACTGAGCAACCGCCAGAGACGCTGCGCCTCGTCGAGGTCGGGCCGCATGATGAGCTCGTCGTGCTCTATCAGGAAGCGTCCGGCCTCGATGGCCAGCGCGTTTACCGACCAGGGGCGCATGTTGCGGCGCAGCACGGCGGTGATGGCACTGTCGGCCACCAAGTAGCCGAGACGCAGGCCGGGTATAGCGTAGGTCTTGGTGAGTGAGTGCAACTGAATGATGTTGCGGCGCTCAACGGCCTCGGCAGCAGTCATCAGTGTGTGGCGGGTGTAGAGCTCGTAGGCCTGGTCGATGATGAGCAGGCGGTGGTTGTGGGCCAGGCGGTCGAGCTCGTCAGGCTGGTAGACGCGTCCGTCGGGGTTGCGGGGGTTACACACCCAGCACAGTCCGCCGGGGCCTTGCGCCAGATGGAACATGTGGCAGGCATCTTCGTATTCGCTGAACGTTGGCTGCTCTACCTCGTAGGGCAGGTGGCTGAAGGTCTGGGCTATCAGATAGATGGCATCGGTGGCACCACTTGTGACCACCACGCACTGTGGTGGCACACCAAGGTGGCGGGCCAAGAGCTGTTCCAGTGTCCACGCTTCGGGCTCGGGGTAGTTGGCCACGAGGTCGAAGTGGGCATTGAGGTGGTAGCGCAGCAGCGTGTGGTCGGCATGCTGGCTGATGTTGGTACTGAAGTTCATGTCGATGCGGTCGTAGCGGAACGCATCGTCGCCGTGTCCGTTGAGCATAGATGATGGGAGTTAGAGATGGTCGCGGAGGATGGTGTAGAGCTTTTCCATGTCGAGGTGGTGGCGCACGTGGTCGGCAAGCAGGTCGTACTGGTGCTGGCGGTCGGCATCGATGTCCTCGGGGAGGGAGGGGGCGGCGATGGCACTGCCGGCAAATATGCCGGCCACACGACCAGCGGCGGGGGAGGTGGTGCTGAGCAGCCAGTCGATGACGGGGCGGTTGTCAAGGCAGCCGTGGATGTAAGTGCCGATGGTGTGGCCGTCGGTGACGATGGGGGTAGTGATGGAGCTGCGACCTTGGTGTATCTCGTAGCCGCGGCAACGGTGGCCATGAAAGGTGAACTCCACTTGGCGAGTGGTCTTCTCTTGGGTCATCACGGTGTGCATGTCTAAGAGGCCTAGGCCGGGCATTTCGCTGATGTCGCCCTCGATGCCGTCGGGGTCGCTGATGGTGTGGCCCAGCATCTGAAAGCCACCGCAGATGCCCATCACGGTCTTGCCATCGGCGTGCGCCTGCAGAATGGCGGAGGCCAGTCCGCTGCGGCGCAGGTAGTAGAGGTCGTCGAGAGTTGCCTTCGTGCCAGGAATGATGATGATGTCGGCCTGTGCAAGGTCTGCCGGCTCTTTGGTGTAGAAGAGATGGACGCGCGGGTCGCGCTCCAATACGTCGAAATCGGTGAAGTTCGACAGGTGGCGCAACAGCAGAACCGCGATTTTTGTTTGAGGCTTGAGGTCTCTTGTGTCTCTTTGGCAACAATCATCTTCTCTTCTTTCCAGTACCACGCTGTCCTCGGCATCGATATGGAGGTCGTTGACATAGGGGATGACGCCAAGGACAGGAACACCGCAGTATTGTTCCAACAGGCGACGACCATCGTCGAAGAGGCGGAGGTCGCCTCGAAACTTGTTGACGATGATGCCACGGATGAGGCTCTGGTCTTCGGGCGACTGCAGCTTGATGCTGCCGTAGCACGAGGCAAATACGCCACCGCGGTCGATGTCGGCCACGAGGACGACGGCGGCACCGGCATGGCGAGCCATCGGCAGATTCACCAGGTCGTGGTCGCGCAGGTTCATCTCGGAGATGCTGCCTGCACCCTCCATCACTACTGGGTTGTAGTGAGCGGCCAGGCGCTCGAAAGCTGAGCAGACCTCGTGGCGGAAGTCGAGGGCTTCTCCGCTTCCTCCCCAGAAGTCATACGCATTGCGATTGCCGATGGGCTTGCCGTGGAGCACCACCTGGCTGGTGTGGTCGCTTGAGGGCTTCAGCAGCAGAGGGTTCATGTCGGTGTGTGGAGCCAGTCGGCAGGCCTCAGCCTGCACCGCTTGTGCGCGGCCTATCTCGTAGCCATCGGGGGTGGCGTAGGAGTTCAGTGCCATGTTTTGCGCTTTAAAAGGCGCGGGGCGGTAGCCGTCCTGCAGGAGGATGCGGCAGAGGGCTGTAGCCAGCACGCTCTTGCCCACATCGCTGCCGGTGCCGGCTAGCATGAGGGGTCTTAAATGTTCCATAGTCGGTCGATTGATGTGGCAGCCCAGTACCAGTGGGTGTAGCCGGCCACCACGTTCTTGTATCTGTAGATGGGAGTGTCAACGGGGACTTTCAAGGCCGAACGCTGTAGGCGCAGTTCATGGACATCGGCAGATGTCAGGTCGTCGCAGACGCGCGAATAGTGGAATTCATGGCCGCGCAGGGTTTCGCCGCCGATGGTCATTTGGCGGTAGCCTAAGTGCAACCGGGCACCTTGCATGGTGGTATGAAGGGGCAGTACGCCGCACATCGTATGGCCGTCGATGTCGTGGCAGAGGTACATGAAGCCGCCACACTCGGCCAGCATGTGGCCACCAGCTTCAGCATAGGCGCGGATGGCACGGCACATAGGCGTGTTGGCCTCTAACTGTGCAGCAAAGAGCTCGGGATAGCCGCCGGGCAGGTAGAGCAAGTCACAGGGAGGCAGCTCGCGGTCGCGAAGAGGTGAGAAGAAAGTCACTGTACCCATGCGGCGTAACGCGTCGATGTTGGCGCGGTAAATGAAGTTGAAGGCCTCGTCGCGGGCGACGGAGAGCCTTAATTGAGAATTGAGAGTTGAGAATTGAGAATTGAGAGTTGAGAATTGAGAGTTGAGAATTGAGAATTGAGAATTGGGCTGCGCAGTCGTTCTGTTGTCACAAGCCTCTATGAGGCGCTCTATTTCCACGTGGGCTTCCACTTCGCGGGCGGCCTCAGTGATGAGCTGTTCGGTTTGCTGGCGTGTTTCGATGGTCAGGCCTAAGTGGCGACTGGGGATGACCAGGGCATCGTTGCGCCCCATGTAGCCAAGACACGATACGCCAGCATCGTGGCAGGCCTGCCGTAGCGTGGCATACTGCCGCTCGGAGGCGACGAAGTTGAATACTACACCGGCCAGGTGCAGCTGTGGGTTGAAATGGCGGAAACCATAGATGAGCGGTGCCACGCTGTAGGCCGTTGCCCGCGCACTGACCAGCAGCACCACCGGCACGTCGAGCAGCATGGCCACCTCGGCGGCACTGCCTCGAGGACCGTCGTAGCCGTCGAAGAGTCCCATGGCTCCCTCGACGACGCGTATGTCGGCATCGTGGCCGTAGTGTGTGAAGAGATGTTTGACGTGTTCTGGCGTGCCCATGAACGTGTCGAGGTTCACCGACTCCTGCCCTGCCGCCTGCTGGTGGTAGAGCGGATCTATGTAGTCGGGACCACTCTTGAAGGGCTGTACCCGTAGACCACGGTTGCTGAGTGCCCGCAGCAGTCCCATGGTAAAGGTGGTCTTGCCGCTGCCCGAAGTTGTGGCGCCGATGAGTATGGCTTTATCCTTTTTCATGTTTGCGCAGTAATATCGTTAAGGCCACAGGGGCTCCAATAAGCGCTGTGACGGAATTGATGGGCAAAGCTCCCTCCATGCCCGGCAGTCGGGCGATGAGATTGCACACTAAGGCCAGCGAGGCACCGGCCAGTAGGGTGGCAGGTAGCAGCGTGCGGTGGTCGTCGGTTGCGAATAGGCCCCTTGCGATGTGGGGCACGGCCAGTCCGAGAAACATGATAGGACCACAGTAGGCCGTGGTGACGGCCGTGAGGATGCCCGCTGACGCAATGATGAGCATACGGGCCCGCCTGATGTTCAGTCCAAGGTTGGCTGCATAGCGCTCGCCAAGGAGCATGGTGTTCAACGGCTTGGCCAACAGCATCGACAGCGGGCAGAGCACAGCCATGAGTGCAACGAAGACGTAGACCTGTCCGCCCGTGACACGCGCAAACGAGCCCAAGCCCCAGATGACGTAGGCACGGATGTCCTCCTCGCTGCTGAAATACTTCAGCACACCGATGATGGCGCTGGCGATGTAACCGATGAGCACGCCCACGATGAGTAGTGTGGCACGTCCGTGCACCCGCTGCGACAGCCACACGATGAGTGCCATGGCGGCCAGAGCACCGCCGATAGCTGCAGTAGTAAGTGCTGTGTTGCCCATCAGTCCAAAGCGTGACATCAGACCGCCGCCGATGGTGCCGCTAAGCAGTACCACGAAGGCCACACCTAAGCTGGCCGCACTGCTGACGCCCAATACCGACGGACCTGCCAGTGGGTTGTGGAAGACGGTCTGCATCTCCAGACCGGCCAGCGAAAGCCCGGCTCCGCAGGCGATGGCCGTGAGCGTCTGTGGCAAGCGGGTGCGCAGCACGATGTTCGTGAAAACATCGCTGTCGGAACCGTTTCCGAGCAGGATGTCCGCCACTTCAGCCAACGGAATCGGCACTGAGCCGATCATCAGGTTAACCATGGCCAGCAGAGGGATGCTCAGAAAGAGAAGGAGAAGCTTATAATTCATAATGCGTTATTACTGTTCTAGGATGTTGATTTCAAGCGTACCGGTTGGAAAGACGGTGCGGCAATGCTGAATGCACAGGTCGTGCAGACGGGCAAAGAACGCAGGTGGCAGCAGTGTCCACAGTTCACGGGCCATGGTGACGGGAGCCAGCAGTTCCTCGGCATCAGCTACGCCGACCTGATGGGCTACATCGATGAGGAACGCCTTGTTCATCAATACTTTGTGAGAGTGAGTGTCCAAATGACCTTCGGCCAGCTTGACAGCCTTGCCAATCATGATGCCCAGCACTACGCGGGTGAAACCCTGTTCATGGGCCTGTCGCAGACTGTCGCCCACGAAATTGCCGTAGTGGATGACGCGTAGCGTAGGCTCACGTTCCAATAGGGCTGTCTCGCCGCGCTTGCCCGAAGCCAGTCCGATGGCGTTGCAGCCCATGGCACGTGCCACCTGTAGCTCACGGCCAATGCTACGAATGAAGGCTTCGTTCGATAATGGCGACACGATGCCAGAGGTGCCGATGATGCTGATGCCATCGACCACCCCCACACGACTGTTGAACGTGCGCTCGGCCAGCTCGCGGCCACCTTCCACTGAGATGGTGATGTCGAGTGGCGCATCGGTCAGTGCCCGCACCTCAGCCTCCATCATCTGGCGTGGCACAGGGTTGATGGCCGGGCCACCCACGGGGATGCCCAGTCCGGGCAGCGTTACGCGGCCGACACCTGAGCCTTGGAGGAAACGGAGGGAAGAAGTTCCCGAGGGGACTTCTATAGCGTTGTTGGCAGAAGTGTCTATAGCACCATCCTCGAGGGTCGAGATGGGGGCAACTTTTGCGGTGATGTGACAGCCACGCGTCACGTCGGGGTCGTCGCTGAAATCCTTGGTGGCCGTAGCAACGGCAAAAGGCCGAACGCCGTCGCTCCCGACCTCTTGGTGGTCAATCGGTACATGGATGGTTTCACCATCGGGCAGATGCAGCTCCACCTCGTCTGTCGGTTCGCCAAGTAGCGCCAGCGTAGCGGCTTTCACGGCGGCAGTGGCAATGGCACCTGTGGTCAGGCCGGTGCGTAGTGGGAAGTAGCTGGGCAACAACTCCTCAATGGCACGGCGCAGGCCGTGGCGACCATTCACGGTGCGTAGCACGGCTCTATTGTCAAATAGCGCGCGATAGTTGGGAGCTGCCACCACGTAGAGCTGTAGACCTAATGACAGTGCGGCCTCAACTTTAGCTTTGAATCCTCCGCTGTCGCCACTCTCCTTGGTAATGATGGCATCGCAGCCAGTGCGTTGCATCAATTCTTTTTCCTGCTCTACGGTTGGCAGTGTGTCTTCGCTGTTGTAGTATACCAGCTGTTGCTCTGGGAAACCCTGTGCCAGTGCCTGCTGCAGGCTCTCTGGGCGTGGCAGGATGCGGAAGATGGTGTCGTGCTGCTGCCAGTAGGCTTTCAGCTTCGCAATGGTGTTCACGCCCGTCAGGGCTAGTAGACGTTGTGGTGGATTCTCGTTTAGCTTAACAACGGCATCATCAAAGTCGTGGCAAATGGTTAATGGCGAATGGCCAATGGTCAATGGAAGACGCTCCACCCGAATGACGGGCATGCCCGACGCAGCAATGGCTTGGTGAAGTCCTTCGGCGAAAGGGTGTGAGGCATCGATGAGTAGTCGAATAGCGTTCTTCTGACAGAAGTGGCGAATGTCATCGGCAGTCATTGTTCCCACAAGGCGCTGGCCGTGGTGCAACACTATCTGTTGTCCACTGCTACGTGTGGAGTAATAAAATGGCTGACCAGCCTGCTCGCACACGTCGACGGCCATGCGGCCCTCAGTGGTGCCGCCGAAGATGAGTATCATGTGGTGCCTTTTCGGAAGAGGTGCGTGAAGTTGCGGTTGTAGAGTTCTGACAATCCGTGACGGTTGTCGATGGACTCACCTACGACAAGCATCGTGGTGAGGGTGAGATTGTTGTCGTGGACGATGCGTGCAAGGTCTTTCAGCTGGCCACGGTAGATGCGTTGGTCGGCCCATGTCAGGTGGTAACAGGCGGCCACGGGTGTGTCCTCGGGATACTCCTGCAGCAGTTCGCGCTGCACATCGTCGACGATGGCTGCACTGAGGAAGATGCACATGGTGCTCTGCGAGCGTGCCAGAAGGTGCAACTTCTCCTTGTCGGGCATGGGCGTGCGGCCCTCGCCACGGGTCAGGATGATGGTCTGTGTGCGCTCAGGGATAGTGAACTGGCTGCGAAGCTCGGCGGCAGCGGCAAGGAATGATGAGATGCCCGGCGTGATGTGGTATGACATCTGGTGCTCGTCGAAGAAAGCCATCTGCTCTTGGATGGCACCGAAGATGCAGGGGTCGCCAGTGTGTAAGCGGACGATGAGCTTGCCTTGATCGTAGAACTCTTTCATCAGTGCGCACTGCTCCTCAAGTGCCATCGAGGCTGATGAGCGGACCACAGCGCCAGGCTTGTGGCACTCAGTGAGTTCGCGGGGTACCAGACTGCCAGCATAGAGAATGAGGTCGGCCTGTTCCAAGAAGCGGCGACCGCGCACCGATATCAAGTCGGGGTCGCCAGGGCCAGCACCAACAATCTCGATATGGGGGGCTGCTATATCGCAGCATAGGGTACTCTTTGGTGAGGTACCGCGCAGATGACGTCGGTCGATGGCCAGGGCAATGGTGTAGTTGGTGCCTTTCTCCTTAGGTAGCAGCAGTTGGCCGTTATCGGTGGCAAGGATGGCTGCAGCTTCGCAGACGCTGGGCGTGCCTATATGGCAGGCTACGATGTTGCTGGGGGTGGGCACCTCGATGGTGCAGAGCTCATCGGCAGTGAAGAAATGTACGTGATAGCCTTCCTGCTGCAATTGCTTGATGACAGGCTCGTCGGCTTTGATGTCGACGGTAGCGATGTCGCGGATGGCCGACAGGTCATAGCGATTGGTGCGCAGGTCATTGACGATATTTCTTCTTACCTCATCTACGGGGCCGGCCTGTCGGGCCAGACCGAGGCCAAGTGTCAGCACCCGAGGAACGTAGTGGATGGTCGGCACGTCCTTGATGGTGTCATAGCTTTTGGGCGATACGATGATGGCCAGTTTGAAACTGTCAGGTGTAATGTCCTTGATGTTGTGTACCAGCGTGACGTGGGATGGCAGTGTGCGTTCCAAGTAGTCGGTGCCCTCGTCGCGGATGTCAAGAAGCAGCGCGGTGGGTTGACGGTCTACAAAGGCGAAAATGGCTTTCTGCATGTTGCCGTAAGGCTCGTTCCAGCCATAGCGCTGTGCCAGCATGTCAAGTGCCCATAAGTTCTGGTTGTCGCTCTGTGTGGTAATGATGGGCTCTACTCCGAGCGCTGCAGCCAAATGGCGTGACAGGTCGTTGGCACCACCCACATGGCCGCTGAGCACCGAGACGACGTGGCGGCCGGTGCTGTCGATGCAGACCACTGCGGGGTCGCTGTGCTTGTCTGCGACGTACGGAGCAATGGTACGCACACAGATGCCCATCGCACCGATGAACACAAAAGCGTCGAAGTCGGACCAGAGACGACCCACGTCGGCGCGGTCGATGGATTGGCCCTGAGTTTCTTGCTGGACGATACGGGCAACAGCATCGCCCGCTGCTGTGATGGTTATGATGGCAGTTCGCATTTCAGTATGTCGATAGGGTTATGGTCGTTGAGGGTGATATGGAGAGGCGGATACTGTATGAGGTCCAACTCATGGCAGGCCTCGTCAAAGAGCTGGCGACTGCTGGGGCGGTCAGTCAGACGGTCTACCACGGGCGAGCTGACGCTGTTCATTACCATGATGCCGCCCGGCTGCATGTAGCTTTTGGCTTTTGCCATGATGTCCTTGAGGTGGCCACCGTGTCCGCCGATGAAGATGGCATCGGGGGTTCCGTTTGTTGCGATGGCATCGCAACATACTGAGCGGAAGTCGCCGATGTGGACGCCAATGCCGGGAGCACCGTGGCGTCGGGCGTTCTCGTGGATGATGGCCTCGCACTCTGGGCGTACTTCGAAGGCCTCAATGTGAAGATGGGGAAACAGCAAACGGGCCTCGATAGAGACGCTGCCCGTGCAGAAGCCGATGTCCCATAGCACTTGGCGGCACGTCAGGTCGAGCGCTTGTAGCGTGAGCAGGCGGATTGGCATCTTGGTAATCATCTTCTCACGCCCGTCGAGTAAGGCAAAAGACGAATCGGAAAGGCCGAAAGGTCTATTCAGTGAATGGTAATGTGTGAAATGTGAAACCTGTTCACTCTTCACCACAATCACGCAGTTGGGTTGGGCAAAGTCGTGCTTGGCAGCTTCTTCAAGCGTAAGCACACTGACCTTTTCAAGCGTGGGATTCCCCAGATGCTCGCCAATGTATATTTTATAATAGGTATAGCCGTAGTCCATCATGCGGCGGGCAATGGTCGCAGGGGTATGCTCACGGTCGGTGAGAATGCCTATCTTTGGTGCATGTTCAATCAAGGCACGGTCGAAGTCTGGCCAAGGGCGACCTGTCAGCGAGACGATGCGCATATCGTGGTAAGGCAGCAGCAGCCTGTGGGCCAGCATCTGCAGGGAGTTGAAAGTGGGGAATACCTGCACCTCAGCCTCTGGCATGCGTTGGCAAATGGTGTTGGCAAAACCGAAGAACAGCGGGTCGCCACTGGCAAAAACGATGATGGTTTGGGGGGTGAGGCTTCTTGCGTCCCTTTGGGGGCAAACGTCCTCTGGCCGTGCGGCGATTTGAGATTTGTATTTGCAGAAGACATCGTCGATGGGAGCGGTGATGTCTATCCATTCCGCGTCAGCAGGTAAGAATGGCTTCATAATCTCATGATGGCGCTTGCCTCCCGAGAACACCCGTCCCTCCTTTATGATTGCCAATACTTCGGGCGGAAAGAACGGCTGTGGCGAATCAGTAATACCGATAACTACAAATCTAATCATAACTCTCAGTTCTCACAGATCCCTTCCTGGTCGCAGTTGTGCCGCATCATCGAAGCAGAGGACTGCATTGCAGAGCGTCGCGGCCAGGTTGCTGCCACCCTTGCGCCCTTCGACAATGATTTTTGGAATGTTGCGAAACGTCTTAACCATGTGTTTCGACTCGCAGACATGGACAAAACCGACGGGTGCAGCGATGATGCCGGTGGGGTGGGCCTTGCCTTTCCGAATGAGGTCGCACAGTTCCATCAGTGCCGTGGGAGCATTGCCGAAAGCAAACAGCGCGTCGGGATGCTCCTCCACGGCCAGACGGATGCCGGCCTGTGTGCGGGTAATGCCCTGCGACAGCGCCATCTCAGCCACGCGTGGGTCACTGAGGTAGCACTTCGCTTCGACGCCTAACCGCTGTAAAGCTCCTTTGCGGACACCGCTTGTCACCATCGTCACGTCGCTGATGATAGTCTTCAGACTGCCATCGGTCACCTTACCGTAGAGCGTCTCTACGGCTTGCGGATCAGTATAGAGTATGTGTTCCATGTCGAAATCAGCCGTCGTATGGATGGCGTGCAGCAGTGCCCACTTGTGATCCAAGGGATAGTCATGGCGCTGTAGCTCGCTTTCGATGGTGCGGAAACTCTGCATCATGATCTGCTGGCCGACTGCCTCACCCCTGACCTCTTTCCCAAGGAGAGAGGAGTGATTAGGCTTGTCGGCAGATGAACTATACACGTCGCTCTCTTCTGGGGAGGAACTGTCGGTGAGGTTGTACCCACGTGGCGTAATGAAATGCCCATTGTGCAGATACGACTGCGAGTTGCCGATGATGACAACGGTGAACATGTCCACCTGCTCAGGGTCAAAACTGCTGAGCGTGGTGGTCACCACCGCTTGGTCGTCACGTCCTGCTTGGCGCACATAGCCAACGGGCGTATTGGCATTGCGGTGCTTGAGGAACAGTTCCTGCAGTCGATAGAGCTGCCAGTAGCGCCCGTGCGATTTTGGATTATAGATTGCCGTGACGAAATCGCCAATGGCAGCCGCCTCAATGCGCCGTTCGATGCGTGCCCACGGCGTCATTAAGTCCGACAGCGAGATGATGCACAGATCGTGCCCAATGGGCGCACCTAGGAGCGAGGCTGCTTTCTGGAAAGCCGATATGCCAGGAATGGTGACGATGTCTACTGGCTGTTGCCGTTCACGCTGCATCTCCCAGATGAGCGGTGCCATGCCGTAGATCCCTGCATCGCCGCTGCTGATGACGGCCACCACACGGCCCTGCATGGCCTGGTCGAAAGCCATGGCGGCGCGCTCACGCTCACGCTTCATGCCAGTGTCGATGCACTCGGCTCCTGGTTTCAGATAGGGCGTCACGAACTGGAAATAGTATTTGTAGCCCACCACGGCATCGCTCTGCCTGATGGCCTCGATGGCGGCGGGTGTGATGTCCTCGGGCGAGCCAGGACCGATGCCTACGACATAAATCTTCATAGAATGATAGCGCAAAAGATGATTTAATATTTCATGCGGAGGCTCACCACGAGCGAGCGTCCGGGGTTGATGGTCGAGAAGTTGGCGTTCCAAGGCGACGTGTCACGCTGGTTGAAGAGGTTCTCGATGCCGAGGCCTGGCTCCAGTGTGAAGTGGCGCAGAGCGATGGCGTGGCTGGTGGTAAGGTCCCACTGGCTGTAACCATCGGCATAGCCGTAAGTGCTGCTGTAGCGACGGCCTTGCAGATGCCCGTTCAGGCTGATGTTCAAGTGATAGTTACGCCATTGGTGGTCCCACTGCGCCAGCACGCTGCCCACATGGCGCACGCTCTTGTCCACGTCGGTCGTCTCCGTGACGTACAGCTGCGTCTTCTTGTCGAGTGTCTGCGTCTCAGCCTCCGAGTCGGTGAAGGTATAGCCGCCGCCGAGCGTCAGTCCGCCTGGCAGCAACAACTTCACTGAGGCGCTGACACCTCGTAGCGTGGCACGGTCGATATTGTCGCGCTGGCGGATGGTGGTCCACCCGTCGGCCTGCAAGGAGGTCAGGTAGGAGTCGGCATCAATTTCGGTCTGTGTCATCGTGCGGTAGTTGATCATGTCGCGTATCTTGTTCATAAAGCCGGTCACTGAGAGACTCATCCAATGGTTGCTGTACTCAGCGTTCAGATTGAAGAAATGGTTCTTCTCAGGTTTGAGCTGTGTGTTGAAGAGCGTGTAGCGGGCCGTGGTTTTGGCCTGGTCAGTGGCATAGAGCTGTGACAGCGTGGGGGTGCGATAGCCACCAGCATAGCTGGCGCGTAAGCGGAAGCCACCAAGGTGGTAGAACAGTCCCACGTTGGGCGTCAGTGCCGAGCCGAAATGCTCGTTATGGGTGTAGCGCAGACCAGCCACGCCTTCCAGTCCCTGCACAATCTGCACCTCGTCCTGGGCAAAGACATTGTAGGTGCCAGTGGTCTCGAAGTCGATGTTGTCGCTCTGGCTACTAAGACTCTCCTGCACCAGTTCGATACCGGCCGACAGCTTGTTCCATGAGGCTAGTCGGAAAATGCCGCGCAGTGTCTCGTTGACATAATGGGTGCGCTTGCGTGTCTCGTCGTAGCTTTCGGCCTTGGCTGTCTGCCAATAATCATACTTCGAGGCATAGTTGTCGCTGTAGACATCGAGGTAGACGTGCGTTTGGTTGTTGGGAGTCCAGCGGGCACCGCCACCGTAGGTGTACGACTGATGGTGCAGATCGTAGGTGTAGGCCTGCCGCTCGCTGTACGTAAATGTCTTTTCGCCAGTGGTCTTGTCTGTGGCTTTCTTTTGTGTGAAGTAGGTAGCCGCCTGTGGACGTGCTGTCAGGTAGTCGTAGTAGGAACCGCGTACATAGACCGACCAGTGGTCGTCGAAGCGCCATTCCATCTTTTCGCTGATGTTGTCGCTGCGGAAAGCGGCCGACATGGGACGCCCCGTTAGTTTCAGCACCTCAGTGCCATCCTCGTTGAAGGATTGGTAGTGGTTCACTTGCCAGTTGTCAGCCTGTCGATGGGCATAGTTGGTGTGAGCAGAGAAACTGCCGCTGTTGACGTCGATGCTGATGTCCTGGCTCAGCCGTCCGTGACTCTTAAACTGGGTGTCTGACGTGGCTGCAACCGATGAGCGACTATCGTCAGTGATGATGTTGATGACACCGGCTATGGCATCTGAGCCGTAGAGGGCTGAGGCTGCCCCGCTGAAGATTTCGATGCGCTTCACGTTCGACAGGTTGAAGCGCTGCCAACGGTCGTCGCCACTTACGCGCCGTCCATTCTCAAGAATGACGATATAGTCGTCGCTGACACCATTGAAGTTGATGAACTCTCCCATGCCGTTGGTATGGGTGGTGACGTGGGTGGTTAGCCGTGCCAGTGCCTCCTGCAGTGTGCTCACCTTTGCGTTCTGAAGCTCTTTGGCGGTAATGACTTTCACGGCCACAGGTGAGTTGTCGGCACGGTGATAAGTGCCTGTACCAGTAATAACAACAGGGTTCAGCAGTTGTGAGCGCAACGAGTCGACAGGCTGCGCCACAGCCTCTACAGAAGCTATAGACACTATAGTTACTATAGAAACTATAGATACTATAGAAGCTATAGCATCTATCCACCAGGCTGGCTTATTTAATGATCTCATAGTAAGTAGGGTGATAGTCGGGCAATAGCTCGGGGTGGAATGCTTTTACGAAGTCGGCCAACAGCAGGTGAGGCTGTACGCCGGCCAATTCCCGATAGGGCTTGCGGGTTAGGTTACAAAAGAGCACGTGCTGCTCTTTCCATGCACGCATAGAGGCGTAGCGTGGGTCTTCGTCAGCCAGTGTCTGCAGCGTGAAGTCGCCGTCGAAACTACCGTCAGTCTGCCAAAAGTCGGCATTGAGGCCACGGGCATAGACGGCCTCGAAGTCGAGCGTGGTGCCACCAGAGTCCTCGTTGTCGGCCATGATGTAGCGAGCACCGGCATCGTGGAACAACTGTGCCAGATAGCTGCGGCCACCAGCAATATACCAGCCGTCACGTATCTGCCGACCACTGATGATAGTGGGGCGGCTGAGCGAGTCGAGGCGTGCCACCTCGTCGCGCAACGTCAGGTACTTGCGCTCGATGTCGGCAAAGACTGCATTGGCGCGGCGCGTCTCACCCGTAAGCAGTCCGATGAGCTTTATCCACTCGGCCTGGCCTAGCGGGTCCGTCTCTTTATATCCGTGGTGCGACAGCAGGGGGATGCCGCACTCCTTCAGTGCCTCGAAACCACCGTGCTTCGATGCCGACACGAAGATGTAGTCGGGGCGGGCAGCGATAACGGTTTCCAGGTCGAAGTTACCCTCTTTGCCGATGCGCACGGTGCGCCCGTCGGCCATCTGTGCCTTCACTTGCGGCGAAAAGAGGTTGCGCAAAGAGTTCATGCCCACGATGCGGTCCTCCAGGCCCAAGACCTCGAAGTTGCCCACCTGCAATGCCGTGGTGCAGATGAAGCGGCTGGCGGGCTTGGTCATTACAAAAGCCTCAACCCTGCCGCTCGCGGCGGCAGGGTCGGGGTTGCTGATGGCGATATGTATGCCGTCGGACTCATAGCTGACGCTGAGCCCTTTGGCATAGCGTATCTCGATGGTGTCGCTGTAGTCGTCGGCGTGTTGCCAGACAGTGTCGTGATGCAGGTAGAGCTCGTTGGCCGTCACTGTCTGTTCAGGCCTTCGTTCCTTTGTTCCACACGACAGCAGCAGCGCGGAAGCAAGCAGCGACAGCCCTATTGCTGCATGTCTCATTTACTCCTCGGGATACATCGAGTGGTAGAAGTCAACCACCTCAGCCTGGCGGGTGTGGTTCTTATACAGGGCGCGGATGTTGCTGTACTCTAGCAGACCTTTCACCAGGGCGTTGTCACCATTGTCCACGTAGGTGCCGTTGGCTTCGGTTATGTAGCCCATGTGCTCGAAGTACTTCTTCCAGCTGACGTCCTCAGCCTCGTCCTCGGTCTGAGTGGCCATCGAGGCTTCCCACTCGTCGTCGTCACCAGCCATGTCGTTGTGAGCGTGGTCACCGGCAATCGACATCAGGGGAGCGCAATAGACATTACCGCTGGTCAGGCCAGCAGCCTTCATGCGGTTGCAGACTTGCACCTTGTAGTTGTCGGCCATGTCGACGGTACCCACGAAGTAGTTCTTGTTAAGCTTCTGCAGCGCATTCTCCAGCTGGGTGTAGCGCACGTTGGCTTTGTAGGTGTCATACTCGTCAGGATTGCCGTGACCCATGAAGCACATGGCGCCATTCTGCGTGTACTTCGAGAAGTTCTGGTGCAGTGCACCGGCCAGGGTGGCGGCATCAGCCACGGTGTACATCAGGGGCATGCCGAGCTTCAGGACGACCTTCGACATGTACTTGTCGTCGAGGTCGCCGTTCGAGTTGTTGCCGAAGTCCTTCATGGCGTTCACCACGCGGCTGAACTCCTCACCGGGGATGACCTGCATCGACTGCACGATGATCTCGCTGTACTGCACGCGGCCGAAGGCCTCCAGCCAATACTTGGGCTCATAGAACGAACGGGCAGTGGTGTTCTCGGCTGCGCGGGCACGGTTGATGCAGATGGCACTTGAGAACGAAAGGTACACGTCGTAGCCGGCGAACTCTTTCTCATACTCTGAACGGGTCAGGTCGAAGGCATCGTAGGCCTGCTGCCAAGTGCTACCGAAAGCCACGAGGAGGATGGCTTTCGAGTTCTTCTTCTGACTCTTTACAACCTGGTCCACCTCGCTCTGGTAGCGAGCCATGTTCTCACTGACGCTGTTGTTGTCGTCATCGTCGTCACTACAGGCCACGAAAGTCGTGGCGGTCATCATGGCCATCATGGCCAGCAGAAGGAATTTAATCTTCTTCATCTTGTTGTTTGTTTTTTAAGTTTGACTTAGTGTTATTTGTGAATTTGAGTTGTTTGCCTTGATGGAAGCGCACGGTGAGCGTGGCATAGACGGTGCGGCCCGGTGTGGTGGTGCCCAGGTGTAGACCGTGAGGCGTGCGGTCGCAGTAGTTCAGGATATTGTCGATGCCGGCCTCCACGCGCCAGTCGAACTGTTTCGAGTGACCGAGGTCGTGGCCCGTGCTGAGACGCCACATCTGCCAGCCCTTGCCATCGCCGTCGTTCTGATAATAGCGTTTCGTCGACATGCGTCCGTAGAGTCCTATACTCATACGGTAGAAAGGCGAGAAAGCGTGCTGCCACGTCACAAAGCAGTTGCCCTTATGACGGGCCATGCCGTCGATAGTCACTGGGACGAGGGTGCCGTGGCTGTCGTCGTAGACGTGGGCATCGGTGTCCAGATAGCTGTAGCCCAGTCCGCAGGTCAGGTCGCGCCAACTGTAGCGCAGGTTGATGTCGATGCCGCATGTGCGGGCGTCCTCCATGTTTTCATAGTGGCGCACCTTGCTCAACATCTCGCCATACTGTTGCCGATAGTCGGCAGGCGCGTTGCTCACGGGGATGGTGACCAGTGTGATCATGTCGTCCAGTCGGTTGTAGTAGCCTGTCACCGACATGTTCAGCCGTCCCAGCGTGTACTCAGCACTCAGCGAGTAGTAGTTAGAGGTCTGCGGCTTCAGGTCGGCATTGCCCAGATAGAGCATCACTGTTGTCATTTCACGTAGGTAGCGGTAGTTGCGCTCTTTCAACGTGGGTGTCTTGAAACCCTGGCTCCATGAGGCCCGCAGGCGCAGGTCTCCCAAGGCCAGCATGGCCGACAGTTTCGGTGTCAGTCGCAATCCGAACCCCTCGTTGCGGTTCAGACGCAAGCCGGGAGTGACGTGCAACAAGGTATGCTCCGTGTCCAACCGTGTTGAACCGTGGCCATTCTTCCCTTTGTTATCTCCTTCCGTGCCTAACCGTGTTGAACCGTGGCCATTCTTCCCTTTGTTACCTCCTTCCGTGTCCAACCGTGTTAAACCGTGGCCTTTAGAAAAACCGATGCTCCACTCGTCCTGCACGTAGAGGGCCTCTGTGTCATCTGTGGCAGTGCCTCCGGCAATACTGGTGGGAGCTTTCAGGTAGTCGTGACGTACCTCGATGCCCGCACTGAGGCGGTGGGCTTCCGACAGTGTGAACACACCTTTCAGGTGTCCCATGATGCGCTGTTGGTCAGTCTGTAGAGCCCGTTGCCCTTCAAAATAGGGGAAGTCGAGAATCAGTTGCCCCTGCTCATCGAAACCTTCAGCCAGTGTGGTCGATGTGAAGGCATGGTAGTAGGCGTGACGGTTCCAGTCTACGTCGAGAGTGACGGCGTCTGTGTCAGACCGCGTCAGACCGTGGCGCCACTTCCCGCCAACGGAGGCCGAGGCATTCTCGTAGTTCATGTCGAAAGTCTTCACATCGTATTTCGGGTATTTGCCCTTCGGGCGGTATATACCTTTTTTATATATAGAGCCACCGCCATAGACCTCCAACGTTGGGCGGACGCTCCAAGTGAGCTGTTCGCTGAGCTGCCAGTTAGTGTGGCGGTTCACCGTCTTGCTACGTGAGTCGGTGATAGGTGCTGCCGACGACGGCGTCCACTCGGTGGCCGTGTTCTGCCAGCCATCGCTGTGCTGCAGCTGAAAGTTGGTGTAGCTCTTTATCGGCCCCAGACCGATGCCAAGCCCGTTGTGCTGACGAACGTCGCCGTAGCTGCCCACGCGTGTGGTGTTCTCGACGAGCAGACCCTCGTTGTGCTTCTTTGTGATGATGTTCACCACGCCGGCAATAGCATCGCTGCCATAAAGCGCCGAGGCGGCTCCTTTTACGATCTCTATCTTTTCGATGCTGTGGGGGTCGATGAGGCTAAGGTCGTTCTCGCCACCTACGTCGCCGTGAAGGCGTTTGCCGTCGACGAGCACCAAGATGTAGTTGTTGCCCAGACCGTTCATCTGCATCTGACTGCCCATGTCACCCTCGTTGAACGCAAACGAGGCAGAGAGGCCGCTGAGAATGTCCTCCAGCGAGCGACCACCGTACTGCCGCAGCTGGCGCCCGCTGATGACCTCGGTCTGTACGGGTGCCGTGCGCAGCAGGTGCTGCGTGCCAGTGCCTGTGACAACTACCTCGGGAAGTGAGTCGTTCATTTCCTGAGACCATAGGCACACACAGTACAACAGCGCCACAAGGACGCCCAGCATCGTTCTTTTTGCTTGCATTGATTTCCAGCCTTTATTCCTGAAGGCATTGTTTTTCTTTTCTTCGACGTGGCAGGTCTTCTGGCTCTCCGCACCGAACTGGCGTCTTCCCATCCCCATCATAGCGGGGACAGTGACTTGGTGCCAGTTCCTTTGAACGCGGATGACAGCTGCAGGTACAGCTCAGGATTTACACCTGATTCCCTTGCACCGTAGGGGCTTTTGCCTCACGGTTACCAAATCGGAGTGCAAAGGTACTGCTTTTGTGCCGTTCAGGCAAATTTTGCCTCAATTATTTCCGTTTTCGACACACTATTTAACAAATACATTATACAAAAAAGAAGCACGGACAAGAAACTTCCTGCCCGTGCTTCTTTTTTACCCTTTTACTTTTAGAGGTTCGGGTTGATCTTGTTCCACTCAGCGATGGGAGGAACGATGTTCAGCGTTACCAGCTCGTCGCGCATCTTGCAGAGGTGCTCATAGCTGGCGTCCAGCTTGGCATTCTCCTCGGCTGTGCCCTGAGGAACTTCGTACTTGGCTCCCTCGCCCGTCATGGTGGTCTTCATGGCCATCATGATGTGGTCGTACTTGTCGGTCTTCACGTATGTGCCAACGGGGAAACGGAAAGGCTCACCGCCCATGGCGGCGCGTATCATCTCAACTGAGAGGTATGAGGGGCTCTGGAACGACGAGCGGCCACGCAGCTTGATAATAGCGGCACCACCCTTGGTGACGTCGGTCTTCATCTGCTCCCACTCCTCAGCGGGGAACTCGGGCGTGCCGATAATGTCGGTCAGCTTGCGGCCCTTGATGGTGACATGGCTGCCGAAGACGGCCATCTGCTCACCGTGTCCACCGTAGGTAGCGCAGCCCTTGATCTCGCTCTGCAGCACACCAAACTTCTTGGCCAGTGCGCTCTGCAGACGGGTGGTGTCCAGACCTGCCAGCGTTGTCACCTGACCAGGCTTCAGGCCGCTATAGAGCAGCGTCACCAGACCAGTGAGGTCGGCGGGGTTGAAGATAATCACCACGTGCTTCACGTCGGGACAGAACTTCTTGATGTTCATACCCAGCTCCTCAGCAATCTTGCAGTTGCCGGCCAGCAGGTCCTCACGTGTCATGCCCTCCTTACGGGGAGCACCACCGCTTGAGATGATATACTTGGCACCGCGGAAAGCCTCCTCGGCATCGGTGGTAGCGGTGATGGTGGCCTCGTCGAAGCCGCTCTGCCGCATTTCCTCGGCAACGCCTTCGGGTGAGAATACGTCGTAGAGACACAGGTTGCTGGTAAGACCCATCATCAAAGCTGTCTGGGCCATGTTCGAGCCAATCATGCCGGCTGCGCCGACGATGACCAGTTTGTCGTTAGTTAAAAATGCCATACTTCTTTTGTGGTTTAAAGTTATATAAAGTTGATTTCGTTTTTCGTCGGCAAAGGTAATCATTTTAATTGAGATTAGTGCAACGAGCAGGGAGAATTTTTGCCGGATAACATTTTTTTAATTCTTTTCTTCTTTTATTCTCTGCTTTTTTCCTACCTTTGTAACCTCGAACTATCAAAAATGCTTCGCTGACAGAAGAATGAATAACCCAAAAAGCAATATGATGAAAAAGATTTTGATTTCACTGCTCGCACTTGTGGCCTGTGCCGCCTGCCAGCAGACACCGAAGGAAACGACTGCTGTGGCTGCCGCCGACGAAGTGCTCGACATTCCCGAATGTATCGTTACCACACCGCCCGACTCCCTTGGTCTTGACCCCTTCTACACGAAGTATGTCGACGTGAACGGTCTGCCGCTCATCTCGTCTTGGCGCGTGCCCGACTCTGCCTTTGTGGCAGCTCACCGCACGCTGTACGCTATGACCAGCATGCTGGCGCCTGAGGTACTCGATGCCATGAAGCGCACAGGGGCCCGCGTTGCTATCATGGCGCGCTACGAGGGTACCACCGACCTGCCTGAACATCACTATCTCGTGAACGATACGGCCCTGAACTGGGACCTGCGTGCCCGTGGCCTTGGCGGTACCATCGACGAGCCGTTGACCAGTTGTGCCGAGGAGAACATCCTGGCATACCAGATCGACAAGTACCACGCCGAGGATATCCTTATCCACGAGTTTGCACACGCCATCCACTGCATCGGCATCATTCAGGTCGACACCACGTTTAACACCCGCTTGCAGGCGCTCTACGAGAAGGCGAAGGCAAGCGGCATGCTCGATGGCACCTACCGCATCACTGACAAGGAAGAATATCTGGCCGAGGCCGTCCAGGACTGGTTCAACGTCAATGCCGAGATGCCCCACACTGACGGTAAGCATAACTGGTGCAACACCCGCGAAGAGCTCCTCGACTACGATCCCGACCTTTATGCCCTTCTCGCCGAGTACTTCCCAACGACCAATCTTCAAATCAGCAAGCACCCGAAAATCGATGCCTGTCACAAGCCCTAACTTGGTTGTGTGGAGCTCATATTTGAGCGCCCATCTCAGGTTATGTGAAGCTCATATTTGAGCGTCCATTCCTGGTTGTGTTCAGCTCATATTTGAGCGCCCATTATAAATATGTGTAGCGCCCCTAACAACCGCGACAGCCGCCGAGTGCCCCAGATGCACAAACGCAGCCTCCACCACGACTACCATGGTCGCGGCATTTACCTCGTCACCCTCTGCACCGAAGGGCGCCTGCCACTATTAGGCCATCTGACGGGAGACACCCCTGACACGGCCATCATTGAGCCGACTGCTCTGGGGAACGAAGTGCTGTGCTGTTGGAAACAGATCCCAGAAATTCAGCGTCGCCTTGCAGAACAGAAGGCCGCAAAGACAGGCCAAACTTGTGAACGGGATATCACCCTCATAGTTTGGCAGCTGATGCCCGATCATTTTCATGGCATTCTGTTTGTCAGGAAAGAGATGGACATTGCGCTTGGCGATGTCATCAGAGGGTTCATGGTTGGCTGCACCAAGGCTTATAACGGAGCCTCCCCGTCATCCTCCCCGCTACCCTCCCCGTCACCCTCCCCGTTTTCCTCCCCGCAAATATGCGGGGCACCCGACCGTCACCCAGATCTGAGCGCTCCGCCGGTTGGGTGTAGCGCGTATTCGCGCGATAACCGCAATCCTCCCCTGCGCCCTCTTTGGGAGAAAGGCTACCATGACCGCCTGCTTGTCCACGAGGGCCAGCTGCAGAACATGATTGACTATGTCCGCGACAATCCCCGCCGCCTCATGCTTCGCCGCCAGCATCGTGACCTCTTCATCGTTCAGCGTAATGTGCGCTTCGGACCGCGGAGCTTCTCTGCTATAGGCCAGGTGCGGCTGCTCGATGCGCCCCTCGTTGCAGTACATGTGCGCCGTTATTTCAACGATGACCAACGCCGGGATTACATGAACGGTTGCATTATCGCAGCCCGCCGTGGAGCTGTTCTCGTCAGTCCCTTTGTCAGCGAGCACGAGAAGCGCGTACGCGACGAGTCTTTGCGCGAGGGGCTCTTCTGCATACAGCTGTGCGTGGAACCTTTCTCTGACTACCACAAGCCTCTTGGTGAGCTGATTAGCCACTGCTCTGAAGGTCGTCTGCTGTTGCTCACCCTTGCCACTGGCGTTGCCAAGGAGTGTCGCATTACCCGCGATGAGTGCTCTTCGCTGAATGCCTTGGCCGAAAGCATGGCCTTCCAAAGTTCTGAAATCTCTTAAACACCATAATTATTATGCAAATCAACAAAGATTCATTCGTGCGCCGCCGTGCGCAACTGAAACATGACATGGGCAGCGGTCTGTTGCTCTTCTTGGGCAACGACGAGGCCCCGATGAACTATGTCGACAACACCTATCGTTTCCGTCAGGATTCGACGTTCCTCTATTATTTCGGTCTCGACTATGCCGGGCTTGCCGCCATTATCGACATCGATAACGACAAGGAGATCGTCTTTGGCAACGACCTGACTATCGACGACATTGTGTGGACAGGCGCCATGCCGTCGCTCAAAGAGAACTGCGCCACGGTGGGCATCACCGACAGTCGTCCCTTAAGCGAGCTGAAAGCTTTTCTTGATCAGGCTAATGCTAAAGGTCAGCCCATCCACTTCCTGCCGCCCTATCGTGGCGACCACAAGGTGTGGCTGTGGGAGCTGCTTGGCGTGGAACCTGCCGCCCAGATAGAAAAGGCATCCGTGCAATTCGTCAAGGCCGTGGTTAATATGCGCAACCACAAGGACGATGAGGAAGTTCGCCATATCGAGGCTGCCGTTGACCTGAGCACCCGCATGCACCTCGCCGCCTACGCCATGGTGC
This sequence comes from Prevotella sp., assembly GCA_017417465.1. Lineage (GTDB taxonomy): Bacteria > Bacteroidota > Bacteroidia > Bacteroidales > Bacteroidaceae > Prevotella. The sequence continues at coordinate 4,627 of JAFPZD010000157.1, read as the reverse complement.
GTCCAGGACTCCACGAGGCAGAGGTGGCTGCTGCCGTCGAACAGGTGGCATGCAGTCATCGCGGTAATCTGGCCTTCCCAACCATCGCCACAGTGCAGGGGCAGGTGCTCCACAACCACGGCTTCATCCATGAGCTACACGATGGCGACATCTTCCTGCTCGATGCTGGTGCCGAGTTGAAGGCCCACTATGCTGGCGACCTGTCGTCGGCGATGCCTGTCAGTGAGCGCTTCACTGACCGTCAGACTGCTGTCTACGAGATTCACTTGCGCAGCTTCTGGGCAGCCGTCGATAAGCTGCAGCCCGGCGTGCCATTCCGTGAGGCTCATATCGCTGCTGCCACCGAGATAGCCCGTGGCATGAAGGAACTGGGCCTGATGAAGGGCGACCCCGCCGAGGCTGCCGAGTCAGGGGCCTACGCCCTGTTCTTCCCTTGTGGCCTGGGGCACATGATGGGCCTCGATGTCCACGACATGGAGAACCTTGGCGAGCAGTACGTCGGCTATGCCGACGGGATGCAGAAGAGTACGCAGTTCGGCTTCAAGTCGCTGCGTCTGGCTCGCCCTCTCGAGCCTGGCTTCGTGTTCACCGTCGAGCCGGGCATCTACTTCATCCCCGAGCTGATGGACCGCTGGCAGGCTGAGCACCGTTTCACTGACTTCATCTGCTACGACCGCCTTGCTCCCTGGCGCGACTTCACCGGTCTGCGCAACGAGCTGAACTACCTCATCACTCCCGATGGCGCCCGCCTGTTGGGCACCGTCAAGAAGCCAATGACCATCGACGAAGTCTACGCCGCAAAGACGAACGGCTGACATTCGCTCCTGGTCAGGCAGACACCTATATTTGCAACCCCAAATCGAAAACACCCAAGATGAACTACACCATCAAGCACCCTGAGAACCTGAACGGCATGAACGACCGCATACGCCGGCTGCGTCAGCAGAACTTCGACACACCGACGACGCTGAGTATCGAGCGTGCCCTCATCGAGACGGCTTTCTATAAGGAGAACTACGGCACCATGCCCACACCCGTGCTGCGGGCCCGCAACTTCTACGAAATCTGTAAGAAGAAAACCATCTATATAGGCCCCGACGAGCTCATCGTCGGTGAGCGTGGACCCAAGCCCAAAGCTGTGCCAACGTTCCCAGAACTGACGTGCCACAGCGTTGAGGACCTGCACACACTGAACTCCCGCGAGCTGCAGCCTTACACCATCTCGCAGCAGGACATCGACACCTACGAGCGTGAGGTCATACCCTACTGGCGTCGCAAGACGCAGCGCGAGCGCATCTTCAATCATGTGTCGCAAGCGTGGGAGGAGGCCTACCATGCTGGTGTCTTCACCGAGTTCATGGAGCAGCGTGCCGCTGGCCACACGGCCATGGACGGCAAGATGTACCGCATCGGCCTTCTTGACCTCAAGGAGCGCATCGCTGAAAAGATCAAGGCTCTCGACTACATCAACGACCCCGAAGCTACTGACAAGCAGCAGGAGCTGGAGGCTATGGCCATCTCGTGCGATGCCGCCATCCTCTTCGCTGAGCGTCATGCCGAACTGGCCGACAGAATGGCGGCCAAAGAGGACAATCCGCAGCGCAAAAAGGAATTGGAGAAGATTGCCGACGTCTGTCGCTGGGTGCCTGCCCATGCCCCCCGCGACCTGTGGGAGGCTATCCAGATGTACTGGTTCGTACACCTCGGCACTGTCACCGAGCTGAATGGGTGGGACTCGATGAACCCCGGACATATCGACCAGCACTTGTGGCCCTTCTACGAGCAGGGCATTGCCGACGGCACGCTGACCCGCGACCAGGCCAAGGAGCTGCTCAGCTGCCTCTGGATCAAATTCAACAACCAGCCCGCGCCGCCGAAGGTGGGCGTCACCGCCCTCGAGAGCGGCACATACAACGACTTCACAAACATCAACATCGGCGGCGTCGACCGTGAGGGACGTAGCGCCACCAACGAGCTGTCGTACATCATCCTCGAGATTCAGGAGGAGCTACACGAGCTGCAGCCTGGTCTCTCCATCCACATTGCCAGCGTCACCCCCGACGACTTCCTCTTGGAAGGCATCCGTGTCATCCGTCAGGGCCATGGGTACCCCAGCATCTTCAATCCTGATACATATATTAAAGAGATGGTACGCGCGGGGAAGACCGTCGAGGATGCCCGCGAGGGCGGCTGCTCGGGCTGCATCGAGGTGGGCGCCTTCGGTAAGGAGGCCTACCTGCTGACGGGCTATCTGAACACGCCGAAGATTCTTGAGATCACACTGCATAACGGCATAGACCCTGAGACGGGCAAGCGTCTGGGCCTCGAGACGGGCGACCCACGCTCGTTCACGTCCTTCGAACAGCTCTACGACGCCTGGCATCGCCAGATGGTCTACTTCGTCAACCTGAAGCTCTCGGTCAACAACTACATCGAGCGGATGTTCTCGCTCTACGCCCCTGCCACCTTCCTCAGCCTCTTTATCGACGACTGCATTGAGAAGGGGCGCGACTACTACAGTGGCGGCGCCCGTTACAATACTACCTATATCCAGTGTACGGGCCTCGGCACCATCACCGACTGCTTCACCACCCTGAAGAAGCACGTCTTCGAGGATCAGCGCTACACCATGGACCAGATTCTCGAAGCCTGTGAGAATAACTGGGGGGCCAACGAAATCGTAAATAGTAAATCGTCAAATAGTCAATTCGAATTGGTGCGCCAATACATCCGCAACCACACGCCGTTTTTCGGCAACGACGACCCGTATGCCGACGAGATTGCCGTGCGCGTCTACAACGACCTGGTGAAAGCCATAGAGGGGCGGCCCAATACTCGTGGCGGCAAGACGCACCTGAACATGCTTTCCACCACCTGCCATAATTATTTTGGCAGCGTTTGTGGCGCCACGCCCAACGGCCGTTTCGCTCACTTTGCCATTAGCGATGGCACGTCGCCCGCCCACGGCAGCGACAGCCACGGCCCCACCGCCGTCATCAAGTCGCTCGGCAAGCTCGACCAGACGTGCAGTGGCGGCACCCTGCTCAACATGCGCTTTGTCCCGGCCCTGCTGCGCCGCGACGAGGACCAGCGTAAGCTCGCCTCCCTCATTCGCACATACTTCAAGCTCGGCGGCCATCATATCCAGTTCAACATTGTCGACACGGCAACTCTTCGCGATGCCCAACAGCATCCCGATGAATACCGCGACCTCCTTGTCCGCGTCGCCGGCTACTCCGACTACTTCAACGACATGACAGCACAGCTGCAGAACGAGATCATCGCACGCACCGAGAATGAAGAAGTATAAACCCACCCCCTGCCCCTCCCCAGGGGAGGGGGAATTTTATAGTTCTGCTGCAGAATCTGGGGTCATGTCTAATCAATCCCACCTCCCTTGGGGAAAGACAGGGGGTAGGTTGTTCGACATCAAGCGCTACGCCATCAACGATGGGCCCGGCATCCGCACCACCATCTTCATAAAGGGCTGCCCGTTGCGCTGCATCTGGTGCCACAACCCCGAGGGCTGGCTTTCAGCACCGCAGAAGCTCTATAAACAGTCGAAGTGCATCGGTTGCCGCACCTGTATCGAGGTGTGTCCGCAACACGCCCTCGAACTCACTCCCGATGGTGTCCGTCAGACGGGAAACCTCTGCATGGAATGTGGCAGATGTGCGGAGGAGTGTCCCACCACCGCCCTTGAAATCTGCGGACGTGAATGGCCGATGGATGCCCTTATGGCTGAGATCGAGAAGGAGCGCCTGGTCATGGAGGACAGTGGCGGCGGTGTCACCCTCTGTGGGGGCGAGCCGCTGATGCATCCCGACTACGCCCTGGACATTCTTCGTGAGCTGGGCCGTCGTGGTTTCCACCGCTGTGTGGACACCACGCTCTATGCCCCCCGTCAGGTCGTCGCCGACATTGCTGCCCACTGCGACCTGTTCCTCGTCGACCTGAAGCTGATGGACAGCGACCTTCACCGCCGCTACACGGGTGTCCCTAACGAGCTTATCCTCCAGAACATCCGTTTCATCGCCTCAGAGGGCACGCCCTTCCGCATCCGCATCCCTCTCATCGAGGGCATCAATGCCGACGAGGCTAACATCGAGGCCACTGCCCGTTTCATCGCATCGCTCCCTTCTCCCTCCACCACTACGGTACATCTCCTCCCTTATCACGACATGGGACGTGAGAAGCACCGCCGCATGCTACGCCCTTCAGGCGGTGTGTCCGTCTACAACCCGCAGAACATTCCCATGTCAACGCCCACCGAAGAGGTACAGCAGCGCTGCGCCCATCAGCTGGAAGCACATGGCCTGCACGTCGTCATCGGCGGGTAATGCTTCTCCCGAGCGCTTGCGGAAATTGAATAGCCCTTTTTATGCTTCTTTGGGGCACTTTACCCACGGCAAACGCGCTTTTTACATTAAAAAATGAGAAATGAGGTGCATTTTTTGCTTTTTATTTGCTCGTTTGCAATTATTTATACCTAAAATCCGCAAGCAATCTCAATGGCAATCTCAATTGCAGTAAAGAGCTTGAACACTATGCATCATGATAGTATGAGCGTGAATTTTGTCCGATTTGTGCATACCTTCCCCTTACCCCACAATGCGACTTGAGGCAA
>JAFPZD010000156.1 GCA_017417465.1 Prevotella sp. | reverse complement strand
TTTTGGTGTAGAACTTGCAACTGGTGATGGTGTAGCCATTGATGCCAGCCACGGTCAGCAGAGATGCTGGAGACACTGAATACCATCCATTCTGGTCGCCGTCGTTGAAAACCCAGTTACTGAAGGTGACGGTGACCTTGTCGTCGAAGGTCATGCTCCCGCTCTTGAAGGACGTGTTACCTTTGCTCTCAATCGTCACGAGCGGCGTCTCGTCGGCCCACGCTCCGCCGACTGCCGTGAGTAGCAGGGCGAGCGTCATTATATATCTTGATATTGTTTTCATTTTGATAAATCTTTTTGGTGGATAATTTTTTGATTAGGAGTTAAAGAAGTTATCGCTTCGCTCGAAGTTAAAGAAGTTATCGCTTCGCTCGACGATAGTTCTGTTGCTTCTGTTTCTCCTGTTCTCATTCGTTGAGGATTATTTCTCTCCCGTCTGCCAGTAATAGCCATCGTTGGCATTATAGTTCTGGGTACTCTTGACATATTGTTTGTCGCCGTACTGAAGGTATCGAAACGTGTTTTTGTTATACACGTCACCACCTCCTATACCTAAGATGGCGCTGTTGAGGTTGACGATGTCCTCCCATGTGGTGCAGCCGGTGATGTCGAGGGTGACGTCGCCGATTTGGATTTCAACCTTTGATGCTGCCTTCTTCGCCTCTACGCTGCGGAACTTGTAGCCTTGGGCGGCGGTGAGGGTGACGGTCTGGCCGGCCTTCACGCTGAGCTTGCCGTCGGTGACGGTGGCGGCTGTGCCACCTACGGTAACGGTGGCCTTGCCGGCCTCGATGGTGTTGGCGTTAGCGGCGTTGAAGGTGATGTCGAACTTGTTGGTGAGCACCTGGACGGTGAGGCAGGCGGGCTCGGTGTTGTCGAAGGTGTTGTCGAGCGTGGCGGCATCACCCTCGGGGGCGTCGGCGCCCTGGATGTAGTACCATACGTAGACATCTGCTCCGTCGTCAGCGACGTTCTTGGCTGTGGGCACTGTGGCGCTGAAGGCGGTGAGTGCGGGGGCCTCGGTGGCTGAGGTGCCGATGGCGTACATCACGGTGCCCTGCGTGACCTCGGTGCTCTCTCCGGCGAAGGCCACGATGCCGGTGCCCTCGGCGATGAGCGATGCGTCGGTGCCGGCGATGACGCCTTCAGCGGCTTCGGGCAGCAGCGTCTTCACTTCGGTCTCGGTGCCCGTGGTGGCGAATGCGGCTGCCTTGGCGTAGATGGGGGTCAGCACGACGTCGCTGCCGGGCATCTCGAAGGTGCCGGTCTTGGTCGAGGCGTTCCAAGCGACCTCGGGACCGGAGGCGGCGGGGGAACCGGTGTAGTAGACTTTATTTCCATCGAAGAGTTGACCCTTTATATCGTCTCTCGTAAAATTGTAAGTATAAGCTGTGCCAGAACCTCCATCTTCGAATTGGATGTACTTCCACGTGCTCTGATTCGTGTCGTATTCGTAAAGCAGAAAAGTTGTTCCGCTGGAGGGAACTCCCGTCCATGCCTTTGCCGCGTCTTCGGTTGCGGTATTGAAGCCGGGCAGGTCAGCGGTTGATACTATCGTACGGTCGTTGGCCCATGTTTGAATGTCGCTGGCCTTGATTTCGGTCACTGTGACCGTTCCGTCCGCCCACGCTCCGCCGACTGCCGTGAGTAGCAGTGCGAGCGTCATTATATATCTTGATATTGTTTTCATATATTGTATTTCTTTATGTTGTTTATACCTTTTATATTATATACGCGCGAGAGGGGTTTAGAATGCGAGGCAGGCACGAACCCATCGGTCATTGACCTTCCAGTCGTTAAACCAGTTGGTATAGCCATAGTAGAATTGCGTCAAGGAGGCTTTGTCACTATCGTACTCCGACGACGACCAGTAGTTGACTGTACCATCCTGAAAGGCTGTGCCTCCGGCGGTAGTGATAGCCGTATTCAGGCCGTTGTAATTTCCCTCGTCGCCGCCGTTGGCACCGAACATCTGCTTCCACTCGTCCTTGGTGGGCAGCTTCCATGTGCCGTTGGTGAAGGCGGGTGTTTTTGCTTCGCATGTGGATTTTGCCGTCGCCCAATTCAACGAGCCTTCGTCGGCGAGGGCGATGGCGAGACCGTTGGAGCCAGAGACGTAGGCTATCATGGCTACTTTATCCACGCCCGTGGGCACGTCGGCAACATTATAGTTCTTGCCGTCGCTGCCGATGACCTGTCCCACGCTGGGGTTGGTGATGTTGAGCGAAGGAGTCGAAGCCTTCTTCTCCGCCTTCACGCCGAGCACTTTCTTCGAGCCGGTGTAGGTGATGTCAACCTTGGTGTCTTTCTTCACTTCGGTGTTAGGTGTGACAGTCCACTCGTCGAGGTTGGTACCCTCTACGAAGGTGACGTTGTAAAGAATCTCAGCGAACACGGCCTTATAGGTCATGTCAGCCATGCCAGACTCGATGGTGACTTCGCGAACGGGGTTGGTGTTGGTCTGGTCATCCTCCCAGTACAGGAACTTGTAGCCCTCGGCAGGTGTAGCCTTCAGCGTCACGGTGGCAGTCTTGGCCACGGTGAATGTGCCGTCGGTGTTGATAGTCACGCCGTCGGGAATGGCACCCTTGAAGAATGTAATCTTGCTGACATTGGTGCTGCAGCTCTGGAGCGTGAGGCTCTTGGTGGCTTCGCCTTCCCATACGGCGTTCTTGCCCTCGAAAGTCCAATTGTCATTAGGCAATATGTGAGGGTTATCTTCATCATAATCATCAATCATCGTGAATTCGATGCGGCTGAAGGGGTCGCCTGTGGTGCTGAAGGTAACGGTAGATTTATCTGACGAATAGATAACGCCGAAGCTAAGACTATTCTTATACTTACCTTCTTCAGTGCTCTCTCGGATATATGCACTCTGGCTGCTGGTCATAGTGATGTCATCTACGGTATATTCCTTGGTATCATAATTCCAGCCCTTCCATGTGTCAGCCGTCCATTCCACTTTGCTTTCGCCGGCAACCTCTGCGGTACCCATTGTCTTGTCGTTGACAGCCATCGTCACCTTGGTGGGCTCGTACTCCACCTGGAAGACGACGTTGCCGGCGGGCATGGCCAGCGTCCACTGGTTGGTCTGGCCTGTTACGGGGGTCACATCAACGGTCTGTTCCGTCTGTGCCCATGCGCCCGCTGCGGTGAGGCAGAGCAGCGCAAGCATTGAAAATAATTTCTTTCTCATAATTTTGTTGTTTTAATTGGGTTAAATTGTTTCTTCTTGGAATACAAGAATACGAGAATACGAGAATATTAGAATGTCTTGGAATACAAGAATACAGGAATACGAGAATACAAGACATTACTGATTCCGCTGACGTTCTGCGCCTGCGAAACATTCGTCTTGTCTCCTTGTCTCCTTGTCTTCATGTCTTCTTCCAATTACTCTTCATCCGTGATTCCCTTGTTGGCCTTGATGGCTTCGCAGTAGGAATGGAGCGTGATGGCCGCTTCCTCGATTTTCGCCCACATGTCGTTGGCCACATTCTGCGGATAATAGCCCACGTCGTGCGACAATATTATATAATATCTGCACTCTTCGAGGCTTCCCTGCGCGATGTTGAAGAAGCGCAACTTGTCGGCTCGCGACACCTTCTTGTAGCCCTCCGCGATATTCGCCGCAATCGACACCGCCGCCCGTTGGAACTGCGGCACCAATGCGAACTTCTCGTCGTCGGGGAACATCTTCTTGGTCTTGTAGAAGGCCAGCACAAAGGCGTGCGCCTTTTGCCAGGCCATAACTTCACGAAAACTTTTACTTGCCATAGTCTTATGTTTGGGGGAATACGAGAATACGGGAATACAGGAATACGAGACATTAGTTATGCCGCTAGCGTTTTGCGCCTGCGAAACATTCGTCTTGTCTCCTTGTCTCCTTGTTTTCTTGTCTTCCATCATTCTGTTTTCTTGTCTTCTTGTTTTCTTGTCTTCTTATTCCTCGGGCGTTGCTGGCGTTGGCTCCGGTTCCGGCGTTGGCTCCGGCTCAGGACTCGGCGTCGGCTCCGGCTCGTCGCCGCCCTCATCCTCAGAAGCACTGCCTCCGCGCGCCAGTATCAGCCGGTAGTGCTCCACCTCGGCGTTCAGGCGGTCGATGGGCGTCGAGAGGTCCAGCCCCTCGGGCACCTCGCAGATGGACA
>JAFPZD010000155.1 GCA_017417465.1 Prevotella sp. | reverse complement strand
CGTGCCTTTAGGTACGCGACAACATTGCGCCCTTGTCGCGTACCTAAAGGCACGCTTCCCCCGTCCCGTCTTCTTCCCAGCCATTTCGCAACCCCTACGGGGTAGCTGTATGGCTGGCTACCATTATCTGATGCCTACGGCATCGGTTGCCCAGAAACGTGTAGAAGAGTATACAAATAGGTCAACTGCTATATCATTGCTATTTAATTTCCGCATTTCATAACATGCGGAAGTTGTATTATTTTATGTGATCAGAAACCTTACAATCCTTCACTTTTTCAGTAACTATCTCATTGACAGCTCGTTCTGGTGAAGGGTCTCTTTTGGCCGACTTGGCATCACGTCTTTTTCTCGCGCTGAAGGCGCTGCCTCACGCCAAGAAGGTATGCCCATATCATAGATGTTGTCTCTAACAGTGGTATTTTCATGTCGTAAGTATGGCGTTTTCATGTCGTAAGTATGGTGTTTTCATGTCGAAAGTATGGTGTTTTCATGTCGTAAGTATGGCGTTTTCATGTCGAAACCCTATGACTTACGTTTCAAAAAGCAGGCGTTTACGTTCTGAATCCCGAGAATAAGAACGTAAAACCCGAGAATCAGAGCGTAATTCCCGAGAATCAGAACGTAAACCCCGAGATTCACTCACCCAAAAGTCACCTACTTACCCAAAGAAAGAGGACTCCAAAAATCATTCACCATAACCCTCTGATATGTAGCTATATACAATAAAAGTGAAGGGTTGAATCGTTTCGCCAAAAATACTTTATTCAACAGTGAGACCGTTCTTTGACTATAGCAAGTCTATCGTTATGATTTTACAGCATGCTTGGCCGTTCTTTTGTTGATGATGTTGACAATTGCTGCTAAGACTACACCGACAATGCCAAAGAATGCTATGATGAACAGCTCATCTGTGATGGTATTATCTGTGTTGACGGCATGGCCGGTGCTGATAATCTCGACCACATAGAGGATGATGGCGAAAATAAGGAAGGCTTCCATACAGCAAACGAACAAGCGCCAGAGTGTGCCCCATAGCCTGTAGCGGAAGAGCTGTTTGTAGGCCACAACGAAGTAGAAGGGAATCAGACACGTAAGCCAGGGGGTGGTCAGTGTGACGAACGCACTTATCATCAGTATCAACGTGCTCATGAAAACCTGAATGAAAAACCCCTCGGGCAGGGTGTGTTGAGCGTGCTGCGGGGCATGTCGGAACGTCGTCCATGTAGGCAAGATGAAGAGGCAACTCACTGCCAACAAGAACCATCCGGGATTGTCGTTTCCCCAGTTGACAAATCTGTTGAACAGAGAAAATCTTGTGTCGTTGCTGACCACTTCTTCTGCCTTAGGATATAGAAAGTACACCAACTTGTCGATTAACAAGGTACCGATGGTCACAAGAACGAGCATCTTCACTGGTGGGAACGATATTTGGCGCCGACCGCTGAGATAGTCGCCGATGAGGTAGCCCGGACGTAGCAGCAGTTGCAGCAGGGTGTAGCTGAGCGAACGAGACTCCATGCCCCAAAGCAGCATGATGCCTTGACGCACGGTCTCCCAGTTGATGCGTCCCACGCTGGCCTTCTGGCCGCAAACGGGGCAGTAGTTCGCTGTGAATTCCGTGCCGCAGTTGGCACAGTGTACGGTGTCGCGTTGATTTTGTGTGTAGTGGAATGGGTTGAGCTGCCACTCTTTAAACTGTCGGTATTTTCCTTTTAAGTCCATTGTTGCTTCATTGTCACATTCGTGCCACTGGCGTAGGAATGTCGTTGTCATCAGGGTGCAAAATTACATAAAAAGGCGCAGACGGCCAAATGTTTAGGAAAACTTTTAGTAGTGAAGTATTGTTTTCTCGGAAATAATGCGTACCTTTGCACACGAAAAGCCTGCGAAAGCGCAGGGAAAAGAAAAAACATCCTGAAGGCAAAGAACTGAAACGTATGAAAAAAATGACCATGATTTGTGCGGCGCTTCTGATGGCAGCGACGCAGTTGCTGGGCGGCGGACGCCTGGACTTGAAGGAAATAACGAGTGGTGCGTTCCGTGGCGCATCGATGTCGGCTGTTGAGCCGATGGCTGGCGGTGAGACGTATGCGCAGATTTCGGACGACGGTCGGCAGATTGTGAGCTATTCGTTCAAGACCGGCAAGCAGACGGGTGTGCTCTTCGATGCCTCGACGGCGCGTGGCGCCAACATCGACCGCGTCGATGGTTACATCATGAGTCCCACGGGCAAACGCATCCTGATACAGACAAAGACGGAGCGCATCTACCGGCGCTCGTTCACCGCCACCTATTATATATATACGATAGCCAATAACCGACTGGAGCCACTGAGCGACGGCGGCCCTCAGCAGACACCGCTGTGGAGCCCCGACGGCGAACAGGTGGCCTTTGTTCGCGACAACAACATCTTCCTGGTGAAGCTGCTCTATGGCAATGCCGAGAGTCAGGTGACGAAGGACGGCAAGCGCAATGCGATTATCAACGGCCTGCCCGACTGGGTGTGCGAGGAGGAGTTCTCGCACAACCGTGCGATGGTGTTCACGGCCGACTCACGGCAGATCGTGTGGGTGCGCTACGATGAGAGCGACGTGCTTGAGCGCTACCTGCCCCTGACGCCTGCCGACTGGAACGCTGGTGCAGCCAAAGCCTCCCCCAGCTGGGGACGCTTGGAGGGTGCCTATACTTACAAATACCCGAAGCCCGGCGAGCAGAACGCACGGCTGACACTGCTGAGCTACGATATCAAGAGCCACCAGACGCGTACCATGCAGTTGCCGCTTGACCAGGATGGCTACATCCCACGCATCGCGTCGACGAACGACCCCACGAAGGTGGCCGTGTTCACGCTGAACCGTCATCAGGACTGCCTGCGCATTTACATGGCCAACGCGCTGAGCACCGTCTGCCAGTTGGTGGTCGAGGATAAGGTCGACAAGTATATCAACGAGGATGTCTTTGCCGACTACCAGCTGACAGCCAACAACTTAGTGATAGCCAGTGAGCGCAGCGGCTACCGCAATGCCTATGTCTACACGTTGAACGGACAGCTGCTGCGGACAGTCCCCACTGCGGCGGCTGGAGCTGAGGGTGGCGCCGTTGTCACCACCATCTATGGCTACGATGAGGCTACTGGCGACCTCTACTATGCTGCTCTCAACAACGGACCACTGGACCAGAAGGTCTATGTCAGCCATAAGAATGGAAAGACGGAGTGCCTCACCCCACAGGACGGATGGAGCACGGCCATATTCTCTACAGACTTCAAGAGCTTCATTTGCAACTGGAGCGACATGAACACACCGCCACAGACCACCCTGCGCAGCAGTGCTGGCAAGGTCATCGCAACGCTCATCGACAACAAGGCGTTGGCCGACAAATATGCCAGCTACGACATGGGCACGAAGGAGCTCTTCTCGTTCACTACCAGTGAGGGCGTGAAGCTGAATGGCTGGCTTGTCAAGCCCGTAGGTTTCAGTGCCTCGAAGCGTTACCCCGTGGTGATGTACCAGTACGGTGGCCCTGGCAACCAGCAGGTAAAGAATGCCTGGGGCGTGGGCATGAACGGACAGGGTGCCATTCTCGAGCAGTACCTGGCGCAGAAGGGCTACGTCGTGGCTTGTGTCGACAACCGTGGCACTGGCGGGCGTGGCGCAGCGTTTGAGAAATGTACGTACCTGCGCCTCGGCGAGTTAGAGGCCCGCGACCAGGTGGAGGCTGCACTGTGGCTCGGAAGCCAGCCTTTCGTTGACAAGGAGCGCATCGGCATCTGGGGCTGGAGCTATGGCGGCTGGAACACGCTGATGGCGATGACGGAAGGACGCCCGGTGTTCCGTTGCGGCGTGGCCATCGCACCTCCTACGTGCTGGCGCTATTATGACTCGGTCTATACTGAGCGCTTCATGCGTACACCGCAGGAGAACGCCAGCGGCTACGACGAGGTGACGCCCATTGCCCGTGCCTCGCAGCTGCACGGCGCACTGTTGCTGTGTCATGGCCTGGCCGACGATAATGTCCACTACGAGAACACCGCCCAGCTGGTCGATGCCCTCGTACAGGCCGACAAGGACTTCCGCCAGCTGGTGTATACCAATCGTAACCACAGCATCTATGGCGGCAACACCCGCAATCACCTGTTCCGGCAGTGCTTCGACTTCTTTGACGGCGAGCTTCGCGCCGGGGGCGTTATAACGAAATAACGTTATAACGTCATAACGACTGCTCGCGACGGGAATCGAAATAACGAAAAAACGTTATAACGTCATAACGGCCGCTCGCGGCGGGAATCGAAATAACGAAATCACGAAAAGATTAATAACAAAAAAAGAAGGAAAAAACATGCTGCAAATCAGGAGGTTCGGCTTTTACTGGCTCGACACGTGGGTGATGGCCAACGTGATACAGCTGGCTACGCAGGATTTCTGTGCACGTTTCCTTAATCGGACGAACGACCCCTGCGGACGGCAGTTTGACCAGATGACGATGGCAGCGCGCTCTGCCCCTGCCAATATTGCAGAAGGTAACTCGCGCCATTCCACCTCGAAGGAGACAGAGATGAAGCTCACTGATGTTGCCCGTGCTACCCTTGCCGAGCTTGCCAACGACTACGTGAATTGGTTGCTTCGGCATGAACAGACACCCTGGTCAATCCATTCAGCGGAATACGCACAGGTAGCCAACATACGATTTGACAAGCCTACCTATCAGGACGATGTGCTTCATGAGAGCAGTGCACACATCCTGAAGCAGAAACACCTCTTCGACCGGTGGCTACTTTCTGATGACTCTATCGTTGTGGCCAATTGCCTGCTGGTGCTCTGCAACCGCCTCGTCATGATGATCGGCAAACAGATAGAGAACCAGTTAGCCACATTCCGTGAGGAGGGTGGCTTCACCGAGGCGCTGACTGCCGAGCGCCTTGCCGCCCGAACGGAGCAAAGCAAACAGGCCGATGCCCCTGCCTGTCCGCTGTGCGGCAAGCCCATGGTGAAACGAGTGGCCAAGAAAGGAATAAACTCCGGACGGGAGTTCTGGAGCTGCTCCGCCTATCCGCAATGCTACGGAACGAAGGACATTGTTTGAAACTCGCGACGAGCTCGTTATAACGAAATAACGAAATGACGTCATAACGACTGTTCGCGATGGGCTCGTCATAACGAAATAACGTTATAACGTCATAACGACTGCTCGCGATGGGACTCGTCATAACGTAATAACGAAATAACGTCATAACGAAGCCCTCAATGACGCGACGATGAAACTCTCAATGACTCGATGACAATACTAATAATTAAAAGAATAGTGACATGAATAAGAGAACAATACTGAGCGTGCTGATGGTGCCTGCTTTACTCTTCAGCCTGACGCAGGCTGAGGCGCGGAAGAAGCGAACGGAGGCACAGCCTCGTCCAACGACCATCGAGATTATCACCAAGGTGAACGACTACTGGCAGGCGCACCACTCGCCGCTGGTGCGCTCGTTCTGGGATGAGGCTGCCTACCACACCGGCAACATGGAAGCTGTCCGCTTGCTGGGTGTTGCCCGCTGGCAAGACTACAGTGTGCGTTGGGCCAGCCATAACCTGTGGCAGGGTGCCCGTGAGAAAGACCCGTCGAAGTGGAAGTACGCGAACTATGGCGAGGGTCAAGACTACGTGCTCTTCGGCGACTGGCAGATATGCTTCCAGACATACCTCGACCTGTATGCTATGGAGAATGGAGAATTGGGAATCGAGAATTATAATTACACCGGAGGCGGAAATGGTGCGAAGGAAGGTCATCGTAACTCTCAATTCTCAACTCTCAATTCTCAATTCAAGATTGCTCGTGCACTGGAGGTGATGGACTACGAGGTGCGTCAGCCGCAGACCGATTTCTGGTGGTGGGCCGATGCGCTCTACATGGCCATGCCCGTGTTGACGAAGCTCTATAAGGTGACGGGTGAGGTGAAGTACCTTGACAAACTCTACGAGAACTTCAAGTGGTCCGATGAGCTGATGTACGACAAGGACGAGCAGCTCTACTACCGTGACGCGAAGTACATCTATCCGAAGGTGAAGACCGCCTGCAACGGTGGCAAGAGCTTCTGGGCGCGTGGCGACGGCTGGGTGCTGGCAGGCTTGGCAAAGGTGCTTAGCGACATGCCCGCCGACTACCGTTATCGTCCGTTCTTCTTGCAACGCTTCCAAGAGTTGGCTGAGGGTGTGGCCCGTGTGCAGCGTCCCGGTGGCTACTGGAGCCGTTCGATGCTTTGCGAGGAGGATGCCCCCGGTCCGGAGACCAGTGGCACCGCCTTCTTCACCTACGGCATGCTGTGGGGCGTGAACCATGGTTTGCTCGATCGTGACCGCTACGTGCCTGTGATTGAGCGGGCATGGAACTACCTCGTTACTACCGCCTTGCAGGCCGACGGCAGCGTGGGCTATGTGCAGCCCATCGGAGAGAAGCCCGACCCCACGAAGACCGTCGATGCCCATTCGCAGGCCAACTTCGGTGTGGGCGCGTTTCTTCTGGCTGCTTGCGAGCACTTGCGGTTTGAGGATGGGCGTCAGGACGTTATGACGTTATTACGGGATAACGATATAACGAAGTCCCGGGATAACGATATAACGTTATCACGTTATAACGAAGAATACTCCATGAGCGTGACGGTGGCGAACAACACCGACGAGTACCGCCACCAGGTGGTGGAGCTCGATGCCAGTGCTGTGTTTACGAAGCTTGGCATCCAAGGCGGTCGGCAGTTCATCGTCTACGACAATGCGGGTTTAGAGGTGCCTTACCAGCTGACCTATGACGGCAAAGTGCTCATCGAGGCCGACGCCCGTCCGCACAGGACGGCCCGCTTCACTGTCAGACGTGGCACGCCGAAGACTTACGCCACGGTGTGCTACGGCCGCCTCTATCCTGAGCGCAAGGACGACTATGCGTGGGAGAACGACCGCGGTGCCTATCGCGTCTACGGTCCTGCCCTGCAGAAGACGGGCGAGCGGAGCTACGGCACCGATGTGTGGTCGAAGAACACACCCGAGCTGGTGGTGGAGCGGCGCTACTGGGTGGAGGATGTGGTGATGATGCCTGCCGTGGAGCAGCTGCGCCGTGAGAACCGCCAGCGTGGCGACTCCCTCTACCGCCTGAACTCCTACCATCATGACCATGGGCGTGGCATGGACCTCTATAAGGTGGGTGCCACGCTGGGCTGTGGCACACCGGCGCTGATGAGTGGCGGGCAACTAGTCTATCCCTACTGCTTCAAGACGTACCGCGTGCTCGACAATGGGCCTCTGCGCACCACCGTCGAACTGGTCTACGGTACCACGGCGTTTGGCACCGACAGCATCACCGAGCACCGTGTCATCTCGCTCGACAAAGGCTCTAACTTCAATAAGGTGACGGTGTGGTACGAGGGCTTGACACAGACGGCCTCGTTGGCCTCGGGCGTCGTCATCCATTCTGAAGACAAGGAGAGCGTGGTGCTGGGCAAGGACTACGTGGCGTATGTCGACCCCACCGACAATGTGAATTACAACAGCTGCCAGCTCTTTGTGGCTACCCTCTTCCCCAACGGCCCTGTCACCACCAAGAAACAGCTCTTCCAGCAGCCGCAGGGTGGCAGCGAGGGTCATGCCCTCGGCATCGTCGACGGCTATCAGGGTCAGCCTTACACTTACTACTTCGGTTCAGCGTGGTCGCGCTACGATGTGCGTACGCCGGCCGAGTGGCAGGAGCGTATCGGCTGGACGCTACGGCAAATCAAGGAGCCGCTCAAGGTGGTGGTAGAGTGATACGTTTGTGCTAATCTCTCTGGACTTTTTTAATCCAGGTGGAAAACTTGTTGATGATCTTCTGCGGTTCAGTGCCGTACCAGCCGTAGCCGTTGCGGCGCTCGTAGCCGATGTACTCCAGCGAGGGCTGGGGCACACCGTCACGGTCGCAGACGTAGGGCTCCTCCGTCTGCAGGTCGTAATAGCGGGCCCAGGTGGTAGAGCCGAAATGGTGAACCAGTCGCCGGTCGCGCTTGCCTTCCGCATTGGTGAACGATTCCAGCTTCACGTCGCGCAGGGCGTGGTCCTTGAGCCACTCCACGGCGGCGGTGACGGCGGTGATGACGCTGTCCGACGGATGTTTCAGCGACATGAGCAGGCTGAGCAGGGCGGGCGTCTCGTGGCTACCAGTGAACGATGGCAGCTCGTAGGCGCGTGCCGGTGCGGGCTGCAACGTCAGCTCGTCGTGCTGCTGGCACCAGACGGTCAGCTTGCCGTCCTTCTTGATCTGGCAGTCGAGGATGCATTGTATCCCGCGCATAAAAGCTTCATGCGCGCGTTCCTTATCTTTATCTGTCAGCTGTAAGCCGCCGTCGAAGGGCTCATTGCCTTGACTGACATCTTCCAGCAGGTGCATGACATTAGCCATGGCGTTGTCGTTGAACGTGATGTGGTTCGAGTAGAAGGCGTGCCCCTCCTTGTTCTGTGGCTTAAAGGGGTAGTACTGCGGCCATCCGCCGTTGGCGTACTGCGCCGTGAGCAGATAGTTAAAGCCCTTATGAAACACCTCGCGATAGGTCTTCAGGCGTCTGCGCTCGTCCTTGCTGGGGTGAGGCATGGCATTGAGGGCGCGGCACACGCGAGCCAGCAGCTTCAGTTCGGTGGTGGTGGCGCCATTGTCGATGGTCGAGCCCACACCGTCCTGACTGTGCATCTGTCGCCACACCTCCTGTCGCGCTTTCAAGCTGTTACCCTCAGCGGGGATGTGCCAGTCGACGTTCTTGGCCCATCCACCGGAAGGAAACTGGTATTTCACGACAGAGTCTGCGGCAGCGAGTGCCTCTTGCGTAGCAAACCACGCAGTATCTTTTTGGTTGGCAAGCTGCTTCAGGCGCATGGGTTGTGCCTGCATAAGCGATATGTGCCCTATGACACAAGCGGCAATGATGGTAATTCTTTTCATTTCTTTAGTTGTTTCTTGCCGTCGATGATGTAAAGGCCGGCGGGCAGGCTGTTGAAGTCAGCAGCGGTGCCGACGGCACGTCCGCGGAGGTCGTAGACCGTGTGGTTGGTGCTGGGTGCCGTTGTCAGCGAGGCGATACCCTGCTCAGGCAGTGAAGCGATGTCAAAACGTTCCGTGTCGAGGTAGTTCATGCGGCGTGTGAACCAGTCCTCGATGTAGTTCATCTCGGTGTCGAAGTTCAGAGAGTGCCCTGAAAGGTCGCTGTTGCCGCTCCATTTGGCGTATTCGCGCTTGTCGGCGCCGCAGGTCTTGAACTCGTCGAGGTAGGTGCGGAAGCGCTGAAGGATGCTCTCGGTAGCCAGGAAGCTTTGCCGCAGGTCGCGGTAGCGCAGCCGTACTTGCATGTTGAAGTCGTTGGTATTGGTGTCGCGCAGGCGCTTGAAGAGGTTGTAGTCGCCGTGCTCCTGAGTGGCAATATACTCACTGTAGTCCTGTTCGGGGCGCATGATGCTCGAGTGGTAGTAGGCGTCGCTCCAGCGCTGTCCGCAGGTGGCGTCCATGTCCCATACGGCAAGGGTAATCTTCGTGGACTTCTGCCGGTCGTAGATGGCGAAGAACAGGTTCTTGCCGTGGTTATCGCTGGCAAGGATGGTCTCCATGAGAATATAGTAGTCGATGATCAGCGGCAGGTCGAAGTACTCGCCGGCATAATGGTTGAAGGTGGCATCGTTGGCTGTGCATACGAAGTTGACGGCCGAGTAGAGGGCACGCCAGTCGGTGGGCTGCACATCATCGAAGTCAGGATATTTCACCTGATACTTGTCCCACATGTCGCTGTACTCGTTGGTGTCTGAGAGGTAGTCCTTGGGCTGATAGCCGCCGTCGGGACGTGTTCCCATGAGTGTGGCGTAGGTCCAGTCCTTCGACTTCCACAGCTGTCCGTGCTGTGTCTGTGTCTCCTCGTCATACTTCACGAGTTTCAGCTGTTTACGGTCGATGTTCTCCGTCATGCAGTAGATGCCGCGATATTCGTCGTTGAGTATCAGCTCAACGAACTGTCCGCGGGTGCCAGTGCGTGCCTTCGGCTCCTTGTCGATGTAGTAGGGTGGGGTGGAGTAGTCGTTCCACAGGTCGGTGAGCACACGGTTGCGTATGCGGCTCATGTCCACCTGACAAGCCTCCAGAATCCATGAGTTGTCGTTGCGCAGTCCGAAGAACTTCTCTTCAAGCTTGTCGCCGTTGGCATCCTTCAGCTTGACGTGGTAGTTGCGCTTGTTCTTGTCAGCATTGTTAGTGATGCCGCCGCGCCACTTCGCCTTCATGTTGAGTGTCTGCGGAGCCTCTTTGTTAGGCTCGTGAACGGCGATGTGCCCCTCGGAATACGCGTCGTTGAACGAGCCGTACATCTTCACTACGGGCAGCGATGTGAAGGTGACGTTCTTCGTCACCGCAGTGCCGTCGGCCTGGGTCATACTGAAAGCATAGTTGCGGCCGGCACTGACGTTGGCAAACGTGTAGGTGCCACCCGGAGCCACGCTCTGGCCGTTGATGCTCAGCGTGCTGTTGCCCTCGGCGGGTGAGTAGCCGATGGTGGCGGTATAGTCGGTACCAAAGTGCTCCAAGGGGAGCGTACACAGGTAGAGGTTGATGCTCTCGGCATAGGCGAGGCCCCGTCCGTCGATGGTGATGGTTCCGGTGGCGCGTGTCAGTGGATCGATGGTGGGCATGGTGGCGACGGTGTGGCGCAGTGCTTCCATTTGGTCGAAGCTGTTACCACAGTCGGCGATGAGTGCTTCAATCTCGTCTTTTGTGTAGAAGTCGGCCAGTTCGGCGCGCAGTTTGTTGCGCTCGCCTTCCAGCAGCTCGCTCTCCGTGCCGTGGTAGAAGAGCGCCATGTTGTCGATGGCCAGCCAGTTGGCGTTGGTGCTCTTGGCACGGATGCCGAGGCTCAGCTGGCCAGTGGCTGTGAGCGTGGCGTCGACGGTGTAACGCTCTGGGGCGTTGTTGGCCGTGGCTGCCGTTGTGCTGTTCGTGTTTACAAAGAGCGAAACGCCCGTTGCTGGTTCCTCGGAGCTGCCATACCAGCCCGAGCTGCCCTGCCAAACGGCAATGACGTCGGCCTGCAGCGTGTAGCTGCCGGCGGGAAGATTTCTCAGCGTCTGCTGCAGTGAGCAGTCGTCCAGTGGGCCGTAGTTCGTGGCGTGCCAGTTCTCGATGAAGGGTGCCACGGTCGAGGCGTCGCCATTATAATGTGAACCGCCGGCGCCTGTGTTCATAAACCATCCGCCCAGATTCTGCCAACCGTCGAGGGCATCGGTGGTGGCTTCGAACCATGACGACACGTCGAAGCCCTTGTCGGTGGCCTCCTTGCGTTCGGTGACTTGCCGTCCCTGCTCGTCGTAGAATCTGAAGAGCTGGTTCTGGTTGCCGTTGCCGCTATTGGCGTAGGTGCCCACCATGTAGCTGTCGGTGCGCACGTCCCAGATGTTGTCTGTCTGTTGGGCGTTGCGGATGGTGTAGATGCCGTTGCTTTGTTGGCTGATGGTCCATAGCGATGCGCGCCCGTCGATGGCGTCGGTCATCGAGAGATAGCGGCGGTAGGTGTCGCGCACCCCGTCGTAGGTGACGAACTGTCCGGTCTTAGCATTCTTGATGGAGAAGAGGCCTGCCTGCTCTTCGTTGAAGATCCAGTAGGTCTCGTCGGTTGTCTTTGCCGCAGTCAGGTAGTAGAGTGGTGTCTGCTGCTGGGCGGTGGCACCATCGGTGACACATCCCTGCGCAAACTGTGTGCAGACGATGTGGTAGCGTTTGTTAGTAGAAAAGTCGGGCGTTGCCCAAATGCTTAAAGCTGTTGAAAAAATCAGTAAGAGTAGTAGTTTGTGCCTCATGCTTTAGTTGTTATATGGGGAGCCACGGACCGTTGCCCGTGGCTCCCCATGCTGTTGGTGATTAGTATGCGAAGAGCGGGTAGTTCTTCATCGTCTCGTTCACACGCTTGCGAACACTGGCGATGACCTCCTCGTTCTGCGGGTCGTTGAGCACGGTCTCGATGAGCTCGGCGATGAGTACCATCAGGTCCTCCTTGGCACCGCGGGTGGTAATGGCGGGCGTGCCCAGACGCAGACCGCTGGTCTGGAAGGCTGAGCGTGTGTCGAACGGCACCATGTTCTTGTTCACCGTGATGTCGGCGGCGACGAGGGCGTTCTCAGCCACCTTACCTGTCAGATCGGGATACTTCGTGCGCAGGTCGACGAGCATCGAGTGGTTGTCGGTGCCGCCACTGACGATGTGGAAACCGCGCTTCACCAGCTCCTCGGCCAGCACGGCGGCGTTCTTCTTCACTTGCAGGGCCCACTCCTTGAACTCGGGCTGCAGGGCTTCGCCGAAGGCCACGGCCTTGGCAGCGATGACGTGCTCCAGCGGTCCTCCCTGCTGTCCGGGGAAGACGGCGCTGTTGATCAGGGCCGACATCATCTTCACTTCGCCCTTCGGGGTCTTCAGGCCCCAGGGGTTCTCGAAGTCCTTACCCATCAGGATGATGCCGCCACGCGGACCACGCAGGGTCTTATGGGTCGTCGAGGTGACGATGTGTGCATACTTCACAGGGTTGTCGAGCAGACCAGCGGCGATGAGGCCGGCGGGGTGAGCCATGTCGACCATCAGTAGGGCGCCCACCTTGTCGGCAATCTCACGCATGCGCTTATAGTCCCACTCACGGCTATAGGCCGAGCCACCGCCGATGATGAGCTTGGGCTTGTGCTCCAGGGCCAGCTGCTCCATCTCGTCGTAGTCCACGCGGCCCGTCTCCTTGTTGAGGTTGTAGCCGACGGGGTTATACAGAATGCCGCTGGTGTTCACCCGCGAGCCGTGGCTCAGGTGGCCACCGTGGTCCAGATTCATGCCCATGAAGGTGTCACCGGGCTTCAGCACGGCCAGCAGCACGGCGGCGTTGGCCTGGGCGCCCGAGTGGGGCTGCACGTTGGCATATTCGGCATCGAAGAGCTTGCAGACGCGCTCGATGGCGAGGCGCTCCACCTCGTCGACCACCTGGCAGCCACCGTAGTAGCGCTTGCCGGGATAGCCCTCGGCGTATTTGTTGGTCAGATAGGAGCCCATGGCCTCCATGACCTGGTCGCTTACAAAATTCTCACTGGCGATGAGCTCCATGCCTTTCAGCTGGCGCTGGTGCTCGCGCTCAATCAGTTCAAACACTGTGTTGTCTCTTTTCATTGCTTGTGTAGATTTGGTGTATAAAAGGGTTGTTGCAATTTGCGTGCAAAGTTACGCATTTTTTGGGATGTAAAAAAGTAAAAAGGTAAAAAAGTAAAAGGTGAAGTCGTTAAAGGGAGTTAAAAGGCGGAAGTTTCTTACTTTGCATTGTTCTAACTATTGCAAAAATGTGTATTTTTGCACCCCGAAAACCGAAACAATGGAAGAAATCTATCTTAACGATCACAACAAGGAGGAGTACCCGCCTGCTCATACCGCCGAGCATCTTCTTAACCAGACCATGCAGCGCATGTTCGACTGTGAGCGGAGCTATAATGCCCACATCGAGCGGAAGAAGAGCAAAATGAGCTTCCACCTCGAACGCAAACCCACACGACAGGAGGAGCGGGAGATTGAGCAGCGCATGCAGCAGCTCATCGCCGACGACCTGCCCGTGACGTTCGAGTTTGTCAGCCGCTACCACCTGCCCGATGATATCGACCTCGACCGGTTGCCCGACGATGTCAGCGACACGATACGCTTGGTGCGCATCGGCGACTACGACGTCTGTCCCTGCATCGGGAAGCATGTGCGGAGCACCGCGCAGATTGGGCGTTTCGAGATGCTGGGCACGAACTGGGACGAGCACGAACGGTCGTTCCGCGTACGGTTCAAGATTGTTTGAGACTTGCGAGTCGCTCGCTCGGTGATTGCCGTGCGTAGTCGCGCCAGCCGTTGGTGCCGTTAGCCTTGTCGTTGAGGTAGTCAGGATCGTCCTGATGGGCGTAGGCTTCCATCTCGAAGGGGTTCAGCAGGTAGGCGGCATTTTTCATCTTCCGGTTCTGCGGCAATGCCCGCAGGCAGTACCACATATATCTTATATAGAACAGCAGCCACGAGTTGTGGCACGACTGTGCTTGTCGTAGGTGAATCATCTCGTGGTTTTTCATCACCGCGAAGCTGTCTGCCAACTTGTCAGCAGGCTGATGGGTGCTGTCGGACCCTAAGGCTTGCGTGCGTCCTGTCACAGCCTGGTTTATCCGGCTGACGGTCTCTTCCGTTCGGCAGACAATGAAGCCGAAGAACGTCAGGGCGTGATAGCCGGGGCGCAGCCAGAAGCCGTCGAACACAGCCTCCATGTCGCTGACACGGCTGGGGCGCCGCATCTTCAGCACGTATTTCAATATGCGGAACGGATTGTTCATTGTGGCGGCAAAGATACGTAAAATACGCCGCATTTCCAAAATTTTTGCACTTTTTCTCATGGAGAGCCCATGTTTTACAATTATTTTTTGTACTTTTGCCCCGACAATCAGTTTATCAGACTATGGAAATAATGAGGAAAAGCATGATTGCTGCGCTGCTCGCCTTTACGGCAACGGCAGCACAAGGGCAGCTGAGGGTTATCCATCCTGAGAGCATCACCCCGATGCCGAAGGTGACGGTGGAGGAATACGAACAAATCGCAATGGATATTGACCAAGGCGAGCAAATCGACGAGCGTGTCGGCGACCTGACCGTCTACGACGACCTGTATTCGGGGTACTGCAGCTGGTACTGCGGTGGCTCTGTAAAAGCGCTGACGGCATCGAGCTGTCTGCCGCCCGTCGGCAAGTTCAACTACAGTGCCGAGAATGCGCACGACTTCAGCCACGAGAGCGTGTGGGCTACAAAGGGCAAGGGCATCGGCGAGTCGCTGACTTACACGTTCGAGGGCCGTTGTCCGCGCATCACGACGGTGAAAATTCTGAACGGGCACGTGAAGTCCGAGACGGCTTGGCGCAACAATTCCCGCGTGAAGAAGTTGCGCATGTGGTACGAAGGTAAGCCGTACGCCATTCTTGAGCTGGAGGACAGCCGCACGATGCAGAGCTTCGAAGTGGGCACCCTCGGCTATAACGATGACACGAAGCCTGACTGGACCCTGAAGTTCGAGATCCTCGAGGTCTATCCCGGCTCGAAGTATGACGACACGGTCATCGCCGAACTCTATTTTGATGGAATAGATGTGCATTGAGTAAGGAGTAGAGGAGTAAGGAGTAGAGGAGTAGAGGAGGTAAAGGAGATGAGGAGGTAAAGGAGATGAGGAGTTGTGGAGTTGTGGAGTTGTGGAGATGAGGAGGTAAAGTAGAATACCTTTTACGCGGCCTAACTTCTAACTCCTAACTTCTAACTCCTCCCTCCTAACTCCTCCCTCCTAACTCCTCCCTCCAAACTCCTATCCTACTTTACCTCCACATCTACTCAACTCCTCAACTCCTGAAAAAACTCCTAAAAAAGAACAATGGACGAGAAACAACGCATAGATCAACTACGGAAAGAGCTCCATGAGCATAACTACCGCTACTACGTCTTGAACCAGCCAACGATTGGCGACCAGGACTTTGACTTCCTGATGAAGGAACTGCAAGAGCTGGAGGCCCGTCACCCGGAACTCTACGACCCCAACTCGCCGACGCAGCGGGTGGGTAGCGACCTGCAGACGGGATTCCAGCAGGTGACTCACCGCTACCCGATGCTCTCGCTGGCCAACACCTACTCCGAGCAGGATGTGCGCGACTGGTACGAGAGTGTGCAGAAAGGCCTGGGTGGTGAGCCCTTCGAGGTGTGCTGCGAAATGAAGTACGACGGCCTCTCCATCTCGCTCATCTACGAGAACGGGCGGTTGGTGCAGGCCGTAACGCGTGGCGACGGTGTTCATGGCGACGACGTGACAGCCAATGTCCGCACCATCAGGAGCATACCATTGGTGTTGAAACCCACCCCCAACCCCTCCCCAAGGGAGGGAAGTTTATATACTTCTTCCGCTGGTGCTTCCACATCTAACCTTTCATCAAGGGAGGATGGTTTATTTACTTCTTCCGCTGGTGCTTACACATCTAACCCCTCCCCAAGAGAGGATGGTTTATTTACTTCTTCCGCTGGTGTTTCCACTAACGAATCTATTCAAGCCCCCCTCCCTTGGGGAGGGGCTGGGGGTGGGTATCCCCCCTCCTTTGAGATCCGTGGCGAAATCCTGATGCCGTGGACGTCGTTCGACCGGCTGAACCAAGAGCGTGAGGCTGCTGAGGAGCCGCTCTTCGCCAATCCGCGCAATGCTGCCAGTGGCACGCTGAAGAGTCTTGACCCGAAGGTGGTGGCCAGTCGTCAGCTCGACGCCTATCTCTATTATCTGTTGGGCGAGGAGTTGCCTGCCGATGGGCACTACGAGAACCTGGAAGCAGCCCGCAGCTGGGGCTTCAAAATCAGTGAGGGCATGCGGAAGGTTCGTACGGTCGACGAGATTCTCGACTATATCAACTACTGGGATAAGGAGCGTAAGAATCTACCCGTCGCTACAGATGGTATTGTGTTGAAAGTCAACTCCTTGCGTCAGCAACGCTCATTGGGTTATACAGCCAAGTCGCCCCGTTGGGCCATCGCCTACAAGTTCAAGGCTGAGCGTGTGCAGACACGCCTCTTGGAGGTCACCTACCAGGTGGGGCGGACGGGTGCCGTCACACCCGTTGCCAACATGGAGCCTGTCCAGCTGGCTGGCACCACCGTGCGCCGTGCTACGCTGAACAACGAGGACTTCATCCGCTCGTTCGACCTGCACATTGGCGACATGGTCTATGTGGAGAAAGGTGGCGAGATCATCCCGAAGATTGTCGGCGTGAACATCGACGAGCGCCCCATCATCGCCCAGCCTGTGCAGTTCATCCGCCGCTGTCCGGAGTGTGGTACGCCGCTGATTAAAATTGAGAATGGAAAATTGAAAATTGAGAATTCTCCTGCGCAGGATAATGCTCAGTCTTCGGCCTGGTACTGCCCCAACGATGCTGGCTGTCCGCCGCAGATCAAGGGGCGCATAGAGCACTTCATTGCCCGCCGGGCCATGAACATCGACTCCTTAGGGCCTGAGACCGTTGATGAGTACTATCGTCATGGGCTCATCCATAACGTGGCCGACCTCTACGACATTGAGGTGCAGCAGATCAACGGCGATGGCTCGCGCACCAAGTCGGCACAACGCATCGTCAATGGCATCCAGAAGTCGAAGGAGGTGCCGTTCGAGCGTGTGGTCTTCGCCCTTGGCATCCGCTTTGTCGGCGAGACCAGTGCCCGCCTGTTGGCCCGCCACTTCAAGTCGATGGATGCGCTGATGACAGCCTCGCTCGAGGACCTGCAGGAGGTGGAGGGCATCGGCGAGGTGATGGCACGTAGCATCGTCAGCTACTTCCAGAATGAGCAGAACCGCCAGATTGTGGAGCGCCTGCGTGGCTACGGCCTGCAGTTTGCGCTTAGTGAGGCGCAGACGGTGACCCACAGCGACCGGCTCGCTGGGCAGTCGGTGGTCATCAGTGGCGTCTTCCAGCACCATAGCCGCGACGAGTACAAGCTGCTCATCGAGCAGCACGGTGGCAAGAACGTGGGTAGCATCTCTGGCAAGACCTCGTTCATCCTTGCCGGTGACAACATGGGACCCTCGAAGCTGGAAAAAGCCCAGAAGCTGGGCATCCGCATCGTCAGCGAGGATGAGTTCCTTGAAATGATTGAAAAGAGTTAGGGGGGGGAGGAGTTAGGAGTTAGAAGTTAGGAGTTAGGCCGCGTAAAAGGTATTCTACTTTACCTCCTCAACTCCACAACTCCTCTACTACTTTACCTCCTCATCTCCTTTACCTCCTCATCTCCTCATCTCCTCACCTCCTAAAAAAATATGAACTATTCGATTGCATTCAGAAACCTGCCCTTCGAACCTGACAGACGTCAGGTCGTCTATGTTGAGAACCAGTATGATGAGTACATCAACGCGATTATCAAGAGCCATTACGAACAATTGAAGTGGACCTTCGCGATGGCTCATCTTGAGTTCGTCTATCTCCCTATGTTCTTCAACGATGAAGAGACCAAGGAGAAGGTGCTGTATTATGCCCCCTATCTCACGACAGACATCCTCGAGAAGGCAGAGCTTCGCAGCAGCTACCTTCTTGGCTACATGAGCCATGTGAAGAACAGGGAGAAGATAGCACCTTCATTCCTATATGCTCCCAAGAAGGAAGGTGATGAGTGGGTATATCTGGGGCTGCCCATCAATCTTCCTGCCACTAACGATCGCGATAGTTTTCAGTGGCTCGAAAGAGCTGTTTTGGGAATAGCGGACCAATTGTTTGCTGTCAGTCGTTACCAGAGACGATATGACATGGACATTGAAGCGTGTACACCTCTTCCTGACGATGAACAAAGGGTCATCAAACCCTCAAGATCTAAACGCGCCACTACTCCTAATCAATGGTGGAAGATACGGAAGAGATTACACTTGTCCAAGGAGGTCGTCCCTGACGATGACTTTTGCTTTGAGGAATCTGCTGAGCCTACATTGCCTCGGCTTGATGAGATTGGAGAGGAAGATGTCAGGGATACCCTGGAAGAATTAGAGAGGAACATCGAGAAGCTCAGGCTTTGGGGTATTCCTTTGTCTGCTTTAGTCGAATTCGTTGCCAAACACGAAACGGTCTCACGCCTCCTGATAACCGACGACTACAGCATCTTCCTCCCTGACTACAATAATCTGGAGGTAAAGATGGGACCGTTCTACAAAGCTGTCTATTGTCTTTTCATAAACCATCCTGAGGGAATTGTCTTGCAACTGCTGGAAGATCACCATCGTGAGCTCGTCAATTATTATCTGCAGACAACCCGTAAGACGGAGTTAACGCCTCGAATGGCCGACACAATAAGAAGACTGGAACATCCAGTCGACAGCTCCATCCATTACACGCTGTCAAGGATCAACTTCTATTTCAGGGAAACCATCGATGAGCACTTGGCTAAACATTATTATATTGTAGGCAAGCCTGGCGAGCCCTACAAGGTTGCTCTCGACCGCAATCTAATCGTGTTTGACGACGATGAAGATTTTGAGGAGGAAAGGAGTAAGGAGGTAAAGGGAGTAAAGGAGGTAAAGGAGTAAAGGAGGTAAAGGAGTAGAGAAGGAGTAGAGTAGTAAAGCTCTTGCAAGCCTTGCATTTCCATTTTTCTTGCTTACATGATTTTTTACCCTTAACTTTGCACCGTGAAAAGTGAGAATGGGTAGCACCATCCTTGCAATGTCGAACCAATTAAACAACAGCAAAGTTATGGAAGTAAAACGTATCATCAATCTCATCATCCTTGATGCATCAGGCTCAATGGACATCATCTACAATCAGGCTCTCAGTGGTGTCAACGAAACCATTCAGACCATCCGAATCGGGCAAAAAGACCACCCGGAACTGCAGCAGTTCCTGACGCTGGCATCCTTCAACTCTGGAAAGGACTATCTGAAGGTCAAGTATTCCACAACACCTATCGCTGAAGTGAAAGAACTTACGCACGAAGACTATGTCGCCTGTGGCTGCACGGCCCTCTATGACGCCATGGGAGAAATGATATCCGAACTGAAGAGGAACGTCACTTTGGAAGACCGCGTACTGGTGACCGTGATAACCGACGGCTACGAGAATTCGTCAACACATTGGTCGGGGCCTCAGATTAAGTCGCTTGTAGAGGAGCTTCGCCACGAAGGCTGGACATTCACCTATATTGGAGCCAACCAGAATGTCGAGGCTGTGGCAGGCAGCATGGGCATCCGTAACTCAATGGCTTTTGAAGAGACACCGATGGGCTCCAAGAAAATGTTCGATATCGATAGGCGATGCCGTGCTTCCTTTTATAAGAAAATCCGTTTGCACAAAGCTGATAAATGCTGTGAAGAGGATATCGATTATTTTGAAACAAAGTAACTGAGTCCGATACCATGGGCATCAGACAGTGTAGCCGGCCATCCAGCGACTCTGAGGGTTGCTGGATGGCCGGTGCGAAGCTATCATATCGTTAGAATCACCATGAAGGATGTTCCCAATAGTATAATGCCTGGCAATGTTCTCAATCTGTCCTCCGCTGAAATCATACTTGGTAGCTAAGACACGAGCACCTCACTTTCATCGACACAAAGCCAGACTCATAACCGTCATTGAGAAAAAGCATGGGGCGCATCGCTGCGGCCCATGCTTGACCCGGGTTCTTTTGTTTACTAACTCGTTTTGAGCTTATGAATATCGAAATTCCGTTGTAGTCTTTTCTTACAGGCTACTCAGCTTCTTCAATTATCCATTTCTGGTTGGCATTGCTTTGCGAGTCTTCGTTGATATCGTAGCTGAACGCGGAAGCACCTTCCTTTGTCTCGCCACCAGCCAGGTCAACACAGCGGCCTGTGGCTTTGTTGATGATGGTGACCGTGCCATCCCTTTCTATCAGTTTCCACCGCTGATAGGGATTGTTCTTTTTGAGGTAGCGGAAGACGAGCCACTGGCCCTCTTCGCTCTCGGAACCGTCCTCCAGGGCAAACATGTCCTCGGTGACAATGAAGCAGTCCTCGCTCACGGTGTCGGAGAAGCGCGTGTCAACAACGACTGTTGGGATGAACTTAAAGCGGAAAACCTTCTTGTCGGTAATGACGATACCATTGGGGCCACGGCCCGACGGCACGGAATTGCGGAAAGCACTGGCGTGTAAGTTGTAGTCGAACGACAGGCCCAGCTTTGCGCCTGTGCTTTTGTTCGCAATGGTGTAGTATTTGCCGGGAGCGTATTCGAAGTTGGTGGACATCTCACTGTAGGGCATCTTGCCGTAGAGTACGTGCAGGTCGGCATCGCTACCTTTCGTCTGTAGTATATAGACCGTGCGGAAATCAGGGTCGGCATCGGCTACACGAAGCTCGCAAACATTGCAGCCGTCCTCGAGTGTGTTTTCCTGGGTGTAATAACCGCTCTGCGGATGACGTAAGGCGATGATCAGAGGGACGAAATTATTCAGATTGATGTCACGGAAACTGTATTCTGTGATGTGCCTTAGAAGCTTCCCTGTTTTGGGGTCTTTGTCAATCATTTCCCGTGACGGGGTCTTAGGATAGGTTTTCAACAGTTTGCCGATGAGGTCATCTACTACGTTTTGTGTTGAGGCCGACAATGTGATGGCCAGCAACATGAGGGTCAAAGCGATTTTTTTCATAAATTTGTGGTTTGTTTTTTATTGATTGTTTGGTCTTGGGCCATTGAGTATGTATAGTTTTGCTTCCACCCGGCCATCCTTTGGCTGATACCATTTCAGTATATAGTTGGTTCGGTAACTCTTGTTCTCAGAGGCAACGACCGACAGCGACACGAAGTTGTATTCCGTGGAATGGCTTTCCAAGCGCTCACCGTTCTGCAATGTAACGGTAGTCCGGCGACGTTTCTGCATGGCCTGATTGTAGGCGGCAGAAGTGCGTATGTAGCTATACCCAGCCATCTTGTCGGCTTCGAAAGCGGACAGGAGGGAGTCTATGGCCGTAGGGTCGGTTATCGACAACTCGTAGATGCGATTCGATTGTGTGCCCGACTTGCTGGCAGACTCACTTTTCCCGGAGTTGACGACCCACTCCGGATGCTCTGACAACATGTTGTCGATGGCTTTTCTGACGTGTGTCTGGGCATGCCCGACCAATGTAGAAGCTAATATGATTATTATAATTAAAAGGTGTCTCATACGCTCTAAATGATTATATTGGTTTCACTGTCTGTTTCCTCTTGCTCCTCACTCTGAGGAATACTCTCTTCGATGTCTATGGCACATTGTACCGTAGCTTGCGAAAAGGCCATGTCGGCTTCATCGAGTAGCTTCATCATCTGTTCTACATCCTTAGATTTTTGTTTTGCCGACTTTCCTGTTCTGACAGGGCGAGATGGCTTTGACGTTATCTCTGCCACGGTTGGTGATACTTCCGCGATTGTCTCATGCTGCGGCTCTATGACAACAGGCGACGGCATATCCTTCGTTTGGGCTATAGCATCCGATGGCTTGCTCGTTTCCTCTTGGTGCATGAGTAACAATCCTGTTCCGAACACGAAAGCTATTACAGCCGCCACAGCACTCCATTTCATGATTACTCTCCTATATGATGCACGTGGCTTTTGCTCATACTGTCTGATGCCTCTGAACAGGATGGAGAACTCGCTCCACTCAGCTGGAATATCGCGGTGGGTGCTGAAATAGTCGGAAAGAAGCTGTTCTTCCTCCTTGGTCGTTTCAGCAACCATGTATCTGTCAAGCAGTTTCTGTATGTATTCGCGTTCCTTCATCTTGTCATAATACTTATTATTTGTAACAATCTCTGTCGTGCTTTCGACATCATGCCTCGGCACGACGATTCACTGGTTCCCAGCACCTGGGCTATTTCCGCAAAGTTCATATCTTCCTGTTCGCGCATCTCCACGATTCTTCTCCAGTTGTAGGGCAGTTGGCTCATGGCGCGTTGGACGATGCTGCCAGCCTCCTTGTCCTCTACATAATGCTGTGGCGTGAATGAATCGGGTATATCGGGAGTGTTGCCCGTGTCTTCGTCCTCGTCCCCTTGCCGATGGAAAATGCGCAGGATGGGATGTCGTCGTCGGTGTCTCAATATGTCAAGCGAAAGGTTCTTTGCTATTGTGTCGGCCAGGCGTTTCACCTCGTCAGTGTTTTCTCGCAGGTTTTCATGTCTTTCCCACAACCTTATCATCACCTCTCCGGCCACGTCCTCAGCATCTTCCTTTTCGTCGAGCAGCGCCAAAGCCCTCCTGACAGCAATCTGCCTCAGTTCCGCTACCAACGAGATGTACTTTAGACGTTCCATACTAATATTACGATGAAAGTGTGAAAACGCTACGCAAAAACGCAGTTTTTTTCAATTAATTTCACTTTTTTGCTGCTGACGACTGTCCTTTATGGCAATCTCGTCTTTATTGTACCCGATGGGATGGAACGGAAAAGGGCGACGCCATCAACGATGCAGAGTTTACAGGCAATGTCCTCATGCTGCTCCGTGAAGCCATGAATTTTGTGAAATCCAACACCAAGAGAGGCTGGGAGAAACTACCTGATGGACGAAAGAACAAACCTGAGTATGCGGAACGTGCTGTTCTGGAGGCTATGGTAAACCATTTCATCCATCGTGACTACACCGTAATGGGTAGTGAAGTTCATCTTGACATTTACGATGACCGACTCGCCGTTACATCACCTGGAGGAATGTACAATGGTATGCTGATTCAAGACTTAGACATCGCTGACGTTTCTTCTGAAAGACGCAATCCTATTCTTGCGAATGTGATGGCTCAGCTTGACTACATGGAGAAACGAGGCAGTGGACTCACTCGCATTTGCAATGAGACCAAAGCATTGGATGGATACAAGGATGAACTGAAACCTGTGTTCAAATCCACTCCCACCCAATTTCAGACCATCATTTATGCCACCTCCGTCACACAAAATGTTGGAGACATGTCGGAGACGAAACTCACTGAGCGTCAGCAGAAAATACTCAATCTCATAAAAGCATCTCCGACAATCACCGGCAAACAAATGTCGGAGACTTTGTCGGTGAGCCAGCGCACCATCGAGCGCGACCTTTCTGCAATGCAGAAGAAAGGTGTTCTGAAGCATGAAGGCAAGGATAATGATGGCAAGTGGGTTATATCTGAATAACTTATGGTTTGTACATTAAAGTTCGTGCAAAGTTCATGATACGAATCGATATAATTGAAGACAAATTGAGATTAATGAGAATTGTCCGTTCTGGTCGATTTTTTTGCAAAAAGTTTTGTGGGCTCATACTTTTTTCGTACTTTTGCCGATGAATTTCTAAACTCGCGGACCCATGAGACGATTACTATTGATCATTATCTGTGCCCATCTGCTCGTCACCGCCGGACGTGCACAGGGCTGGCCTTCGGAGTACGACGGTGTCATGTTGTAGGCGAATCTATGTTGTGGTTTGATGTAGAACAAAGGTGAAAGACAATGTGATAAGTTCGCGGAAAAACAAAGCCAGGTTGTGGTTTGATGTAGAACAAAGGTAAAAGACAATTTTTTTCGTTTTTACTATTGTATAAAGTGTTTCGGAAGAAATAAGTCAACCTTTCACTCTTGGTATATATTGCTGTGTGTTAGATGGTTATGGTGAATGGTTTTTAGCGTGCCTTGTCTTTGGGTAAGTAGGTGATTTTTGGGCTAGTGAATCTCGGGTTTTACGTTCTTATTCTCGGGATTTACGCTCTTATTCTCGGGAATTACGCTCTTATTCTCGGGAATTCAGGACGTAAACGCCTGCTTTTTGAAACGTAAGTCATAGGGTTTCGACATGGAAACGGCATACTTACGACATGAAACGCCATACTTACGACATGGAAACGGCATACTTAAGACATGGAAACGGCATACTTACGACATGGAAACGGCATACTTACGACATGGAAACGGCATACTTACGACATTCAATTCAGTTTCCTCGGAAGAAACTGGTAGTTTCCTCGGAAGAAACTGGTAGCTTCCTCGGAAGAAACTGGTAGCTTCCTCGGAAGATGTTGGTAGTCTTTCGAGCGACAAAAATTGACGTTAGCGTGATGGTAAGTGACGTTACAGTGATGGTGAGTGCAACATCAATGATAGAGACAACATCAATGATATGGACATACGTTCTCTGCTTGACGACTACTTTCTCATCGCGAGGAGAAGGATGTGATGCTGAGTCTCGGTAAAAGAAACCCTTCACCATAACAGGCTCGCAATGAAACAGTTGCAGGGAAATGTGAATGGTTGTAACAATAGCTAATGTGAGCTAATAAATAATCTGGGTTAAAAAGAATTAACGTCTTCAGAGAGAAACTTTTCGGGCGAAAAGTTTTGTGGGCTCATACTTTTTTCGTACTTTTGCCGATGAATTTCTAACTCGCGGACCCATGAGACGATTACTATTGATCATTATCTGTGCCCATCTGTTCGTCACCGCCGGACGTGCACAGGGCTGGCCGTCGGAGTACGACGGCGTCATGTTGCAGGCATTCTATTGGGATGGCTACGATGATGCGCAGTGGACGGCGCTGGAGCAACAAGCCGACCAGGTGAGTGGTACCTTTGACCTGGTGTGGCTGCCACAGAGTGGTAACTGCGGCGGTAAGTCGATGGGGTACGACGACCTGTACTGGTTATCGAACTACAACAGCTCGTTTGGTACTGAGGCACAGCTGCGGTCGCTCATCAGCACGTACAAGGCCAAGGGCATCAAGACCCTTGCCGACGTGGTGATCAACCACCGCCGCAATGTGTCTAACTGGGTGGACTTCCCCAAGGAGACGTATAAAGGCGTGACCTACGAGATGAAGTCGACCGACATCTGTGCCGACGATGAAGCTAAGGACTGGGCTAAGAAAAACGGGTATAAACTGAGCAGCAACAACGACACGGGCGAGGGTTGGGACGGCATGCGCGACCTGGATCACAAGAGCGAGAACGTGCAGACGATAGTAAAGGCCTATCTCGACTTCCTGAAGACCGACCTGGGCTATGCTGGCTTCCGCTACGACATGGTGAAGGGCTATGGGGCGCAGTTTATCGGCCAGTACAACAGTGCCGCGCAGCCAGAGTTCTCTGTCGGCGAGTGCTGGGACAGCTCGAACACCATCAAGAACTGGATTGAGGGCACCAGCATGGACGGCATCATCGAGAGTGCTGCCTTCGACTTCCAGTTCCGCTACACCGTTCGCAATGCCATGAACAACGGTGACTACCGCTATCTGGATTTGCAGAACGACGGCAACTGGCCATTGGTGAGCGCTAACTTCGAGCAGGGCCAGTATCGCCGCTATGCCGTGACCTTCGTTGAGAACCACGACACGGAGCGTCGCCCAAATGCTGAGCAAGACCCCTTGAAGAAAGACACACTGGCTGCCAACGCCTTCATGCTGGCCATGCCGGGCACGCCCTGTGTGTTTATGAAGCACTGGCAAGCCTATCCTGCTGAAATCAAGGCGATGGTGGCTGCCCGCAAGGCTGCTGGTGTGAACAGCGAGAGCAGCTATGAGGTTGTCGGTAGTGCGAAGAAACACTTTGCTACGAAGATTAAGACTGCGTCAGCGGACCGCCTGTTGGTGGTTGTCGGCGACGTGGCTGCCTACGAGGCTGCGAATCCTCTGCAGCAGTGGGTGAAAGTGTTGTCGGGCTATCATTACGCCTACTACTTCCCAGTTACCATGGACATGGTTTATGTCGACCTACCTTCAGGAACCTACGAGGGTCGGCAGCATGCCACCCTGACGGCTGTCACTACTGCTGCCGATGCCCAGATAGTCTACACCACTGATGGCACGACGCCAACAGTTGACAGTCCAGCAGTCGATAGTGGCACGTCGCTCATGCTTCCCTTCGGCACCACGACATTGACGGTGGGCCTGCTCGTTAGAGGCGAGGTGAGTGGCGTGGTCAGCCGTACCTATACTGTCATTGAGCGCGAGGAGGAAATCGTCATCACGATTCCCAGCTTCTGCGAGGTTGGCGAAGACGAGACGTGCGCTTTCTTTGAAGCCCCCACTTCATGGGACAAGACCGTGATGTGCTGGGCATGGGACACGCAGAACTACACGGGCGGCAAATGGCCAGGCCAGGCCTGCATGAGGTTGGGCAATGCCGACAATGGTCGTGCCGTCTGGAAGTGGACCTACACGGGGACGCTAACTACAAGTCCTACCAACATCATCTTCAGCAACAATGGCTCGCCGCAGACTGACAACCTGTCGTTTGTGAATGGTGGCTACTACACCATGGATGGCCAGAAGGGCGTGGTGCCTGTCGGTGTGCCTACACCAGAAAAGTGTGCTACGCCGACCATCACCTATGTTGGCGGCAAGCTGCTGTTGCAATGTGCCACCGAGGGTGCGGAGTGTGTGTGGACGCTCAGAAGCATGACCGTGAGTAGTGGGCGTGGCAGCTCCGTCACTGTTGCTCCGCAGTACCTTATGTCAGTGTATGCCACTGCCGATGGTTACACGGACTCCGAAACGGCGACTGCACTGCTCGTTTGGGGCGATGCTGTCGTGGAGGGCGACAATGTCATTCGCATGGGTGGCAGTGCCTCTGATGGTGATGTCAACGGCGACGGCCAGGTGGGCATCGGTGACATCGTGGCCATCACGAACATTATGGCGGGGAAGTGAGCATCGGTTTAACACGGTTGAAGAGTGAGCATCGGTTTAACACGGTTGAAGAGTGAGCATCGGTCCAACACGGTTGAAGAGTGAGCATCGGTTCAACACGGTTGAAGAGTGAGCATCGGTTCAACACGGTTGAAGAGTGAGCATCGGTTCAACACGGTTTAAAACGGTTGAAGGGTAAAGAATGAAGAGTTAATAGTGAATAGTTTGTGCCACTTTGAAAATGGAAATTATCGTTAGTGAAGAAATAAGAAGCGTGTGCCCCAACTTCGTAGGGGCGTGCCTTGAGGCGCAGGTAGAGAACAGCGCCTACTGTGAGCCGCTGTGGGACGAGATACAACGGCAGGCCGAGCAGTGTCGGCGCGAACTTACCACCGAGACGCTGAAAGACCTGCCCAGCATCGCTGCGACTCGGCGTGTGTATAAGGCTTGTGGCAAGGATCCTTCACGCTATCGTCCTGCCTCCGAGCAGCTTATCCGCCGCCTGCTTCAGGGCAAGGACCTCTACCAGATTGACACGCTGGTAGACCTTATCAACGTCGCCTCGATAGCCTATGGCTACAGCATTGGCGGCTTCGATGCTGACCGCTTCGAGGGTACGACGCTAACCCTCGGCGTGGGTCGTGAGGGCGAGCCTTATGAGGGCATCGGGCGTGGCCAGCTGAACATTGCGGGGCTGCCCGTCTACCGTGACCGCCTGGGTGGTGTAGGCACGCCGACCAGTGATAGCGAACGCACGAAGATCACACTCGCCACGCGCCACCTCGTCGTGCTCATCAACGGCTACGACGGCAATGAGGAGCGCGTCATGGCGAATGCTACTTTCATTCAGGCGCTCTGCCGGAGCTATGCCCATAGCGACGGTGGCACGTGCCACCTGTTTCGCTGAACGAAAACGGTCGTTCGTTGAATAATAGTTGTCTTTTAGTAAGAATAATCATAACTTTGCAACATAAAACAAACTCAAAACATCCTTCTACGCAGATGAAGAAACTACTTACAATGCTGTTGGCCATAGCAGCCCTCGCTGCCAGCGCTGACAACGTCACCTACAACTACCTGGTGATGAAACAGAACGAAGGCACACTGACGCCGCTCAGCGTCGTAGGGCTGGAGCTGACCTTCAGCGATGGCCTCCTCCATGCTACCTGTGCCGACGGCGACCGCACGTTCACGCTGGCCTCGCTCGCCTCCATGTTCTTCTCCGAGACAGCCACTCCACAGCCTGCTGTGCTCCTGGGCGACGCTAACGACGACGGTGTGGTCAACGTGGCTGACTACGTGGCCGTCTCGCACCACATCACGGGCAACACGCCCGTGCAGTGGAACGTCACAAACGCCGACGTCAACGGCGATGGCAGAATCACCGTTGCCGACTATATCGGCATTGTTCACATCGTTCTTAACCAATCAACAGAATAACCGCCGATGAAACGTTTCATAGCAACAGCCGCCACCGCCCTCGTCGCCATGGCCATGACGGCACAGACCCTCAACGTCGAGATGGGGCAGGTGACCTACCAGATTCCTGCCGCCCAGGCCGGAGAGATGATTTATCAGGACGGCAAGACCATTACTATTATAAATAAGGTGTATACGCTCAGCGACATCACCCGCATGTATATCGACACGACCGCTGTCGACGACAATACCATCCACGTCGACTACGACGACTTTACCTCGAAGGTGTTCGTGCCCGCCCATGTCGCCCCGTATGTCACCGTCATCTGCAGGGGCGGCCACGTCAGTATCTTGCAGTCAGACAATGTCGACGACAACGTTGGCGAGATTACCTATGCCCTCAGTGGCAGCAGCAGCGATGGCGAGTTCTATATGACTGGCTCCTACAAGGCCACCGTCGAGCTGCAAGGCCTGACGCTGACCAACGCGACGCCCCTCTTCAGTGGTGCAGCCATCTGCATCATGGACGGCAAACGCATCGACCTCAGCATCAAGCGCGACACCGAGAATACCCTCACTGATGCGGCCACTGGCAGTCAGAAGGCTGCCATCTACTGCAAGGGGCAC
The DNA here is from genome assembly GCA_017417465.1 of Prevotella sp. Classification (GTDB taxonomy): domain Bacteria; phylum Bacteroidota; class Bacteroidia; order Bacteroidales; family Bacteroidaceae; genus Prevotella. The sequence continues at coordinate 38,589 of JAFPZD010000155.1, read as the reverse complement.
CTCGAGCTGAAAGGCCGTGGCGTGCTGAACGTCTATGGCAAGGTGGCCCACGCTATTAAGAGTGCCGAGTACATGGAGCTGAAGAATGCCACCATCAATGTGAAGGAGGCTGTCAGCGACGGCATCTCCTGCGATGAGTATTTCCTGATGGAGAGTGGTACGCTGACGATTGACCACGTGGGCGACGACGGCCTGCAGTGCGACATCGACGGCACCACGTCGACAGGTGAGCTCACCGACCATGAGGATGAGGACAGCGGCAACATCTACATCCTTGGTGGTACCCTGAACCTTACCGTCACTGCCGACGGTGCCAAGGGTATAAAGGCTGCTGGCGATATCAGAATGAGTGATGGCAGCGTGAACATTACGCAAACAGGTGGTATTACTACTGCCGGTGACCTTGGCTATCCCACCAGCATCAAGGCAACTGGCAACATCAGCATCAAGGGTGGCTCCATCACCATCAACAACACTGCCGATGGTGGCAAGGGAATCAGTGCCGACGGTGCCGTCACCATCGACGAGAGCAGCGCCACTACTGTTATTGACATTACTGCCGACGGCAAGGGTGGCACAGCCACCATCACCGATGCCGCTACGGGTGAAGAAGGCGACGACACGCCACAGACATCCTACGTCGTTTATGTCAGTCTGCCCGCTGCCGGCGGTGGTGGTGGCGGCATGGGCGGTGGTGGCAGCAATGCCTGGACAACTCTTTATCTCTACAAGAGCGACGGCACGCAGGTGGCCCAGCTCACCACCACGGTCACGAAGACCGTGGGCAGCACCAGTACCACCTTCTATCGCTACGACTTCGGTGCCTCTGACAGCGGCACCTACTACTTCAAGTCGGCCGACTACACCAGCCGCGGACAGGGCAACCGCACCTACAGCATCGTCTCTGAGACGTTCAGCGGTCCCACCAGTGGCAGCGACTATTACTACACCATCACTAACAGCTACACCACCAGCGGCACCACCCGCACCTACAAGCTGACCAATGTCACGGCTACCTATAGCGGCTCTAATGATACCAGCGAGGATAGCGGCACCAGCTATAACGCCATGGGTATCAAGGCCGACGGCAACCTCACCATCGGCGGTGGCACCGTGAGCGTGCGCAACAGTGGCGCCATGAGCAAGAGCCTCAAGTCGAAGGCTACACTCACCGTCAACGGCGGTGACATTACCCTTACGCCCAGTGGTGCGATGATGGTTGTGAACAACGACGCCTCCTACAGCTCGGCTGTCAAGGCCGTGGACTTCGTGCAGAATGGCGGCTCCCTCCACATCACTGCCAGCGGCACCGCCGGCAAGGGCATCTCTGTCACCAACATCACGACTAACGGCGGCAGCATCACTATCGATAACAGTGGCGCTCCGCAGGCGGCCGCCAGTAGCGACTACTACACTGCCAAGGGCATCAAAGCCGACAGCAATGCAAGTCTGCTGGGCGGAACCATCGTCATCACCATGACTGGCAATGGCGGCAAGGGCATGAAGGTGAATGGCACCTATGTGCAGGGCAATGCCGATGGCGATGGCCCCGCACTCACCGTCAGCACAACGGGCACGGCGGCCGGCAGCAGCAGCTCAGGTGGATGGGGCGGCGGCATGGGCGGTAGCCTCTCGGGCACTGCAAAGGGCATCAAGGTGATGGGTACCATCACCATGCGTGGCGGCACCACTGAGGTAAGCACTGCCAGCAACGGTGCCGAAGGTCTCGAGTCGAAGACCGGCATCGACATTAAGGGCGGTCTGCACTACTTCAAGTGCTACGATGACTGTATCAACTCAGCCGGCAAAATCACATTCGATGGCGGTGCCACCGTGTGCTATTCGTTCGGAAACGATGCCGTTGACAGTAACTATGGCCGTACGGGCGCCATCACCATCGGCGACGGTGCCGTCTTTGCCTATACGACGAAGGGCGCCCCTGAGGAGGGACTCGATTGCGACAACAACTCGTACATTCAGATTTCCGGTAACGGCTATGCCATCAGCGCAGGTGCCTCACAAGGTGGAGGAGGCGGCGGATGGGGCGGCAGCTCGACGGGCAGCACTATCAGTGGAGCTACTCAGGGCTATGCCTTTGTCACCAACAGTATCAGCTATCAGGCCGGGCGCTACTACACGCTCTGCGATGCCAATAGCCAGGCCAATCTTATCACCTACAGCTTCCCCGCTGCCTGCAATAGCTCGCTCGGTCTCTTCACGGCTAAGGGTATGGTGAAAAGCACCTCTTACAAGGTGATGCAGTCAACCGTAGAGCCCACCGATGCCACCACCGTCTGGCACGGCCTCTACATTGGCTCAACGCAAAAAGGCAGCAACGACGTCACTACCTTCAGTGCGAAGTAATCGGAGTTAGGAGTTAAGGGTTAGGAAATAGAAGTTAAGAGTTAGGAGTTAGGGAGTAGAAAATACAAAGAGTTGGCACACGTGCCAACTCTTTGTATTTGGGGCGGGGAAACTCCTTTGTGCAACCGCTTATTTTGTAAGCTCAAAGCCTACGCGGGCACCGTTAGCACTTTTGGCGAGCTTGCTAACAGCCTGAACGGCAGCGGCGTTGCTGACCTTACCTTCTTTCTGAAGAATGTTGGTCATCTGGGTGGAGTCAAACATCAAGCCCATTCCGTTCGCGGTCTTCGTTACGTTGCCCTTAATGGTCTCAGTCGCTGTCTTGAGTGCGATTTCCCCGTTCTGGGGGTTATAGGTGTATGTTCCGCTGAATGGGATGCCATTCACCTTAGCCGAGAACTTGTTCCCATTGAGGAACGAGAAAGAGGTGTTGTTACGATTGATACCAATGTTGCTGTAGTTACTTGCCAGCGACGATGACATGTTGGCAATTGTGGCGGAACCTCCCGCCTTTGTCAGAGCCTGCTCGGTAGTAAAGGCAGCACTTGGGGCATTGTAGTTCCAGTTGCCCAGAAGGCTCGCCTGGTCAAATGTCATTCCACCTAACAACACTTGCCCCAATATAGCGCCAAGCACATTTGTCAGCACATTGTTGTTTGAATTGGTGGTAGGCGTTGTTCCGAATCCTGTTGACATGCAGCTCGACATCATCATTGTCACGGCTGCAAGAACTGTCAATGTTGTTTTCTTCATAATGCAACAGATTTTAAATTGTTAAAGTTATTTCGGAGCAAAGTAATAGAAAAAAAGGGAAAGCGCCAAAGAATTTTTAATTAACCTTATTTATTTAACCAATTTTAAAACAGCTGTGCACAAAAAGGGACGGTCCTTTTTGTACGCAGCTGTTATTGTCTTAGCTCACGTCTGCCTGGCAATTGGCGGCAGCCACAGCTCCCACTAACTCCCCAGAAACTTACTCGTGCTCGAATGTCAGTTCTTCACGTTCCGGGTGTTTGTCGATGTAGATGGTACAGTGGAGTGGGAGGTCGCCGTTGATGATGAGCTCGCTGATGCCGTCCTCGATGTAAGTCTGCAGGGCACGCTTCAGGGGGCGTGCGCCAAACTGCACATCGTAGCCCTTTGTGGCAACGAAGGCTTTGGCGGCTTCGGTCAGCTCGATGTGGTAACCGAGCTCGTCGATGCGTCGGGTGAGGGGCTTCAGTTCCACGTCGACAATCCGCTTGATGGCGTCGAGGTCGAGCTGATCGAAGGTGATAATCTCGTCGAGACGGTTGAGGAACTCAGGCGAGAACTGTTTCGACAATGCTTTTTGCACGATGCTGCGAGCATGCTCGCGGTCACGCTCGTTCATATTCAACCCGATGTTGCTGGCGGTGAAGCCTACGCCGCGTCCGAAATCCTTCAGCTGGCGCGTACCAGCATTCGAGGTCATGATAATCACCGTGTTGCGGAAGTCGACGAAGCGCCCGTTACCGTCGGTGAGGCGTCCCTCGTCGAGTACCTGTAGCAGCAGGTTAAAGACGTTGCCATGAGCCTTCTCAATCTCGTCTAAGAGCACGATAGAGTAGGGTTTGCGGCGCACACGCTCGGTGAGCTGTCCACCTTCCTCGTAGCCGACGTAGCCCGGGGGTGCACCGATGAGGCGTGAGACGTTGAACGACTCAGTGTATTCTGACATGTCGACACGTATGAGTGCATCGGCAGAGCCGAACATAAACTCGGCGAGCTTCTTGGCCAGATAGGTCTTGCCCACACCCGTGGGGCCGAGGAACATGAAGGCACCGATGGGATGGTTGGGGTCTTTCAGGCCCACGCGGTTACGCATGATGGCGCGTACCATCTTGTCGATGGCTGCATCCTGGGCGATGACGCTGCCTTTCAGTTCGTCAGCCATGCCCTTTAGGCGGATGCCCTCATTCTCACCCATTCGTTGCACGGGAACGCCGGTCATCATTGACACAACGTCAGCCACCTCCTCGTCAGTGACAGATTGTCGGTCGTCGATGTTGCCACTCTGCCAGTCGGCCTCAAGTGCTGCCAACTCGTCTTCCAGTGCCGTCTGGCGGTCGCGGTAACTGGCAGCCAGCTCGAAGTTCTGGTTCTGCACGGCGGCCTGTTTGCGGTCTTTGATACGTGCCAGCTCTTTCTCTTTTTCGACAATCTCAGGTGGTATCTGAGCGTGCGAGAGATGAACGCGCGAGCCCGTTTCGTCCATGGCATCGATGGCTTTGTCAGGGAAGGCACGGTCGCTGATGTAGCGTTGTGTCAACCTGACACAGGCCTCGATGGCCTCGTCAGTGTAGTTGACGTGGTGGTGGTGCTCGTAGCGGTCCTTGATGTTGTGCAGTATCTGGAGCGTCTCGTCGAGCGACGTCGGTTCGACGACGACCTTCTGGAAGCGGCGCTCCAAGGCACCGTCTTTCTCGATGGAGTTGCGATACTCATCCAGCGTGGTGGCGCCGATGCACTGTATGGTGCCGCGGGCCAACGCCGGTTTCATGATGTTGGCGGCGTCCATGGTGCCTGCTGCCGAGCCTGCGCCGATGATGGTGTGGATCTCGTCGATGAAGACGATGACGTCGGGGCTCTGCTCTATCTCCTTGAGGAGGGCACGGATGCGCTCCTCGAACTGTCCACGGTACTTTGTGCCGGCGACGATGCCCGTCATGTCGAGATTGACGATACGTTTGTTGAAGAACATGGGCGACGTCTTGCGCTGGGCGATGAGCTGTGCCAAGCCTTCGACAATGGCGCTCTTGCCGACGCCGGGCTCACCAATGAGGATGGGGTTGTTCTTTTTACGGCGCCCCAGAATTTCCACCACGCGCTGTATCTCACGCTCACGGCCCACTACGGGGTCGAGCTTGCCGTCGATGGCGGCCTGCGTAAGGTCGGTGGAGAAGTTGTCGAGCACAGGCGTCTTCGACTTCTCCTTCGTGGCAGTCTTCGTTGTGGCGCCACTGGCTTTGGCCTCGTTGCCACTGGTCTCTTCGAAGTCGTCCTCGTCCTCATCGGGCAGGGAGAGAGAAGATTGGGGATCGTAGATGGTTGATTGTGAGTTGTCGGGAGCCATCAGTAGGCTCAGGGCGTCTTCGTAGTTCATATTGTTGAATTCCAGTATTTGTTTGGCGCCATTGTCCACCTGGTCGTGCAGGATGGCCAACAGCAGATGTTGTTCGTCTACGCGTGTCAGATGCTGGGTGCGCGCTTCGAGTACCGCTAATTTAAGAATGTTAGAGGCACGTTCGTTAAGCACCAGCTCGCGGGTGTTGATGGGCTGGGTGATGGTGTCCTCTCGCACTTTCTGCTCCAGTGCCGTCTTTAGCGACTGCAGGTTCATGTGCAGGCGGTTGAACACATTGATGACAGGTCCCTCCTTCATGCGCAGCATGCCTAACAGCAAGTGCTCAGGCCCCACACTGGTGGAGGCTAAGCGTGCCGCCTCTTCGCGCGAAAAGGCCAGGATTTCTGACACTTTGGGTGAAAACTGACTTGCCATTGATATTTACGATTTGACGATTTGACGATTTACGATTTACTATTTGACGATTTACGATTTACTATTTACAATTTACTATTTGACGATTTACGATTTACTATTTAATTACGATTTGACGATTTACGATTTACTATTAATTTACGATTTATTGTAATTTACGATTTGACGATATACTTTTTACCTATTTGATGGTTAAACAGCAAAAGGCGTGCCAAAAAAAGTGGCACGTCAGATTAAACCTTATTATTTGACGCTCGTCAATCAATAAAAGATTGAGACTCACAAGTTATGAAACGAATTTTCCCCTTGATGGCCGTACTCTTCTTGACGGCCCTCTCAATGCAGGCACAGACGCGGTCGGTCAGTGGCCGTGTTATTGACAATGAACAGAAAGAGGCCGTGGTTCAGGCCACTGTGGCCATGCTTCGTCAGGACAGCACCCTTGTAGCCAATGCCAAGACAAATCTGGACGGACAGTTCACGATGACGGCTCCCCAGAACGGCACGTTCATTGTCCGCATCACTTACGTGGGCTATAAGCCCTTTTATCGGAATATCACCGTCAGTGGCAGCCCCGTCGACATGGGCACGCTGACACTGCAGGTCGATGCCATCATGCTAAAGGGCACCGAAGTGGTGAAGAATCTGGCGAAGGTCTACTCGAAGGATGACACCTTAGTATATAACGCGGGCGCGTATAAGACGCCCGAAGGCTCTGTCGTCGAGGAACTGGTGAAGAAGCTGCCGGGTGCTGAAGTCAGCGACGACGGTAGCATCACCATCAATGGCAAGCAGGTGAAGCGCATCAAGGTCGACGGTAAGGAGTTTATGACCGGCGATACGCAGACGGCCATCAAGAACCTGCCCACCAGCATTGTGGAACGGGTGAAGGCCTACGACCAGAAGAGCGACCAGACGCGCATCACCGGCATCGACGATGGTGAGGAGGAGATGGTGCTCGACTTCGGACTGAAGCGTGGCATGAACCGTGGAACCTTTGCCAACATCGATGGCGGCGTGGGTACCAAGGACCGCTACTCCGGACGCCTGATGGGCGCTAAGTTCAACAGCGACTTCCGCCTGATGGGTATGGCCCAGGCCAACAACGTGGGCGACCGTGGCTTTGGCGGCGGTGGTGGCGGTGGACGCTTTGGCGGTGGTGGGCGCAACGGCCTGCAAGCATCGAAGATGGTGGGCCTGAACGCTAACTACGAGAAGCGCGACCGTCTGAAGCTCGACGGTAGCATACGCTACAATCATGGCGATGGCGACGCTTGGAGCCGCCGTGCCACTGAGAACTTCGTCTCCACCACTTCAGCCTTCTCGAACAGCGTCAGCCAGAGCTTTTCGCGCTCAAACTCGTGGAACGGACAGGCACGCGTGGAATGGACGCCCGACACGCTGTGGAACATCCACTTCCGCCCGTCGTTCAGCTGGTCGAACAACGACGGTAAGTCGTGGTCGACGTCGGCATCGTTCGCTGCCGACCCCTACAGCTATGTGAACTACCCCTTGAACACCCGTGCCGCCTTGCTGGGCGTCATTAACTACATGCGGCAGAACTACGCCGACGACTCGCTCGTGGTGAACAGCCGCGACAACGGCTCGCTCTCGTATAGTGACAACAACCGCGTGGGCGGCGAGCTGCAGGTGACACGTAAGTTCGGCAGCCAGGGACGTAACATCTCGCTCCGTCTCACTGGCAACTACAGCGACGGTGACTCGCGGGCACTGTCGCTCAGCGACGTGACACTCTACCAGCTGATGAACTACACTTACACTGGCGACTCTGCCTATCAGAAGAACCGCTACAACCTGACGCCCACGAACAACTACGACTACTCCGTGCGCTTGAACTATAGTGAGCCCATCGCTCGACAGACCTACCTGCAGTTCTCCTACACCTTCCAGTACCGCTATACTGAGAACGATCGCTCAACCTACGACTTCTCCATGCCCACACCTTACGCTTTCGGGTCGTTTGCATTCGATGACTTGGGCTACCGTTACCGCGACTGGGACAGCTATATGAACCGTTTGGAAGCCTACCAGCCGCTGACCGACTACTACGACCGTTCGCTGAGCCGCTACTCACAATACAAAAACTACATCCATACTGGCGAGGTGATGCTGCGCGTCAACCGCAAGGCTTTCAACTTCAACGTCGGCCTGCAGTTCATCCCGCAGTCGTCGGAGTTCACCTACCGCTATCTCACTACTGACACTGTGACGCGACGCACTGTCGTCAACTGGAGCCCCACGGCTAATTTCCGTTGGAAGAAGAGCGATCGTGGTCAGGTGCGGTTCACCTATCGCGGTAACACCTCGCAGCCCTCGATGTCGGACATGCTGCCTATCACCGACGACAGCGACCCGCTGAACATCTCTGTCGGTAACGCTGGCCTGAAGCCGTCGTTCTCGCAGAACTTCAACTTGCGCTACAACGATTTCTTCGAGCGTCACCAGCAGTTCCTTTTCGCCAACCTGCAGTTCTCGACCACCAGCAATGCGACGACGAGCAAGGTGTATTACGACCCACTGACGGGTGGTCGCACCTCTACACGTGCCAACATCAACGGCAACTGGAACACGCGCGGAGAGTTCATGTTCAATACTGCCCTCGACACCCTTGGAACTTATAACATCAACACCCGCACCTCGGCCAGCTATGCCCATAGCGTCAGCTATCTCGACGTTAACCGCGACGGTAATGTGCAGAAGAATGCCGTCAACGAGACCAATCTCAGCGAGCGCCTGGGCGCCAGCTACCGCAACGACTGGCTTGAGGTGGAGGTAAACGGCAACGTGGGCTACACCTTCGGGCGTAACAAGCTGCAGGCACAGGGCAACCAGGACACCTGGAACTTCTCATACGGCTTTAACACCACGGCGCAGCTGCCGTGGGGCATGCAGCTCACTACGAGCCTGAACATGTCGAGTCGTCGAGGCTACAGCGATCCCACGATGAACACCAACGAGCTCATCTGGAACGCACAGGTGGCACAGTCGTTCCTTCGTGGCAAGCCTCTCAGCGTCCGCTTGGAGTTCTACGACCTGCTACACCAGCAGTCCTCGTTCTCGCGTCAGCTTAGCGCCATGCAGCGCAGCGATACCGAGTATAACGCCATCAACAGCTACATCATGCTGCGTGTCAGCTACCGCCTGAACCTCTTCGGCTCGAAGGAGGCACGCCAGCAGATGCGCATGGGCCCTGGCGGCTTCGACGGCCCTCCGGGAGAAGGCTTCGGTGGCCGTGGTGGTAACCGTGGTAACCGTGGCACCCGTGGTGGTGGCGGCCGTGGCGGCTTTGGCGGCTTTGGTGGTGGCTTTGGTGGCCCCGGACGCTTCTGATCCATTCTCTCGTCTAATCCATCTCTTCCATCCATCCAAACCTATCTATACATAGGGGTTTGGATGGATGGACTGGATAAGGGATTCGGCAAGGTTAAGGATGGATGTGAACAACCTATTTCCAAAGGGGGCTGCTTTGCTCCGAGAAGTCTCCCGGTTTGCTCCGAGAAGTCTCCCGGTTTGCTCCGAGAAGTCTCCCGGTTTGCTCCGAGAAGTCTGCCACACTTCTCGGAGGGGACTTTTGCAGTGTTCCGAGCAAAGTCGGAGTTTGCGATGATTCCCCCATTGTTTATGCGTCGTCTTCTTATTTTTGCTTAAAAGCGCACAGAAATTTGGTCGTTTGCGTTCTTATTTGTACCTTTGCACACGATTAGCAAACAATACGAACCATGAAGATTGGCGACAAAGTAAGATTTCTCAGTGAGACGGGAGGCGGCCGCGTGGCTGGCTTCCAAGGAAAGAACATCGTGCTCGTCGAAGATGAGGACGGTTTTCAGGTGCCCATGCTGCATAGTCAGGTGGTGGTCATCGGTGATGAGGACTACGGGACTGACCATGTGGTGCAGGTGAAACAGCGGCAGGCGCAACAGGCTGCTGCGAAAAACGCCAGCAGCGCTACAGCTGAGTCTGCCGACGAGGAGCCTGCCGAGCGCCCCGTGACGTTCCGCCCGAAACCCGAAGAACGGAAGGGTGGGGAACAGCTGTCTGCCTATCTGGCCTTCGTGCCGATGAACGTCAAAGAGCTATCGCAGACGCGCTTCGAGACCTACTTTGTGAATGACTCCAACTACTACATGCGCTTTGCTTACTTCAGTGCCCAAGGGGCGAGTTGGCGCCTGCGCCACACCTTAGAGGTGGAACCCAACACGCTGCTCTTCGTCGAGGAGTTTGGTCGTGAGGACCTGCCGCAGATTGAGCGTGTGGCTATCCAGATGGTGGCCTACAAGCGTGAGAAGCCTTTCCTTCTGAAGCCCGCCCTCGACGTGCAACTGCGCATCGACGGTGTGAAGTTTTACAAGCTGCACACGTTCGAGAGTAACAAGTTCTTCGAAGAGCCGTCATTGCTCTATCCACTGATAGTCGACGACCGTCCAACACGCAGCATCGTCCTTGATGTCGACCGCATGCGAAGGGACATTTTAGAAAAGTAGTAAAGTAGAAAAGGAGTAAAGTAGTAAAGGAGTAAAGTAGTAAATGAGTAAAGGAGTAAAGTAATAAAGGAGAAAGGCCCTCCCTCTAAAAACTCCTCCCTCCTAACTACTAACTCCTCCCTCCCAACTCCTAACTTCTAACTCCTAACTCCTAACTCCAAACTCCAATGAAGTACGGACTCATCAAAGTGGCTGCTGCCATACCAGGTGTGCGCGTGGCCGACATAGAATACAATGTGTTGCAAATAGAGAGCCTCATCGCCCAGGCAGAAGGCAAGGGCGCTGAGCTCATCGTGTTCCCCGAACTCTGCCTTACTGGCTATACCTGTCAGGACCTGTTCCGCCAGCAGCTGCTGCTCGACAAGGCCGAGGAAGGCCTGCTGACACTGCTCGACTTCACCCGTAAACTTGACATTGCCGCTGTGGTGGGCATGCCTGTGCGCGTGGGGTCCTTGCTTTACAACTGTGCTGTCGTGGTTCAGAAAGGGGCGCTGCTCGGCGTGGTGGCGAAGACCTACCTGCCCAACTATAACGAGTTCTACGAGAAACGCTGGTTCGCCTCGGCTGCCGACTTGGAGCCGCAGAACATCTACCTGGCTGGCAGCCCTGTCAGGGTGACACCCGAGCCTCAGCTGTTCCGCACCTGCGACGGCGCCAGCTTTGGCATTGAGATCTGCGAAGACCTGTGGGCGCCTACGCCACCCAGCAACGAGCTGGCGCTGGCTGGTGCCGACATCATCGTGAACCTGTCGGCCACCGACGAGTTGGCAGGCAAGCACCGCTATCTGTGTTCACTGCTGGCTCAGCAGAGCGCCCGCATGATGTGTGGCTACGTCTACAGCAGCTGTGGCTATGGTGAGTCGACACAGGACGTGGTCTATGGTGGCAATGCCATGATCTACGAGAATGGGCAGCTGCTTGCTGAGGCTGTGCGCTTCAGTCAGGAACCGCAGCTGCAGGTGCAGCAGGTCGACGTCGAGCGCCTGCGCGCTGAGCGGCAGAACAACACCACCTTCCGCACTGCCCAGGACGGAGCTATGGCACTTGTCATCGACCTGAAAGCCGTGCAGCCGCGCGACTTCGAACTGATACGTGAGGTCGACCCGCACCCGTTCATCCCTGCCGACAACGAGATGGCCGAAGCCTGCGAGGAGATTCTGAACATTCAGACGCTGGGCCTCTGCAAGCGCTTGCAGCACACCCACTGCGACAAGGCAGTCATCGGCATCAGCGGTGGTCTCGACTCCACGCTGGCCCTGCTCGTCACCGTCCGCGCCTTCGACCGTTTAGGGCTGTCGCGTAAGGGCATCGTGGGCATCACCATGCCGGGCTTCGGCACTACCGACCGCACCTATCAGAACGCCTTGCAGATGATGAGCGCCTTAGGCATCGACCAACGCGAAATCAGCATTGCCAAGGCTGTGGAGCAGCACTTCCTCGACATTGGCCATTCGAAGGACAACCACAACACCACCTATGAGAACTCCCAGGCTCGTGAGCGCACGCAGATACTGATGGACGTGGCCAACCAGGTGGGTGGGCTTGTCATCGGCACAGGCGACCTGTCGGAGCTGGCCCTCGGCTGGTGTACCTATAACGGTGACCACATGTCGATGTATGGCGTCAATGGCGGTGTGCCGAAGACGCTCGTGCGCCACCTCATCCGCTATATCAGTGAAGAATTAAGAATGAAGAATGAAGCGCTTTGCTCTTCACTGATCGATGTCATCGACACACCCATCTCGCCGGAGCTGACGCCTGCCGATGGCGAAGGCAACATCCAGCAGAAGACGGAGGATCTGGTGGGACCGTACGAGTTGCACGACTTCTTCCTCTACTACATGCTGCGCTTCGGTTTCCGTCCTCAGAAGCTCTTTGTGCTGGCTCAGAAAGCCTTCAAGGATAAGTATGACGATGACACGATAAAACGCTGGCTGACAACGTTATGTAGGCGGTTCTTCAGTCAGCAGTTCAAACGTAGCTGCCTGCCTGACGGACCGAAGGTGGGTAGTGTGAGCCTTTCGCCACGTGGCGACTGGCGTATGCCCAGCGACGCATCCTCTGCCCTCTGGCTGAAAGAGTGCGAAGGATTGTAGCGAAAAGGCTCTGAAAGCGAACACTCGCAAGAAGGGAGTTAAGGGCGATTCTCTGCCTTTAACTCCCTTTAACGTCTTTTATTGAGTAATTGCAAAAATATTTTGTACCTTTGCAGCCGCTATTAGCAAACTATTGTTATAACATTATAAAAACTTATGAATTTCACTTTGTTAATCACCGTCTTACTGACGGCTATTACGCTGGTGGCAGGTGCTTACGTTGTTGCTAAGCTGATAGGTCCACGGTCATACGCCAAGGTGAAAGGAGAGCCCTACGAGTGTGGTATTCCCACACGTGGCTCGTCCTGGATTCCTGTGAGTGTGGGCTTCTATCTGTTTGCCATCCTGTTCCTCATGTTTGATGTAGAAACTGTGTTTCTGTATCCATGGGCGGTAGTCGTGAAGGACTTCGGCACAATGGCGTTGCTGTCGATTGGGTTCTTCTTGGTAGTGTTGGTATTGGGCCTGGCTTACGCTTGGCGGAAAGGAGACTTGGAATGGAAATGAAACCAAAGATCAAAAGCATTCCCTACGACGAGTGGAACGACAACGCGTCGTTAGAGAAGCTGGTTGACGAGCTCCATGAGGGCGGCGTCAACGTGATTACGGGCTCGCTCGACAAGCTCATTAACTGGGGCCGTGCCAATTCACTCTGGTCATTGACGTTCGCCACCTCGTGCTGCGGCATCGAGTTCATGGCATGTGGCTGTTCGCGCTACGACTTCGCTCGCTTCGGCTTCGAGGTTACGCGTAACTCCCCCCGTCAGGCCGACCTCATTATGTGTGCCGGCACGATTACGCACAAGATGGCTCCGGCCCTGAAGCGTCTTTACGACGAGATGGCCGAGCCTAAGTATGTCATTGCCGTGGGTGGCTGCGCCATCAGTGGTGGTCCGTTCAAGTCGAGCTACCACGTGGTGAAGGGCATCGAGGAGATTGTTCCTGTCGATGTGTTCATCCCTGGCTGTCCCCCACGCCCAGAGGCTATCATGTATGGCATGATGCAGCTGCAGCGTAAGGTGAAGATTGAGAAGTTCTTCGGTGGTGCTAACCACAAGCAGACAGCTGCCGAGCGCGAGCTTGGCGTGTCGAACGAGGAGCTGACATTCCGCGAGAAGCATGGTGACCATCGCCGTGAGCCCATTGTGGTGACCGACGTTCCCGAAGAGTTTGTAGCAGAATTAAAGAAGGAGGAGCAGGCATGAAATTAGAGTTCTTATCATTTGAGTTTGACAAGTTCGCTAAGGAAATGCAGAACTTGAAAGAGAAGAAAGGCTTCGACTATCTCGTGACCATCGTCGGCGAGGACTTCGGCGAAGAGGGTCTCGGCTGTATCTACATTCTTGAGAACAGCAGCAACCACGCACGTTGCTCAGTGAAGATGCTGGCCAAGACTCAGGTCTGTGGCGACGGCATGTCGAGCAACGGCACTGGCGAGACTGATGGCCAGACCATTCCTTATATCCCCACCGTCAGCAACATCTGGCGTGTGGCCGACCTGTTGGAGCGTGAGGTTTACGACTTCTTCGGCATCGTGTTCCTGGGACATCCCGACATGCGCCGCCTCTTCCTGCGTAGCGACTTCAAGGGCTTCCCCTTCCGCAAGGACTGGAAGTTCAACGATGCCTATACGCTCGAGGACGATGTGGAGCCTGACTACGGTCTGGAGTACTACCTCGACAGGGACGGTGTGCTGCAGGTGAAGCAGAACAAGCTCTTCACCAGCGACGAGTACGTCATTAACATCGGCCCCCAGCACCCCTCGACGCACGGCGTGCTCCGCCTGCAGACGGTGCTCGACGGCGAGGTGGTGAAGCGTGTCTACCCGCACTTAGGCTATATCCATCGCGGCATCGAGAAGATGTGCGAGTCGATGACCTATCCACAAACGCTTGCTTTAACCGATCGTCTTAACTATCTGAGTGCCATGATGCACCGCCACGCTCTGGTGGGTGTCATCGAGGAGGGCATGGGCGTTGAGCTCACCGACCGCATCAAGTACATCCGTACCATCATGGACGAGCTGCAGCGTATCGACAGCCACCTGCTGTATGTGGGCTGCTGCGCTCAGGATATGGGTGCCCTGACGGCCTTCCTCTATTCGATGCGCGACCGCGAGCATGTGCTCAACTGCATGGAGGAGACCACGGGTGGACGCCTGATTCAGAACTACTACCGCATCGGTGGCTTGCAGGACGACATCGACCCGAACTTCGTGAAGAACGTGAAGACCCTCTGCAAGTACATGCGCCCCATCATCCAGGAGTATGTCGACGTGTTCGGCGACAACATCATCACCCACAACCGCTTCGAGAAGGTGGGCCCGATGTCGCGCGAGGACTGCATCTCGTATGCCGTCACCGGTCCTGCCGGACGCGCCTCGAACTGGGCCAACGATGTGCGCAAGAATCACCCCTACGATATGTACGACAAGGTGGAATGGGAGCAGGTGCTCATGAGCGGCTGCGACACCATGGACCGCTACACCATTCATATCAACGAGATGTACCAGAGCCTGAACATCATCGAGCAGCTCATCGACAACATCCCCGAGGGCGACTTCTACGTCAAGCAGAAGCCCATCATCAAGGTGCCCGAGGGACAGTGGTACTTCTCGGTCGAGGGTGCCAGCGGTGAGTTTGGTGTCTACCTCGACTCACGTGGCGACAAGAGTCCCTACCGTCTGAAGATGCGCCCCATGGGCCTCTCGCTGACGGGTGCGCTCGACCCGATGCTGCGCGGCCAGAAGATTGCCGACCTCGTGGCCACTGGTGCTGCCATTGACTTCGTGATTCCTGACATCGACCGTTAAATCGTAAATCGCAAATCAGTAAATCGTTTATTATGTTTGACTTTTCTATAGTATCACAATGGTTCGATGAGTTGCTACGGGTCACGTTAGGCTTGAGCGACTTTTGGACGATGTTGATTGAGTGCGTGCTGGTGGGGACGGCCATCCTTGTAGGATATGCCCTCATCGCTATCGCACTTATATTCATGGAACGCAAGGTCTGCGCCTATTTCCAGTGCCGCCTGGGCCCGATGCGTGTAGGCTACTGGGGCTTGCTGCAGGTGTTTGCCGACGTGCTGAAGATGCTCATCAAGGAGATCTTCTTCGTCGACAAGGCCGACAAGTTCCTGTATATTGTTGCGCCGCTCTTAGTCATCTTCGGCTCTGTGGGCGCCTTCTCGTTCCTGCCTTGGAACAATGGCGCTACGGTGCTCGACTTCAACGTCGGCGTGTTCCTCCTGACGGCCATCTCGTCGATTGGCGTGGTGGGTATTTTCCTGGCCGGCTGGGGTTCCAATAACAAGTATTCGGTGGTGTCGGCCATGCGCGGCGCCGTTCAGATGATCAGCTACGAGATGTCGCTCTGCCTCTGTCTCATTGCTGCCGTCATCCTGACGGGCACCATGCAGATGTCGGGCATCGTCGAGGCCCAGACGGGTCCTTGGAAGTGGCTCATTTTCCAAGGCCACATTCCTGCGCTGATCGCCTTCTTGGTGTTCCTCGTGGCTGGTAATGCCGAGGCCAACCGTGGCCCCTTCGACATGGCTGAGGCCGAGAGTGAGCTGACTGCCGGTCACCATACCGAGTACAGCGGCATGGGCTTCGGCTTCTTCTACCTCGCTGAGTTCCTCAACCTCTTTATCATTGCAGGTATCGCCGCCACGGTGTTCCTCGGAGGCTGGGCTCCTGTGAACATTGGCATCGAGGCCTTCGACACGGTGATGAACTACATTCCCGGCATCGTATGGTTTATGCTGAAAGCCTTTGGCCTGGTGTGGCTGCTGATGTGGATCAAGTGGACGTTCCCCCGTCTGCGTATTGACCAGATCCTGAAGCTCGAGTGGAAGTACCTCATGCCACTGGCACTGCTGAATATTGTATTGATGACTGTCGTAGTGGCCCTGGGCCTATATATTAAATAAGGTATAGCAATGGAAGACAACAAAACATATTTCGGAGAAATAGGGCACGGTCTGAAGACGCTCGCAACCGGTATGAAGGTGACCTGGAAGGAATACTTCAAGGACTTCTTCACCAACAAGTCGACAGAGCAGTACCCTGAGAACCGCAAGACCACGCTCCACGTGGCCAAGCGCCACCGTGGGCGTCTGGTGTTCAAGCGCACTGACGACGGTGCCTACAAGTGCACGGCCTGCACGCTGTGCGAGAAAGCCTGTCCCAACGGCACCATCAAGATTCTGGCCCACATGGCCGAGGACCCTGAGACGGGCAAGAAGAAGAAGGTGCTCGACGACTATCAGTACGACCTTGGCGACTGCATGTTCTGCCAGCTGTGTACGAATGCGTGCAACTTCGACGCCATCGAGTTTACCAACGACTTCGAGAATGCCGTGTTCGACCGCTCCAAGCTCGTCCTTCACCTCGACAAGGAGGTGTATGCTGGTGGCTCTCTGCCCAACATTCTGGACGGCGGTGCTGACTGGACGCCCGGCACGTTTAACACTAAAAAGAAGTAAGCGACTATGGGAAATATTGTAATATTTTGTATATTGGCGGTCGTCATCATCGGCTCTGCACTGCTCTGCGTGACGACGACGCGCATCATGCGGGCTGCAACGTTCATGTTGTTCGTGCTCTTTGGTGTGGCAGGCATCTATTTCCTGCTTGACTACACGTTCCTGGGAGCCGCCCAGATCAGTGTCTACGCCGGCGGCGTGACGATGATCTACGTCTTCGCCATCCAGCTGGTGTCGAAGCGCACCCTGCAAGGCATGGTCGAGCACATCAAGACAAGTCGCATGCTGGGCAATGCCCTGGTGGTGATTGCTGGCTTGCTGGTGGTGAGCCTTATTCTGCTGAAGACGGGCTTCTTCACCCTCGACATGACTGCCACCGACGTTGAGGTTCCGATGAAGAGCATCGGTACGGCCCTCGTCGGCAGTGAGAAGTATCAGTACGTGCTGCCCTTCGAGTTCATCTCGCTGTTCCTGCTGGCATGTATTATTGGTGGACTGGTAGTAGCAAGAAAGGAGGAGAAAGACGTATGATACCTATTGAGTGTTATTTTGTGCTGAGCGCACTGCTGTTCTTCATTGGCGTCTACGGCTTTGTCACCCGTCGCAACCTCATTGCCATGCTCATCTCTGTCGAGCTGGTGCTGAACGCTGTCGACATCAACTTTGCCGCCATCAACCGCCTGCTCTATCCCGAGGGCATGGAGGGCATGTTCATGACCCTCTTCGTCATCGGTGTGGCTGCCGCCGAGAGTGCTGTGGCCATCGCTATCATCATCAATGTCTATCGCAACTTCAAGAGCGATAGTGTCGACAGTATCACTAACATGAAAGGATAAACTGCTGCTATGATTTACGAATTATCATTCCTGATTCTATTACTGCCGCTGCTGTCCTTCGTCGTGTTAGGACTGGCAGGCATGAAGATGTCGCATAAGACCGCTGGCCTTATTGGCACGTGCGTCCTGGGTGTTGTCACGCTGCTGTCCTACTGGACGGCCATCGACTACTTCACCGCTGAGCGCACGGCTGAGGGCATCTTCCAGACCATCGTTCCCTACAACTTCACGTGGCTGCCTTTGGGCAATCTCCACTTCGACATGGGTATCCTGCTCGATCCCATCTCGGTGGTGATGCTCATCGTCATTTCCACCGTGTCGTTCATGGTGCATATCTATTCCTTCGGCTACATGCACGGTGAGAAGGGCTTCCAGCGCTACTACGCTTTCCTGAGCCTCTTCACCATGTCGATGCTAGGCCTGGTGCTGGCCACCAACATCTTCCAGATGTACATGTTCTGGGAGCTCGTGGGTGTCAGCTCTTACCTGCTCATCGGTTTCTACTATCCGTTGAAGCCCGCCATTGCAGCTTCCAAGAAGGCATTCATCGTCACCCGCTTTGCCGATATGTTCTTCCTCGTGGGTATCCTGCTCTTCGGCTACTTCACCGACTCGTTCAGCTTCTCGTTTGCTGGCGACATCGTGATGGGCCAGGGCACCACGCCCTTCATCGAGGGCAACATGGCCAAGGCCGTGGCTGCTGGCGCCTTCATCCTGCCTACAGCCCTGACGCTGATGTTCATTGGTGGTGCTGGTAAGTCAGCCATGTTCCCACTGCACATCTGGCTCCCCGACGCCATGGAAGGCCCGACGCCTGTGTCGGCCCTCATCCACGCCGCCACGATGGTGGTTGCCGGTGTGTTCCAGATAGCCCGCATGTTCCCCTTGTGGATTCAGTATGCCCCCGAGGCCCTGTCGATAGTTGTGTGGGTGGGTGTGTTCACCGCTTTCTATGCTGCTGCCGTGGCTTGTGCACAGACCGACATCAAGCGTGTGCTCGCCTTCTCCACCATCTCGCAGATTGCCTTCATGATGGTAGCCCTCGGCGTCTGTCTGCCGGGCCATTCGGCCTTGTTCGACAACCACGCTCAGCTGGGCTATATGGCTGGCATGTTCCACCTCTTCACGCACGCCATGTTCAAGGCCTGCCTGTTCCTCGGTGCCGGTTGCATCATCCATGCCGTCCACTCCAACGAGATGGCGTTCATGGGTGGACTCCGCAAGTACATGCCCATCACCAATGCCACCTTCCTCATCTCCTGTCTGGCCATCGCAGGCATCCCCTTCTTCTCGGGCTTCAGCTCTAAGGACGAGATCATCACCGCCTGCTTCATGTACAGCCCCGTCGTCGGCTGGATCATGACCGGCATTGCCGCCATGACCGCCTTCTACATGTTCCGCCTGTACTACGGCATCTTCTGGGGTACTGAGAACAAGGAGGCTCACGAGCACCACACCCCACACGAGGCACCGCTCACCATGACCGTGCCCCTCATCGTGCTCTCGGCCATCACCCTTGGCGTCGGTATCTATTCCACGCTGGCTGGCTTCCTTGGCTGGGGCGGCTCGTTCGGTTCGTTTGTCTCGGCCGAGGGTACCGACTACACCATCCACTTCGACACGCAGATTGCTGCCACCTCGACGATTATCGCCATCCTGAGCATCTGTCTCGCCACCTATATTTATAAAGGTGAGAGCCAGCCCATCGCCGACCGTCTCTACAAGCGCTTCCCGCGTCTGTGGAAGGCTGCCTACAAGCGCTTCTATCAGGACGAGATCTGGCAGTACGTCACCCACCGCATCATCTTCCGTTGCATCTCGAAGCCCGTGGCCTGGTTCGACCGCCACGTGGTCGACGGCACGTTCAACTTCATGGCGTGGGGTGCCAACGAGGCCGGCGAGTCGCTGCGTCCCTGGCAGAGTGGCGATGTGCGCCAGTATGCCGTGTGGTTCCTCACGGGCAGCGTGGCCCTGACGCTCATCTTATTATGCATTTAAAAGTCTAAGCCCACTGAAGCCCTCTCAGGAGAGGGGTATCCATCTGGATATAAAGTGAGCTGAAACTAAAGAGTATATCATTAAAATTTAAATAACAAATAAAAGGAGCACCCAATATGTAACCAAACATCCCTCCCTCGAGGAGGGCTTGGGTGGGCTTTCAATATGAATATATTAAGTTTATTTGTTCTTATACCAGCATTGATGTTGCTTGGCCTATGGATTGCCCGCAACCTCAATCAGGTGCGTGGTGTGATGGTGGTTGGCGCCTCTTGCCTGCTGGCCCTTTCCATCTGGCTGACCGTCTACTTCGTGCAGCAGCGCTCTGCCGGCAACACCGACACGATGCTGCTTGTCAGCGCCGTCGACTGGTTTAAGCCGCTCAACATCAAGTACGCCGTGGGCGTTGACGGCATCTCTGTCGTCATGCTGCTCCTGTCGAGCATCATCGTCTTCACCGGCACCTTCGCCTCGTGGCAGCTGAAGCCGCTGACGAAGGAGTATTTCCTCTGGTTCACCCTTCTCTCGACGGGTGTCTTCGGCTTCTTCATCTCCACCGACATGTTCACAATGTTCATGTTCTACGAGGTGGCCCTTATCCCCATGTACCTGCTCATCGGCGTCTGGGGTTCTGGCCATAAGGAGTATTCGGCCATGAAGCTGACGCTGATGCTGATGGGAGGTTCTGCCCTCCTCATCCTTGGCATCCTCGGCATCTACTACTTCAATGGCCTCTACAGTGGCACGTTCACGATGGATGTCAACGAGATTGCGCTCACCTCGCATCTCATTCCGCTGGGCATCCAGAACGCGTTCTTCCCCTTCATCTTCATCGGTTTCGGTGTGCTGGGAGCCCTCTTCCCGTTCCACACATGGTCGCCCGACGGTCATGCTTCTGCGCCTACCGCCGTGTCGATGCTCCATGCGGGTGTGCTGATGAAGCTCGGAGGCTATGGCTGCTTCCGCGTGGCCATGTACCTGCTGCCCGATGCAGCCCAGGAGCTGTCGTGGATATTCCTCATCCTGACGACCATCTCCGTGGTCTACGGTGCCTTCTCGGCCTGTGTGCAGACCGACCTGAAGTACATCAACGCCTACTCGTCAGTGTCCCACTGCGGACTGGTGCTCTTCGCACTGCTGATGATGAGCCGCACGGCTGTCACCGGCGCCATCCTGCAGATGCTGTCCCACGGCTTGATGACGGCCCTCTTCTTTGCCCTCATCGGTATGATCTACGGCCGCACCCACACCCGTGACATCCGCGAGCTGGCCGGCCTGATGAAGATCATGCCGTTCCTCGCCGTAGGCTATGTCATCGCCGGTCTGGCCAACCTCGGTCTGCCGGGCTTCTCAGGCTTCATTGCCGAGATGACCATCTTCGTCGGTGCTTTCGGTGCCGAGCCCCTCAGTGGCGACCCCAACACGTCGTTCCGCATGGTGGCCACCATCATCGCCTGTACGTCGATTGTCGTCACCGCAGTCTACATCCTCCGCGTTGTCGGCAAGATTCTCTATGGTGAAGTTGAGAACAAGCACTTCCTCGAGCTCACCGATGCCACCTGGGACGAGCGCGTCGCCGTTATCTGCCTCATCTTCTGTGTGGCAGGCCTCGGCCTCTGCCCCTTCTTCTTCAGCGATGTCATCTCGCCGAGTGCTGGCAGCATCTTGCAGTCCATAGGTGTCATGTAACAAATCGTAAATCGTAAATCGTCAAATAGTAATTATTATGGTGAATTACAGTCAATTCCTGAACATGCTTCCTGAGGCTACCCTCGTGCTGGCCCTGATTATAGTGTTCTTTGCCGATTTCGCACTGCTTCGCAGCCCGCGTAAGACCTTTACGCTTGGTGTGCTTACGGGCGCACTGCTCGTTTGCCAGCTGGTGCCCTGCTTCATCGCTCAGCCCACCGATGCTTTCGGCGGCATCTACGTCACCTCGCCGATGGTCAACGTCATGAAGACCATCCTCACTGCTGGTACGCTCATTGTCGTCATCATGTCGCAGACGTGGCTGAGGGGTGGCAGCCAAATCGTAAATGGTCAGTCGTCAACCAGTAAATATGCTGGCGAGTTCTACATGCTGCTGCTCTCGACGCTCCTTGGCATGTACATGATGATGTCCAGCGGCTCGTTCCTCATGTTCTTCCTCGGCTTGGAGATGGCCTCAGTGCCTCTGGCCTGCCTCGTTGCCTTCGACAAGCATAAGAAGAACTCCGCCGAGGGTGCTGCCAAGTACATCCTCGTGGCAACGTTCTCCAGCGGTGTCATGCTCTTCGGCATCTCGTTCCTCTATGCTGCCACTGGCAGCCTCTACTTCGACAACGTCGCCGAGACCATCACCGTGAAGCCCCTCACCATCATTGGCCTCGTGTTCTTCTTCAGCGGCCTTGGCTTCAAGATCTCCCTCGTCCCATTCCACCTCTGGACGGCCGACACCTACCAGGGAGCTCCCACACCCGTCACTGGTTACCTCAGCGTCGTCTCGAAGGGTGCTGCTGCCCTCACGCTGGCCATCATCCTGATGAAGGTGTTCGCACCGATGGTCGACTACTGGGAGCCCATGCTCTACATCGTCGTTGTGCTCTCCATCACCATCGCCAACCTCTTTGCCATCCGTCAGAAGGAGCTGAAGCGCTTCATGGCCTTCTCCAGCATCTCGCAGGCAGGCTACATCATGCTCGCCGTCATTGGCAACTCACAGCTTGGCGTGGCAGCCCTGACGTTCTACGTCCTCGTCTATGTCGTTGCCAACATGGCCGTCTTTACCGTCATCAGCGCCGTTGAGCACAATGGCGGCTCGACGATGATGTCGGCTTACAATGGCCTCTACCAGAGCAACCCCAAGCTGTCGCTGCTCATGACCATCGCCCTCTTCTCGTTGGCTGGTATCCCCCCGTTCGCAGGCATGTTCTCGAAGTTCTTCGTGTTCCTTGCCGCTGTTGGTGGACACGAGAGCGCACCCTTCTGGCCCTACTTCGTGGTGT
Organism: Prevotella sp.; assembly: GCA_017417465.1. Lineage (GTDB taxonomy): Bacteria > Bacteroidota > Bacteroidia > Bacteroidales > Bacteroidaceae > Prevotella. The sequence goes on along the minus strand of JAFPZD010000155.1, from coordinate 15,801 downwards.
TTGTCGCCTTGGTCAACACGGTGGTGTCACTCTACTACTACCTGCTCATCGTCAAGGCCATGTACATCACCAAGGAGGACAACCCCCTGCCCGCCTTCCGCACCGATGGCGCCACACGTCTGGCACTCACCATCTGCACGGCCGGCATCCTGCTCTTTGGTGTCGTTTCCTGCTTCTACAACTGGATTGCCAACGCAGCCCTGTAGCAGTCGGACAGCTCATCGCAAATAGAAATGGAATCCCAGAACGGTTGTGCCGTCCTGGGATTCTTCTTTATCCCAACTTGCGCAAACAGAGCAGTTTGCATTTATTTCAGAAAACATTTGGCGGTTCTGTTTTTTATTCGTACCTTTGCAATCGATTCCGTAAGGGCAGGGACATGCCTTTTCCTATTCTCAAAAACTTAACAACAATGAAAATGATGACTCAATTTAAGTATGCATTTCTACTCGCCATCTTGCTGATGGCTGCAATGCCGTCGGAGCGGGCGATGGCGGCTGATGGCGCCAATGTCTTCTGGGAAAACTCTGCCTCTGGTGAAGCCGTCAACTGGACAGTGACCTATCGCTTCGGCCTCGACGGCTCCTACACCGACCAGTGTATTGCCGTGTTCCCGCAGACCGTGTGGGACAAGATCAAGACCACCACGTTCTTCTTGGACGTTGCTGCAACCAATCCGCAGATTCGTGTGGCCACCGGTTGGTGGGAGCCCGTCTGGACTGGCGATGACATCTATCCGGGCAATGAGCTGCTCACCGACAATGGTGATGGTACGTTCACCCTTACCCTCAACTTTTCCGACGACCCCGACTTCGTGAGTCTGCTTGACGAACGTAATCTGCTCTTCACTGGCAGTGGTTATACGCCTCTGGCGCTCTATTTTGAGGACTCAGGAGGCGAGGAGGTCGGCGGCGAAACCAGCGGACGCTGTGGCGCCGAACTCTACTGGACGTATGAGGAGTCCACCCAGACCCTGACCATTCGGGGCACGGGCAAAATGGCCGACTACACTTCCAGTGGTGCACCATGGTATGGCCATCGCTCAAAAATCAAGACCGTTGTTATTAAGGATGGAGCGACCTCCATTGGCAATTACGCCTTCCTAGGCTGCAGGGCTCTGACCTCCGTCACCATCCCCAGCGGTGTGACATCCATTGGCAGCAATGCCTTCCGCGAGTGCACCAACCTGCCCTCCCTCACCATTCCCAGCAGTGTGACATCCATCGAGAACTTTGCCTTCTGGGCATGCAAAGGCCTCACCTCCGTCCACATTTCCGACTTAGCAGCATGGTTTGCCATCAATTTTGCCTCTGCTGAATCCAACCCCCTCTATTCGGCACACCATCTGTATCTTGGAGAGCAGGAATTAGTCGACCTGACCATCCCTGCCAGTGTGACCACCATCCGTAATTATGCTTTAGCTGGCTGCAGCGGACTGACCTCCCTCACCATTCCAAATAGCGTCACCGCCATCGGCATTCAGGCGTTTCAGGGCTGCAGCGGTCTGACCGCCGTCACCATTGCCAACAGTGTTGCCGCCATCGGCAATCAGGCGTTCCAGGACTGCAGCGGCCTGACCGCCGTCACCCTCCCCAATAGCGTCATCACCATCGGCAATCAGGCTTTTCAGGGCTGCAGAAGCCTGGCCTCCGCCACCCTCCCCAATAGTATCACCGACATCAGCGAGAGTCTTTTCCAGGACTGCAGCAGCCTTACCGCCGTCACTATCCCTGGCCGCGTGACACGCATTAGCGCCTATGCTTTCTCCGGTTGCAGCAGCCTGGCCTCCGTCACCATCCCCGACGGCGTGACCGTCATTGGCGCCTATGCCTTCCGCGAGTGCAGCAGCCTGGCCTCGGTAGCCATTCCCCGTAGCGCGACATCCATCCTTAGCGGAGTCTTCTTAAATTGTACCAGCCTGGCCTCGGTCACCATCCCCGATGGCGTGACGTCCATCAGTGACGGTCTTTTCTTTGGGTGCAGCCGTCTCTCCTCAGTCACCATTCCTGCCAGCGTGACCACCATCCTCAATCGTTCTTTCTACAATTGCAGCAGCCTGGCCTCCATCATCATTCCGGCCAGTGTCACCTCCATCGATGCCTACGCTTTCTATGGTTGCAGCGGTCTTGCCACCCTGACCATTCCCGACGGTGTGATGTCAATCGGTGATTACACCTTCTATAGCTGCAGCAGCCTGACCTCCATCGTCATACCGGGCAGCGTGACGTCTATCGGCGCTGGCGCCTTTGCGTCATGTGGGAGCCTGAAGGAAGTGAGGTCAATGATCAGCGAGCCGTATGCAATCGATGAATATACATTCGCCATTGGGACTTATTATCCACCCACTGCCACGCTCTATGTCCCCGTTGGCACAAAGTCACTCTACGAGGCAACAGTGGGATGGAACATATTCCCGAAGATTGTTGAGATGACGCCTGTGACAGAACCCTCCGAGGGCGACGTCAATGGCGACGGCACCGTCGGCATCGGCGACATCGTGGCCATTACCAACGTCATGGCCGGCATCGAGACCAATCCTGACGTCATCGCTCGGGCCAACGTCAACGGCGACGCCTCCGTCGGCATCGGCGACATTGTGGCCATCACCAACATCATGGCCGGAATAGCCCCCTAAGCACACCGCCCACTCCGCTCGGCGCATACCGGCTCTCCGCTCGGCGCACATTGCCCCTCTGCTCGGCGTACACCGCCCACGCGCCCGCAAGCCGTGTCCAACCATGGTATTCATCAGAATTGCAGGGGTGCCAAAAGTATTCTCACACAGAGACACGGAGGACACGGAGGCTGCGCGTACTGGGGTGAGAAAAACTCTGTGTCTCTGTGCCTCTGTGGTGATTTTTTCTCATCACGGAGGGCACGGAGGTTCCGAATACCACGGTTGTTCACGGTTTTCGGAGTATTGGGATAAGTGCACGGGCGCAAATTTGCGCCCGTGCAGATTTGGATGGACGTTTTTCATGGGTAAGGACGTGGCAGAGGCGCTGGGATATACTGCACCTCAAAATGCGCTTGCAGCACATGTCGATGATGAGGACAAAACCACTACCCTGATTCAGGGGACTGGTTCAAAGATCAAGGCAAACTCTGGAGCCATTCGCATTCACGTTGACAACGAAGACAAAGGGGGGGGGCGAAATGGCCCCCTCCTTGTGGAATCAAAAAGCGGTCTTTATCAACGTGTAGGAGGGGGAGAAGATAGACCGGCGGCGGATAAGGTAAACCTGCAGCGGAAGAACTATTCAACCGCCCCTCCCTTGGGGTGGGGTTGGGGGTGGGTTACACTCTTTCCTAATTCGTAAGCTTCTCCAGACTGTCGTATACATCATCCGTCACAGGCTCGCACCACTCGTTACTGGCTCCCTCCTGCACGTCCTTATGATAGGTCAGGTGCTGGAACCACGAATCCTTCTGGGCTCCGTGCCAGTGCTTCACCTCGGCAGGGATGGCAATGACGGTGCCGGGCGTCATGGCCTGTGGCTCCTTGCCCCATTCCTGATACCAGCCGCGCCCTGCGACGCAGATCAGCACCTGCACCTGCTTGTGGTGGATGTGCCAGTTGTTGCGGCAGCGAGGCTCGAAGGTCACGTTCATCACGCCACCGCCGACGTCGGCCAGATAGCTCTGTCCTATGAAGTATGCGCCGTATGGGTTACGCTCGCCCTTGGGCCACTTGGTGTTCAGGGTGTAGCCCTCGTCACCGAGCCAGCGGCAGAGCTCGTCGACCACCTGCTGCGCGTTGCCCATGTTCACCGCACCCTTCTTGTGGGCAGCAAGTTGGGGCGCCACACCTTCCAGGCCGCTCAGTGCAGCAACGGTCACAATCTCGCGGTCGGCAGCAGAGAGCTGATCTCCGGCAAAGATGTCGCCGAAGAGGTGCGCCTTCAGGTAGTAGTCGTCCTGCGGGCAGAAGGTGTAGTCGAAGGGCTGTCCTGAGAGCTGCGTCTGGTTCTTTGTGCCCAGTTCGTAGGCCTTCCAGGCATCGTCCCATTCGGCAGGGCGCGTCCATGGCTCACCTTCCTGCCAGCCAGCCTGCTTGTTTTCCAATACCTTGTTCAGTACCCCCAGCGCGTTCAGGCTTCGGGGGAAGCCCGTGTAGGCATAGAGCTGTGAGAAAGCCTCCTTCAGCTCGTTGATGGTTACGCCGCCATCGAGCGCCATACGCACGGCAGGCTCCAGTCGTTCCATATCACCCTGTGCCATCAGGCAGGCACATGCCGCCAATCCCTTCTGACGCTCTGTCAGCGTCTGACTGTTTGTTGTTGCCATCGTTATTAATGCGATTAAAATTGTTGCTATTCTTTTCATTGCTGTTCTGCGTTACTTGTTTCTTTTTGCTGCCACCCAGACGGGTTCCTCAGTCATGACGGGCCTGTTGACGGCCATTACGCCTGAGAGTTTGTGGGGCACGTAAGGCTCTTCTAAGTAGCGGATGTCGTCGGCGGTCAGACGCACATCGAGCGACTTCACGGCACCCTCGATGTGGTGCAGCTTGGTGGCGCCGACAATGGGCGACTCCACCTTCGTCAACAGCCAGGCCAGCGAGATCTGCGTCATCTCTACACTATAGCGGTCGGCCAGTTCTACGACACGCCCCACCACGAGGTTGTCCTGCCCGGCGGTGGCATCATACTTGAAGTGCATGAACGCGTCCTCCTGCTGGCGCTTCGAGGTCTCACCCGGACGCTTTGCCAGCTTGCCCGAAGCCAGTGCGCTATAGGGCGTCTGTGCGATGTTGTCCTCACGGCACAGGGGTTGCATCTCGCGCTCCTCCTCACGCATAATTAGGTTGTAGTGGTTCTGCACCGAGACGAACTTTGCCCAGCCATGTTTCTCGGCCAGCGCATTCATCTTCGCCAGTTGGTAGGCATAGACGTTGGCGATGCCGATGTAGCGGGCCTTGCCTTGGCGGACAGCCTCGTTCATGCCTTCAAGAATCTCCTCGGCCGGTGTCTTGTAGTCCCAGATGTGGTAGATGTAAAGGTCCACATAGTCCATGCCCAGATGCTGCAGGCTCAGGTCGATGTTGTTCAGCACATGCTGACGGCCACTGATGCCTTTCTCGATATCCTCTTCCGTTCGCGGCAGAAACTTCGTAGCCACCACCACGTCGTCACGCTTGGCCATATCACGCAGGGCACGTCCGACAAACTGTTCGGATGTGCCCAGTTGATAGGCGATGGCTGTATCAAAGAAGTTCAAGCCAAGGTCGAGTGAACGGCGGATGATCTCACGTGTCGGCTCCTCGCCAATCGTCCACGAATGCTGGCCGATGGTGGGGTCGCCGAAGCCCATACATCCCAGGCAGATGCGTGACACACGCAGGTCAGAGTTCCCAAGTTTTACGTATTCCATATTATCTCTGCTTTTTGAATATCAGTTTCATCGTCTCAGGGTCGAGTGGCTTCATCGTGGGCAGTTTTAGGTCTTTCACCATGTGGAGCGTGCCCTGCTTGTATTTCTGGAAGTGGTCGGTCTTCAGATGCTGCTGATAGGCTTCCTCGGAGGCATAGATTTCGAGGATGCGAATCTGGCATGAGTCCTCGGCACTCTGCATCGGGAAGAGGCAGACGACGCCCGGCTCTCGCTCCACACTCAAACGGTCCACCTCGTTGGCAAATTCGAGATATTCCTTGAGGTGCTGCGGATAGACCTCGATTTCAGCAAGGCGGACGATCATGGTCTCTCCTGTGCGAGCCATTCCTTCGCTCTGCGCCCCCGCTGTGCAGGTCGATAATGCTATCATGGTTGCTAGTATGTACTGTCTCATCATCTTACGACTATGAACTATGTTCGAGCTCGTTCCCGTTCGGAAATGTAAGCGAGTTTCCATTTCACTCACTTAATCACGACCTTCTTGCCATTTTTAATGTATATGCCCTTTGACGGCTCCTCTACCAACAGCCGACCGGTTAAGTCATAGATGCCAGTGGGTGCTGTCGTGGTGGTTGGGGTCTGGGTGATGCCAGTAACAGTGTTATAGTTAATGGCAGTGAGCCAGTTCTGAATCAGTGTACTGCGATTTGAGTGATTGGAGTGGTTGATCCAAAGATTCTCGCTGAAGTATTTGCCGTCAGGAACAAGCCGCTTGCAGTCGGCGACCACGCCACTGATGCCGCTGCTGGCACTCGACACAATCAGGCCAATGTTCTTGCCTGCCATCTGCCCACCGTAGTTGAACAGGTAGGTCTGCATGTTGGCAGCCATCTGGCTCCACCAGAGGGGCGTGACGATGATGATGGTCTGATAGTCACTCAGCGATGTGTTCACCGGGTCGATGGCAGGATAGCTGCTGGCATCGTTGGGGTTAGCCTTGATGGCATTGAGCAACTTTGTGCCAAGGGCATAGCCGTTGGCCTCATACTTGAGTCCCTTCTCGGCTGGCTGAATCTCCAGCACGTCAGCCTGAATCTGACTGGTCAGCGTGGTTACAATCTCACGGCAGTAGTTGGTGTAGCTGTAGTACACCACAAGCGTTTTTGCCGTTGCGTCTGTGCACAGCAATGTAAGCATGGCACAAACGATAAACATCAGTTTTTTCATACGAATCTGTTATTTGAAGAGTTGATTGGCATTTTGGCAGAGAATCATCTCGCGGAATGGTGCGAGGTCTGCCTCGTCGCTAAGATACTGCTTCATCCGTGCAAGACTCTGGGTGAGCACCTGCGGGGCGACGTATGGATAGTCGGAGCCATAGAGCAGATGGTCGGGCGTGGTGATGGTGAGCAGCATGCGGATGACCTCAGGTGCGTGTGCGCCGGCAAGGTCGTAGTAGAGGGCTCGGAGGTTGGCCTCGTAGTCAATCTCGCCCACCATCTTGTTGGCCTGCATCACGGGTGTCAGCGACTTCATACGAGGGATGGCCAGTGGCAGATAGGCGCCGCAATGGGGCACCACCACCTTGATGTTATTATAGCGGGCCAGTATGTTTCGTGAAATCATGTTCGACACGGCACGGGTGGTCTCCGAGAGGTACTCCTGCATGGCCAGCGGCGTCTGCTGCATCACCAGCCGATTGACGGGCTCTGGACGATGGGGATGCAGGATGATGACGGCCCTACGCTCGTTCAAGATCGAGAACAGCGTGTCGAGTTCCGGTGCGCCGAGGTACTGCCCCTGTACATTGGTCGCCAACTTGATACCGTCGGCCTTCAGCGTGTCGAGCGCATACGTCGCCTCTTCAATGGCTTTCGAGACATCGGGCAGAGGCAGGGCAGCACAGAACAGGAACCGCCCCGGATGCTCCTGCTTGATGCAGGCAGCTGCCTCGTTGGCCTGTCTGACTGCGACTGCCGATGCCGGCTGCGGAGCCGCCAACGTCAGCACCGATGTCTGCACGCCTGCCTCGTCCATCCACTTCAGATGGCTCTCCACGTCGTACTTCGGCAAGGGGAATCCCTCGTCCATCAGTCGCCCCTCACCCTTCAGAGCCTCGATGAACTCTGTCGGCAGCAGGTGGGCATGAACGTCGATTACGCCCTGCGAATAGGCCGTCGTCGCAAGCATGGATGTAAGTAGCGCAATCAGTTTTCTCATCAATACAATCCGTTTGTCCAGGTCTCCAACTCTTTTTTCGATATGGCGTTGAGCAGTTTGCCTTCTTTCCAGTTCACATCAGGGTAGGTGGCCTTCAGGTCGGCACAGGCCTTCTTAATGGTGCTTCCACCGGAAGTGGCAAATGGAATGACGGTCTTGCCCTTGAAATCGTAAGACTCCATGAAGGTGTTGACAATTGTCGGACAGGTGTACCACCAGATGGGGAAGCCCACAAAAACCACATCATACTCCTGCATGTTCTGCAGCTTTCCTGTGATGGCGGGACGGCTGTTCTTGTCCTGCATTTCTACTGACGATCGGCTTTGCTTGTCCCGCCAGTCAAGGTCAGCATCCGTATATGGCTGCTCCGGCTGGATCTCGTGGAGGTCGCCACCGACGACCTCAGCCAGTTGCTGTGCTGCTGCCTTGGTGACCCCCGATGCTGAGAAATAGGCTACTAAAAATTTCATTTCTTTGTTCTCCTTTGTTTTGTTTGCTTGTGAACAGGCACTCAGGCTAATAGCCAGGAGTGCCGTGAGCATCATCATGATCTTCTTCATAGGTATAAAGATTTAAGTTTACTCCATACTGTGTTCCCAACCGCCACGTGTATCGATACCTGTGGCATCGGCCAGTGCCTCGAGACGGGCAACCTCCTCGGCTGTCAGCTGAATATCAGCGGCTTCGGCTGCTTCAACGACGTGGCGTTCCTTCGTGGCTCCGATGATGGGCAGCGTCCCTTTGGTAATGGCCCAGGCGATGCCAATCTGCGAGCACGAGGCACCATACTTCTGTCCGATGGCGGTCATCTCGTTGGTCAGCGCCTCCAGCTGAGTCAGCACGGGGTTGTACTTCTTGCCGCGGTCGCTCTCGGCAGGCAGTGGGTTCTCCTTATTATATTTACCAGAGAGGGCTCCCTGCTCCAGCACCATGTAGGCCCAGAACTCGATGCCGTTCTCCTTGCAATAATCCAGCACGCCGCCTTTCTCCGACGAACGGTAGAGCAGTGAGAAGTGGTTCTGCACGGCAGAGACCTTGAAGCCAGCCTCGCCCAGAATCTCGTTGGCACGCTGAATCTCCTTGATGTTGTGGTTCGACACGCCCACGCGCTTCACCTTGCCCGACTGTAGCAGGGGGATCAGTCCGGGAGTCCAGCGCTCCACGTCCATCGGGTTGTGAATCCAGTAGATGTCGATGTAGTCCAGTCCCATGCGCTCCAGCGAGGCCTCGGCCATCTTCTCCACCGAGTTCTCATAGACCTCAGCCAGCTGCGGCGTGAACTTCGTGGAGATCTGCACATCTTCGCGGCGATAGTCCTTCGCCAGCGTGGCGAGAATTTTTTCCGATTCCCCCATGCCATAGACGGTGGCGGTGTCCCAGAGGTTCAGTCCGGCCTTCATGGCCGTGTCGAACACGGGCTTCAAGTTCTCAACGTTGGTGTTACTTCCAAACACGGAGTCTCCTCCGAATGCTCCTGCGCCCCAGGCCCAGGTCCCTAATGCGATTTTGCTCATAATCTTAAGAATTTAAGTTTCTGGGTGCAAAATTACTCTAAAAACGCGACATATATGCTAAACATTTTACGGATTGAATTACCAAATTTACGGAATCTGCGAAAAAAGTATTATCTTTGCGGCGTCAAAACGCTTAAAAATGGAGAAGATTCTACAGGTAAACAGCCCCAACGACTACGCCCGATACGTGGGTGCCGAAGTGCTGCACGACGACATCTGCGTGGTACACTACGACGAGCTGGAACACTGTCGCCATGCCCTCTGCAACTACGGTGTCTATGGCATCTTCCTGCTCGAAGAGAGTCCTTACACCATCAGCTACGGCCAGGGGCAGTATCGGTTCAGCAGTGGGTCGCTGCTCTGTGTCGCACCTGGACAGATGGGGGGCGTCAGCGACAACGGCGAGATTATCCACATCCGTGGCTGGGTGCTCATGTTCTCGCCACAGCTGCTGGCGGGCACGCCCATGGAGGGCCGCATCGACGACTTCCACTTCTTCTCCTACTACGACAGCGAAGCCCTGCAGATGTTGCCCGACGAGTTGCGCACGCTCTCGATGTGTATGAAGATGATCCGCTACGAACTGCAGACCCACGCCGACGACCAGCGCCTGAAGACCATCGTGGTGACCTATCTCCAGCTGATTCTCGAATACAGTGCCCGCTTCTACGACCGCCAGTTCCAGACCGAGGCCCAGAGCCAGACCAACGACCTGCTGATACGCTTCGATGCCCTGCTGAAGCGCTACTACGACCAGCGCCTCTACCGCCAGCACGGCCTGCCCACCGTGCGCTACTGTGCCCAGGAGCTGTTCCTCTCGCCCAACTACTTCGGCGACCTCATCCGCCAGATGACGGGCGACAACGCCTCCTCTGCCATCCGCCGTTTCGTCATGCAGCGCGCCCAGCAGCTGCTCGTCGCAGGCCACACCGTCACTGAAACAGCAGAAATGCTGGGGTTCGACTATCCCCAGCATTTCACCCGTATGTTCAAGCGCCACTTCGGCTTCTCGCCCAGCACCTATCTGAAGAAGCGATAGGCTGCTGCTGGTGTGGCGACCGTATGCCTACAGACTCTCCTTCAGAATCTCCGTCACGTCCTCCTTCGTCAGATTCAGGTAGCCGGCAGGATAGATCACGGTGGTCTCGGTGATGCCGGGAATCATTTCCTCAGTGGCTCCCAGTTGAGTTTCACTCGACTTCTGTCGCGACTCGGCAGAGCCGATGCGAGCATCGTTCTGCTCTCGCTGCTCCATCAGTTCGCTGATAGTCAGGGGCAGACCAATCTCCTGCATCCACGCTTTCAGCGCCTGCAGGCCTGCTTCGGCCATCTGCTCGTCGGATTTGCCGTCGGTGGGGATATCCCACACGTTCTTGGCGAAGCGCACAAATTTAGGCAGACCGGGCTTCATGGCACGGCGATAGTAAGCCATCGAGACGGAGGCCAGCGCATAGCCGTGAGGGGCATGCGTCCAGGCACCCACGCTGTGGCCAATCATGTGCACCATCCAGTCCTCCTTCTTGCCCAGCCCGATGAGGGTGTTCAGTGCCCACGTGGCTGTCCACATGATGTTCGAGCGGGCCTCGTAGTCCTGCGGATTCTTCACGGCGATGCGGCTGCTGTGGATGAGGGAGCGCATCAGGCCCTCAGCAAGATAGTCGCTGGTGTTGTCGTCGAAGTCCGAGAAGTACTGCTCCATGATGTGGTTCATAATGTCGTAGATGCCTGCCTTCATCTGGTTCTCGGGCACGGTCATCGTGAACTTCGGGTTAAGGATGGAGAACCGGGGCATCAGTCGGCTGTCGAACACGTGGCCCACCTTGAACGTGTGCTCGGCGTCGGTAATCACCGTGCCGGCGTTCATCTCCGAGCCTGTGCCAGCCATCGTCAGGATGCAGCCCACGGGCAGCAGTCGCTGGTCCTTGGCGGGGTTCTGCTGCTTCAGCCAGAACTGGTCCCAGTAGTCGCCCTCGTAATAGACCGATGCCGCCACTGCCTTCGAGTAGTCGCACACGCTGCCACCGCCAAGGGCGAGAATCAGGTCCACCTCGTTCTCGCGGGCTATCTGGACACCCTCGCGCAGCTTCTCCAACGTGGGATTGGTCATCACGCCCGGGTTCTCGACGATAGCCTTGCCAGCCTCTTTCAAGATGGCAATCACCTGGTCGTAGATGCCGTTACGCTTCACACTGCCGCTGCCGTAGTTCAGCAGCACCACGGGGCCGTAGCCCTTCAGCTCGTCCTTGAGGTAGTTCAGGGACTCATCACCAAAATACAGTTTGGTGGGGTTGTAATAAGAAAAGTTTCCAAGCATAGTTGTATGTCTGTTATTTCAATATGGTCTGTGCCCACGTGGGAATATTATCGGTATATTGCTTAAATAGTTGTCCGTCGGTCATGCGGAAGAGTAGACTGGCATCGGCATCATCGATAGAGTTGTCGTAGATATACATTCGGTCAGCCAAAGTGACACAACGTTTGCAGTTGACGATGGACTTCTGATAACGGGAAATGATTTTGGGGATAGGAACATCATGACCGCCTTTCATCACACGCTTAGCAATGCGTGCAGCGTTGATGGAGGGGTGATTCGTGGAAACGAAAAATAGGCGAATAAAAAATCCCGCCTCCTTGGCTCGATGAATGAAATTAACTTTTCCCTCTGACGAGAGAACAGTTTCAAAAATCAGGCTCTGCCGATTGCGCAGACATTCCTCACGCTGCTGTTCGCAATATTCAGCGGCTTGAAGTACTGCTTGGGGCGAGTTCCAGTCGCCAAATCTATCCTGCGCCACTTGATCGGGATTGATATAGATAGCATCTTCAAGCCACTCGTGACGAAGAATCTTCGAGGTGATAGTGGTTTTACCGGAGCCGTTAGGACCGGCAATGACGATAAGAACGGGACGGTGCTCTGATGTTCTCATATACGTTAGTAGGCTGTTGCAGCCTGTTTTATTTCGTCAAAGAAACGTTCTGTAGCTACACGATTTGTTTCGCGTGCCTCCTCAGCGGCCTCGTGCATGAGTTGTGCCAGCACCTCGTCTGAAGGCTCCTCAAGGCTTGTCAGCCGGTAGTTGTCGATGGTCATTGCTTCCATGTTAGCTATGTTTTTGATGTTTTCGCAGTTGCAAAGATACACATTCCTTTTCAATTATTCGCCTTTTCTCCGTTAAAGATACAAAAAGCGGGCGAAGATGCGTCGTTTTCGCCATCTTCGCCCGGCATGATCGTTGTCGCCTGTGCCTGCACCTGCTCCAAAGGGCAGGGGAGGGTAGTCTTGTGTTCTGCGATCGGCTCAGCGTCTCGCCGAAGTCATTGTAGATGCTCGCGGAAAAACGCTTCCATCTTGTCGTAGGGGATGACGCCAGCCACGTCGTCGTAGAGGTCGACGTGCGAGGCGCCGGGGACGATGAGCAGTTCCTTGTTGCCCTCCTTGTAGCTGCCAGCATATTTGCCAGTGGGAATCTCGTTCGCCGTGGCACACTCAGCGACTGAGGCGTCGAAGGGCTTCTTACCCGTCAGATGACTGGTGCTCACCGTCATCTTTGCGAAGGCATACTCAGAGAAGTAGCGCGAGTGGGCCTTCTCGCCGTGGATCAGCAGTACGGGCGTCTCAATCTCGTTGGCATAGTCGAGGATGGGCTGGTTGAGGAACGACTGGCAGCCCGTAACGTTCCAGCCGTCGGTGGAGTTGCCGCTGCGCTCGTGGTAGCCACGCTCAGTCTTATAATAGGCGTGGTAGTCCTTCACGAACCAGGGGGCATCCTCGGGCAGTGGGTCGATGACGCCGCCAGCACGCTTGTACGAGCCGTTGCGGAAGTCCTCGGTGCGCTGTGCGGCCATTGCCTTGCGAGCCTCCATGCGCTGCTCCTTCGAGTCGCTGCTCATGAAGTAGCCCTCGCGGTTCACCTTTGTCATGTCGTACATCGTCGAGGCAACGGTAGCCTTGATACGCGGGTCGAGGGCGGCAGCATTCACCGCCATGCCGCCGAAGCCACAGATGCCGATGATGCCGATGCGCTCAGCATCGACGTTGTCCTGCACCGAGAGGAAGTCGACGGCAGCGAGGAAGTCCTCAGTGTTGATGTCGGGCGAGGCCATGCGGCGGGGCTCGCCACCACTCTCGCCCGTGTACGACGGGTCGAAGGCGATGGTCAGGAAGCCGCGCTCCGCCATGTGCTGGGCATAGAGCCCGCTCGACTGCTCCTTCACGGCGCCGAACGGCCCTGTGACGGCGATTGCCGCTAACCTGCCTTCAGCATTCTTGGGTGTGTACATGTCGGCAGCGAGCTCGATGCCGTAGCGGTTCTTGAATGTGACCTTCCTGTGGTCCACCTTGTCACTCTTGGGGAACGTCTTGTCCCACTCCTGGGTTAATTGCAATGTCGTTTGTTCCATATTCTCGTTTGTAGTTTGTTTGTGCTCGTTGCAGGCCGTGAGCGTCAAGCCCATCAGTACTGCGGCTAATAATGCTTTCTTCATAATGCGATCTTCTTTCCGTTCTTGATGAATATGCCCTTTCGGGGGCTGTCTACCTGCTGACCGTTCAGTGAGCGGTACACGTCGTTCCTCACGTCCGTACGGACGCCGCTGATGGCCGTGGCCCCCGATGTCAGCGAGAGCCTTACCGTGACGTTCCCCTGTCCCGCCTTGAGGAACGACTCCAGTTCCGACTGCGACGAATACACCATGCGCCCCAGACGGGTGTAGCTCCACGCGTTCGAGCCGTAGAAGAGGACGATCTGGTTGCCGCTGTAGAGGATGACGTCGCCAGCCTGCGTGGTCGTCTGCGTGTCGCTCGTGGGTAGCGAGCGTCCCAGTGCGCCCACCTTCTCGAAACCGCCGTAGTCGCGTGCCTCATAGCTGATGTCGCCCTCCTGCAGGGCTGCCACCAGCGTCCGCGTGGCGTCATTGTCGACCAGCCTGACGGGTAGCGTCTTGCCGTCGATGGTGATATACATTTCCTGTGTCATCGTCTGTGCCGTCACCTCGCTGTCTTTCGAGCAGCATGTCAGCAGCATCGCTGCCAATACCAGTAGAATCTGTTTCACGTCAGTGTGTAGTTATTGATTTCCGGGTGCAAAGGTACGACGAAATCCGCTACATGCGGTTATCCGAATCACGGGAATTCTTACCAATTTTATCTTTTTTCGTTTTTTGTGCGACAATTTGGGTAAAAAGTAGTATCTTTGCAAACGATATGAATGATTATCTCTACCTCAGCCATGCCAACGACTATGCACAGAGCGTCGGTGCCGAGACCTATCACCCGATGGTGAGCGTCGTCCACTTCGACGAGCTGGGCCCGATAGCCCACACGCTGAACAAGATGGGCGACGTGTACGCCTTTTTCGTGCAGGACAACTTCCCTGAGGGCGGGAAATACGGCATGGGCGACTACGACACGTCGAAAGGCTCGCTGGTGGCCGTCTCGCCAGGGCAGATCGTGGGCAAGGAGGACGACGGCACACGCGAGGTGTATCACGGCTGGACCCTGCATTTCGAGGCGGAGTTCATGCGCGGCACGGCCTTCGAGCAGCGGCTGCACGACTATCACTATTTCTCCTACAACGTGAACGAGGCACTGCACACCACCGAGGGCGAGAAGCAGCTGCTGTGGCAGCTGATGTGGATGATCCGGCGCCTCATACAGCACCGCCGGCCGTCGCCGCAGACCGACCGCATCCTGCAGGACTACATCCTGCTGATCTGCGACTATGCCCTGCTGTTCTATCAGCGTCAGTTCCAGGATGCCGCCCACCTGCAGGGCGACCTGCTGTCGCGGTTCCAGCGGGTGCTCGCCGACTATTATGAGCGAGGCCTACAGCGTCAGCACGGCCTGCCCAACGTGAAATACTGTGCTTCCGAGCTATGCCTGTCGCCCAGCTATTTCGGCGATGTCGTGCGAAGCGTCTCTGGCGACAGTCCCATGCAGGTCATCCAGCGCTTCCTCGTCGACCGCGCCAAGAGCCTGCTGGTCAGCGGCCTCACCGCCACCCAGACCTCAGCCACCCTCGGCTTCGAATATCCCCAGCACTTCACCCGTTTCTTCAAGAAGCATGCTGGCCTCCAGCCCTCGAAGTACATCGCCTCGCTGAAGAAATCGTGACTTTAGCTCAACTTTCATGTTGAGCAAGCAGTTCTTCCCTGCGAAGCGGCCGCTCGACAGCAGGTCGCATGCTACCGTGGCGGTCAAACAAACCGTGTCGAACCGATGCTACAAAAAACCGTGTAAAAACCGTGTCCAACCGATGCCACAAAAAACCGTGTAAAAACCGTGTCCAACCGATGCCACACAAATAACCGTGTAAAAACCGATACCCCGAATTGATGTGTCCGACATTTAGAATTGATGTGTCCGACATTTCGAATTGATGTGTCCGACTTTTCGAATTGATGTGTCCGACACTCCGAGGGGCGTTACGTTGTAAATGACACCTTCTAAGTGTGCCAAGTGTGCCCTTTCCGCTTTCCGCAGTAAACACAGGGGTTTTCAGCGTTTTACCCCCCAAAATACACCTTAGGTATACCTGCGCATTCCGCACGCGCGTGGGGTCATTTTTGGTTATTTTCCGTTTATTTACCTCCATCAGGTGTATCGCAGCGCCAAGTCTATCCTACTTTACCTCCTCACCTCCTCATCTCCTCACCTCCCCAACTCCTTATTTCCTCACCTCCCCATCTCCTCAACTCCTCATTGAATGGCCGAGATGTCGTAAGGCGTCTCCTG
>JAFPZD010000154.1 GCA_017417465.1 Prevotella sp. | reverse complement strand
TGGAATGAACAGGAAATGTTTGTGTTGGAAACGAATTGTCCTAATTGAAATGTTTGTGATGGAAACGAATTGTCCTAATTGAAATGTTTGTGTTGGAAACGAATTGTCCTAATTGAAAACTAATTTTATTTAATAGTTTCAACAAGGCCACATTCGTGGCCAAAATTAAAAACAAATTAAATAGATTCGTTTCAAAAAAAGAATCGTTTCTCCATATCTATATATTTCTTTTCAACCGTACAGGTCGGAATTGATAATTGAATCTCGAGAATTGCGAGTTTATTCTCGGGAATTGCAAGCTAATTCTCGGGAATTGCGAGTTTATTCTCGGGAATTGCAAGCTAATTCTCGAGAATTGCGAGTTTATTCTCGGGAATTGCAAAAGAAAAAAGGGTGGATATAGAAAAAACAAAAAGTATTTGAGTTAACAAAAAAACATCCCGCTCATCCCGCTCATCCCGCTCCTAAATTTAGGTGCGGGATGAGCGGGATGAGCGGGATAATTTTCAGTTTACTTTAGTACAACTTTACGTCCGTTGATGATGTAAACGCCGCGTGGCAGGTCGTTGACGACCGTCACCTGAGAGCGGAGCTTGCGCCCTGCGAGCGAATAGACATCGACGGGCCGAGTGAAGGTGACTGCGCTGATGCCTTCGACCTCCTTGACGGTGAGTTTACCGTTGACGTAGGTGAAGGTGTAGTTCTTCGCCTCACCACCACTGAGCGTGATGGCATACTCACCGACGGGACTGTCAGCTTTTGCCTCACAGGCAATCACCGGCTTGGTGGTCAGCACCTCCTCAGTGTCACCATTGCGGAAGCCCTCGTAGGTAACGACGAACTCAGGATTGTCCTCGCCCAGGAAGCGCTCATAATCACCGACGGTTGCGGTCAGCGGAGCCGGCGTGATAGTCAGCGTGCCGTTAGTGAGCACCAGGTTCGGATAGGTGATCGTGCCTGCCTCCACTGTGATAACATATTCGCCCACAGGCGACTGGCTGGTGGCGTCACAAGAAATGACGGGTGTACCCTCAATGGTTCCGCCACTAACGGTGTACTTCAACTCAGGCAGAGCGTCACCATAGACCATCGACACGTCCTCGACGGTGATGGATATGGCATCAGCATCAGTGATAACGAGCTTGCCATGCACGTAAGTGAAGTCATAGTTGACGGCCTCGGCACCACTGACAGTCACATCATACGTACCAGGTGTGTTGTCGGCAGGGGCTGTAGTGGCAAACTCCGGCTGCTTGGTGAGCACGGCCTCCGTCTCGTCGTTCTTAAATCCGCTATAGGTGGCCTTAAAGGTCGGGCGCGGGTCGGTCTGTTTCATCGTGTACGTGCCGGCGTTGACAGTCAGCATAGCCTTCGTAACAGTCAACTTGGCGTTAACTGCGGCAAGACGCGGGTAGCTGATGCCAGAGAGATCGACTACAATGTCGTACTCGCCGACTGCGGACTGGCTGTTGGCCGTAGTGGTAAGTGTCGGTTTGCCAGGCAGCGTGCCGCCCTCGACCGTATAGGTCAGTTCAGGAACAGCATCGCCATAAACCATCGACTTGGCAGCAGCTTTCACCGTGATGGTGGGTGCCTGAGTGATGGTCAGCGTACCGTTGACAAATGACAATGTATAGTTCTTAGCGGCAGCTCCGGCCACGGCAATGGCATAAGTGCCAGGTGCCTTGTCAGCAGGTACATCGCAGGTCAGCGTGGGCTTCGTAGTGAGTACACTCTCGTCCTGACCGTTCTTCCAACCGCTGTACGTAGCCTCGAAAGTGGGCAGGGCGTCGGTCTCGACGATGGTGTAGCTCTTAGCCGTCACCGTCAAAGGCGCCTGGTTGATGGTCAGCTTAGCGTTCACGGTCTTCAGGTTCGGGTAATTGATGTCCGAGACATCAACAGTGATGTCGTACAGGCCAACATCGCTGCTCTTCGTAGCCGAGCAAACAAGCTTCGGCGTGCCGGGAAGCGTGCCGCCAGAGACCTCGTAGGTCAGCTGTGGCACATCGTCTCCATACACCATCGAAGCGGCATTAGCGGTGATGGTGATGGCAGATGCCTCAGTGATGGTGAGTGTACCCTCACCATACGTTATAGCATAGTTGCTTGCTGCAGCTCCTGAAGCCGTAATCTTGTACGTGCCAGGCGTCTTGTCGGCAGGTGCATTTGTCGTGAACGTCGGCTGTGACGTCAGCACAGCGCTGGTCTCATTGTTCTTAAAACCAGAATAGTCAGCTTCAAAAGTGGGAAGCGGCTCATTCTGCTTAATGGTATAGCTGCGCGGAGTAATCTTCAGGTCGGCCTGTGTGACAGTCAGCGTGCCGTTCTGGAAGTTCACGGTGCCGTTAGTGAGACCACCTTTGGCAATAGTGATGGGATATGTGCCAACGGGCGAAGTCTCGTTAGCCGTAGTAGAAAGTGTCGGCTCTCCACCCTGCTTCGAACCTTCAACGACGGAATAGGTCAGCGTTGGGTTTGCCTCACCGTATTTTCGGCTCTTGTCGTCGGCCTTGACAGTGACTGAGCTTGCCGTCTTCTTATACGCTTCATACTCAGCCTCAGTCATAAGTACCAAGTCGTCGGGTGCGCCGCTAACATATAAGTATGCAGAGTTGGCAGGAATCGTATAGAGAGGACGATCACCCGTCTCATTGCCATTACCGTCATAGTACTTTGCAGCATGATAGGACATTTCCTCCTTGGCTTTCTTCACGAAACCGAGCTTACCGCTCTTTGTGACGCCTAAGATACGCATGACATCTGGATTATACTCGACAAAGTGCATGTGATAGTAGCTCTTTGCACAGTCGAAGTAAGTGCCTTTCAGCATATTAGTGGACTTAAGGGCACTGACGGTGCTGGGCGGGATGAGCGACAGCTTATTGTTGACTGGTTCCGCGGAAGAACACTTCACAAAAATAGGTGTGTTCTCAGGGACTTTGTCAGTAATCTCCTTATAGACAGCGACGCCTAAAGCCTTATCGACATTTGAGACGTAGTAAGCATGCATATTAGCGCCCGAAAACGAGAAGGCGAACGAAGCGAAGAAAGTCAAATAATGATCAGAGCCAACCGTAAGTGTCGGCTTCATGCCAAAGTAGAAGCCATCGTTCTGATTGATGGGCTTGCAATTCCATTTTGAGAGGTCACTGCTACCATTCTCATGGGTAGTGATGGGTGTGCCATCTGCCAGACCTTTGCGACCTGATGTATTGTCAGCAAGGTAGAGCGTGGCACCATAAGCAGAACCGTAGGCCCAGTAGGTGCCAGGCGTCGATGAGTTAGCCACGGTAAGGTGAGCAGAAGTCAGAGCGTAAGTATCAATACCCTGACCATAGAAGTCCAGCTGCGAAGCGTTGCCTCCAACCGTTTTGACATAAAGAACAGTTGCAGGATCCCAAACAACACGAGAAAAGCGCTCAGCATCGTTGGCATATTTCACCTGAGTGCCATTGGCATCGACATAGGCAGATCCATAGCCAACAACGGCAGCTATATCGATGTCCGTGCCACGCCGACCGCCACTGGGGTCAATGACAGCCAGATAGCGACTTGAAGAATAATTCTGTACACGGTAGTATCCGTCTCCTGAAAACTGTGCGTGTGCCGTTACCGCAAAAAATGCGGTCAACGTAACAAAAAGAAACTTTTTCATAGAGTGTTATCGCTGATTATTAAGAAAATGCCGACCTACATTCTACGAATAGAATGTAAGGCCAGCATTAATCCAGTGTTAAGGATACCACGGTTTACTCAGCAATACAGATGCTGACGCGGTTCTGGTCGTTCTCAGCGAACGGCTGCTCGGTGTCACCCTTACTGTCGGTAACGATACGGCTGGGATCGATGCCGCAGACCTTCTGCAGAGCGTCGTTGACAGCCTTCGAGCGCTGCTGACCTAAGCGGGCGTTGATCTTAGCATTACCCGTGCCCTTATCAGCATAGCCAGTGATAGCAACCTTTGCATTGGGGTTCTGGTTGAGGTAGATAGCGATGTCATAGACCTTCTTCATCTCCTCAGCAGAAATCTTATAGCTGTTGATGGTGAAGAAAATGTCGCGACGCAGCGGCTCAACAACGATAGGCTTCTCAATGTAGACGGGCTTCTCAACAATCTTCTCAACGTCGCGGTCGACATAGACAATCTCGGGCTTCAGCGGCTCGACAATGCGCTCCGTGTAGTTCTTGCCAAGATTAATCTTCACACCGGCCAGAGCGGTAAAATACCAGTCGGCATTGCCTGCCTTCTTCGAGTTCCAGTTGTCGGGGAGCACGTTAGCACCAAACTCGAGGTTCAGGGCCACGTTCTCAGTGAGGCGGAAGTCGGCCATAGCACCGAACTGTGCCTGGAAGTTCACCTTCGAACCATCCCAGTAGAGTTCAAACGGCTCGTAGTCGAAGCCCTTCATATAAGAAGGTACACCGGCATACTCGGCAAGCATCTTTGTGCGAAGCTCACCAGCCTCATCGTTACCCCAACCGATATTAGCTCCAATGCCACCGAAGAGGCTGAAGTTGAAGACGCGCTTGGGATTGAAACCAGCAACGGCATTGCTGACATTGAAGGTCAGGTCAAGCTTAGGAGCGATATAGCTCCAAGTGTACATGTTTCCCTTAAGGAAAGAGACATCGAGTCCGTTCTTGGCCTTCCAGCCATTGACACCCAGACGGGCGCCTAACCACTCGTTGAAGTTATAGCCAACGGCAGCCTGAACATTATATCTCAGCAGGTCGCTGAAATCAACCTCACCACGGTGCCACATGACGCCAAGCGGCTGAATGGTGACATACCAATGCGGCTGGAAGTCATACTCCACGGTCGGCTCTTGCTGCTGGCCCTGTGCCGATGCTGAGATAAATCCCAGCATCAGCATCGAGGTCATAATCAATTTCTTTATCTTCATAAGTCTTTTTCTTCTCTTTTATCGTTAAAAACTTCTGATGTTAAATCACGTGGTCCCAGACTTAGAACTGGATGTAGTACTTCTTAGTCATGTTCTTGCCATTGAAGTCAAGGGCAGAGTACATGATCTCGTACTTGTAGCCAGCCTTACCAGTGAACTCAATCACCTGCTTGTTGCCTTCGGTGACCTCCATCATCTCGGCCTGACCATTAGCGCTCTTCAGCTCGCTGAGGCAAGCAGCATCACCCTTCTTGGCATTCTTCGACTCGTCGGCAACGTTCCAAACGTTGGTCACAGCCACGAACTTCTTGTAGCACGGTGAAAGGATGTCAGCATTGAAGGTAGTAGGCATAATCTTGATGGTCGAGTTCTGAGCGATGGTCGGGCGCTTAGCTGACATGCGAACGCGTGTGTAGGCATTACCATCCTTGATGAAGAGCACAGTCTTCAGGTAGTCGTTAGGATCGAGGTAGCGCACCATACGCTTGTTGAACATGTTCACATACTTCATGATGAAGTCCTCAGCACGGTCGGCATAACCCTCAACACGATCCTCGAGACCATTGATGAGGTCGAGCATATCCTTGAAGGTCTTCGAATCGAGGAAGTCCTGAATGTAAGCAACACCGTCGTTGATAGGATCGCCCATGTCATTGTAGAGGCGCTCGAACTCCCAGCGGAGATTGATCTTAACATAGATGTAGTTCTCACCCTTGAAACCGTAGACCTCAGCCTCGACCCACTTGTCGGCTTCATTGTCCCATACATAGACAGTCTCATTGAAGTCCTTCGTGTTCATCAGGTCAATCTTGATGGCTGAAACGGCTTCCACCAGCGAGTTGTCCTCAGTGAACGGCTTAACAGTGAACTTGTCCCAATCGAAGTTGTCAATCTTAGCCTGAATACCAGCGATGTCGAGCTTCTCAAGAGCCTTAGCGAGGGCTTCCATCACCTTACCACGAACGTCGTCGATGAACGTCTCAACGCGGTCGATACCAGGAACCTCGTTCTGAGCATAGCTTGCCAGAGGCACTGAGTAGAAGCCGAGAGGCTTCACCATGGTAGCGGCGAGAGCATAATCAGAGTAGACCTGGCTACCATCCTCACGCTCAACAGCCACGCAGTAGCGGGGGAGAACATCCTTAGCCTCGTCATAGATAGTGGTCACGATCTTCGTGACATCGAAGCCCTTCGTGCGGAAGTCCTTCAGGTCAGAAGCCAGATCCTTGAGATCACCAAGGTTCAGGCTGGCCTTCATCTGATCCATCTTGGCAGGATCGACCTCTGCATCAGCCTCATAGAAGGCGGTGCCAGCGCGGGTGTAACCAAACTTGAGCTCTTTATCTGACTTCTTGACGTTCTTCAGGCTCAGAGGAACAACTCTACCCGTGCTTGTCTGAACGCTCAGCTTGTCGTCCAGGCCAGTGAAGTTGACAGTGTTGGGATTGATGGTCATATAGAGCTTACCAGCATTGGCGTCCTTGCCCTCATCCTTACCATAGTAAAGTGTACCAGCAGGCTTCTCATACCAGCCATTGAAACCACAAGCCTCAAGCATCTCGATGTCGCTTTCCTTCATGACCTTCTCCTTCGGGTTAGCCAGGTAGGCGCTACCGTAGTCGGGGAACGAGATATCGCTCGTAGCATAGCCATGATAAGCCGCCAGCACGTTGAGGGTCACACCAATAGGAAGAGAACCTTCACCGAGAACGGGACTGAAAGCACCATTCAGCGTCACGCTGGTGACGAGCTTGGCAAGAGCTTCCTTGATAGCATTGTCGACATAGGTAGTAGTGGCCATGTCCTTCAGCTTCTCGTTGATTTCCTTGATAGCCTCTGCGTTAGCCTCCACTACGGGCTTCAGTTCGTCAATCTGATCCTGAAGGGCCTTCTGAGCAGCCTCGATGGCTTCCTTCATTTCTCCATGAGTCACATAGTCGCTCATGTCGAGAGCATCCTTAATGAGATCCTTCACCTTCTGCTCGTCAAGACCGCACTCACAGTTCTTCAGATCTTTAATCTTGTTCTCAAGGTCCTTAACTCTGTTCTCAAGGTCGCTAAAGTCACCATGTTGCAGACCCTTAAGGCTGTCAACGTCATGCTTCAGACGTTCGACGAGTTCCTTGTTAGCCTCCACCCAATTGTTGGCGCTCTCGGCTTCTGCGGCCACCTTAATGAGGTCGATGTCCTTGTACAGATTGTACCAACTTAACACTGCTTTGTAGGTACCGCTGAGGGTCTCGAGCAGATCCTTATATTTGGCGTCGAATGCTTCGAGGTCCTCAACACGCTTTGTCAGGTCAGCAAGGTCACAAGCGCACTGGCCAGTTCCAACCTGCAGGCTGTATACATAGTTGACCAGCGAGTCGATGGTAACGCCGTTATTGCCGAACGGATTGGTCTTCACCCAGTTCTGCATCTTGGTCTCCAGGTTGTTAATCTGGGTGGTAACGTAAGTGATCATCTCGTCCTGTGTCACGAAGTTTCCAATCAGCTTGTCAATCTGCTCCTTGTTGTAGTAGTTACCACCATTCTCAACATTGATGAGGAACATAATCTGCTCAATAGTCAGCAGGTTGCACTCACACTGCTTGATGCTGGCGAGCATCTCGTCAATCTGGCCCTTGGTGTAGTAGTTCTGGAGAATCCAGAAGATCTCGTACTTGGTGTAGTACTCCTTCAGCATCAGCTTGACAATCTCCTTCACCTGGTCAGCAGTAAGACCGCCACCTTCGCCACCACCAGTGATGAGGTTCAGGATCTCCTCCTTGGTGTAGTAGTTGTTGAAGATGCTGTCGATATCTTCCTTGGTGTAGAACTTGTTCGTGAGATTGTTGATGAGATCCAGCACTTCTTCCTTGGTGTAGAAGTTCTGAGTGAGGTACTCATTCGTCACATAGTTCTTCAGAAGATTCTCGACCTCAGTCTTGGTATAGTACTCCTTCAGGAGGTTGTTGACGATGGTGTTAACATCACCTTCAGTTGTGAAATTGTTGGTCGTAAGATACTGATTGATAATCTGGATGATGTCCTCTTTCGTGTAGCCATCTTCCTTGCACTTACAGCCGTACTGCTGAATAAATTGGTCAATCTCAGACTTAGTGTAGAACTTGTTGTCGATCTCGTTCTTGGTGTAGAAGAGCTCCTTAGCGCCATTCACGGTGAGGTAGTCCGTGGGAGCGTCAGAAATCTTCAGGTACAGTTTCAACTGTTCCTCAACCCAGCCCTTGATGTCGCCGCACTTGCACTGGCCAGCCTTGAGCTCGTCAATTTGACTCTGAAGATCAGCGATTTCAAGATCGATAAGTCTCTTCAACTCCGTGTTGGAGTCGATCACTTTCTGCTGCATCTCCAGAAAACGGTCGTCCTCATGGTCGGTGCAAGCCACAAAAGAACCTACAGTAGCCACAGAAAGGGCTGCCATAAGCATGCCATTGATAAATTTCTTTTTCATGAACATAGAATTTATTATTAAAAAGTTATTGATCAATATATATATTTGTACAAAATCCGCCGCAAAATTAAGCATTTTTTTATTATCCTCCAAATTTTTTTCTACTTTTTTCTCAAAAAAGGCCTATAATTTGCCAAAATACAGTATTTTATCCACTAAAGAGGCGGTCAAAGTCCTGTTGAGGGAGTATTGAGAGTATCAGATGGCCATCTGGCGTATGGTTTACATCGGAGCAGAGGAAAAGCTCGTTGACAAGCCGCTCCATCTCTTCGTTGGTAAGCACCTGACCGTAGGTGATGGCGGCATGCCGAGCCATGCTGAGTGCCAACGGGGCATACAGATCACCATCTGGCGTGGCCGTTCTCTCAGCAGCATCGGCCACCATATTCCGAATGAGTATCTGTGGGTCGGTGCCATCAAGTCCGGCAGGTATGCCATTGACAGCATAGCTGCCACCTCCCAGTGGACTGATATCGAAGCCGACAGCGAGAAGCTGGGGTAACAGCTGTTGCATGACGACAGTCTCAGAGGGCGGGAACTGCAGCACATCGGGGAAGAGCACCTGCTGGGTGGCAGCAGTGTGCTGGCGAGCAGCAGCGAGATAGTGTTCGTAGCGGATGCGAATGTCGGCCCGGTGTTGGTCGATGATCATCAATCCCGACTTGACAGCTGTCATGACGTAGCGCGCCTTGTACTGATAGTGAACGGGCGAGCGGTCGGCAGGAGAAGCCGGTGACAACGAGGGGGAAGAGGTCACAACGGCTGGGCTGGTAGTGCCAAGGTCGAGAGAAGGGTCGATAGGAGGGTCGATAGGAGGCGCGACAACGGTATCGCAACCTTCGCGGGAAGTCCGGTCAGAAAGAGAAGCCTTCTCTTTGGTATTGTCGAAGGGGTTGTAGGCAGGGTTATACGCCACGTGGGGCATCTGCACAGCATTGCGGGTGGGGTCGAAAACGGGGATGTCGGGCCTGCCTTCGGTATCGAAGTCGATAGTTGGCACATCGCAGAAGCGCCCGATGGCATCCTTGACGGCCGCCGCCAGAATCTGAAAGATGTCCTGCTCGTTCTCAAACTTGATCTCCATCTTCGTTGGATGGATGTTCACATCAATGTTGGCAGGGGCCACATCGAAATAGATGAAATAAGGAATGAGCATGCCCGTCGGCACCAGACGCTCGAATGCCCCAATGACTGCCTTATGGAAATAGGCATGCTTCATGTAGCGCCCGTTGACGAAGAAGTAGTTATGGGCACCTTTACGGCGGGCTGACTCTGGCTTACCCACAAAGCCAGTGATACGGCAGAGCATCGTGTCGACCTCCACTGGCAGCAGGTCCTGATTAAGACGCTTACCGAAGACATCGGCGATGCGCTGACGAAGGGAGCCAGCACGGAGGTTCAGCAACTCCTGGCCGTTACTATACATAGAAAAAGCGATATCGGGGTAGACCAGCACGATGCGCTCAAAGGCGGTGAGAATATTGTTCAGCTCCGTGGCATTCGTCTTCAGGAACTTGCGGCGTGCCGGTACGTTGAAGAACAGGTTCTCGACTTTGAAATTACTGCCCACCGGACACGAAGTCGGTTCCTGGCCAATGACATGAGAACCCTGGATGGTCAGGCGGGTGCCGATGTCGTCGGAAGCCATCCGCGTTGTCAGTTCTACCTGAGCAACGGCGGCAATGGAGGGCAACGCCTCGCCACGGAAGCCCATCGTATGAAGCGCAAAGAGATCGTCGGCCTGTCGGATCTTGGAAGTGGCATGGCGCTCAAAAGCCAGACGCGCATCGGTCTCAGACATGCCGCATCCGTCGTCGATAACTTGAATAGTGGTACGTCCGGCATCAACTACCAGTACCCGTATGTTGTGTGCTCCGGCATCAATGGCATTCTCAACGAGTTCTTTGATGACGGAGGCAGGACGCTGAATCACTTCGCCGGCGGCGATTTGATTAGCGACGGAGTCTGGAAGTAGATGAATGATGTCGGGCATTTATTGGGGGAGTTGGGAGGAATCCTTGAGGAGTTAAGGGGAGTTAAGAGGAGTTAGGGGGAGTTAGGGGACGATAGTTTTGAGCCGAGGGAGTCTACTGTGAGGGAGTCGGCGGGTGGAGAAGCGACTGTGAGGGAGTCGGCAGGTGGAGCGACTGTGAGGGAGTCGGTGGGTGGAGAAGCGACGGAAAGGGAGTCAGCAACAGCAGGAACGGCTGGCAAATGAGTAGCGGAGCGCGGCGGTTCACGTCGCTTCTGTGGTTTCAGCTCCGTTCCGGCGTTTTTGGGGCGCCAATTGAAAATGTCGTCCTTCGATACTGGTCGCACGTAGTCGAACCATGCGAAGCCTTCAATGAATCGCTTGTTCGGTGGTATCTGTGAGAGCGGGTACATCACGCCATCGCTCTTGGGTGCCCATATACGTTCCAACTTTTTCTGTTCCATGAACATGCGCAACTCGCTGGTCTCCATCGAGACCAACCCCACGTAAGAACTGTCGCTCTTCTCCTCGGGGTAATAAGCCACGAGCACATTGTCTTTCGCCTGTGCCTCATGCATCTCACCGCCTACAAAGAAGGCGAACATCTCCTTCGACGACACCTGATTGTACAAGTCCTTCACTGGCAATTGCTCGATGGAGAACGCCTGGTCGATGACGTGGGCATGGTCGATGACCGAGTCCTTCATAAACACCTCGATAACCTCGCCGAACAGTTGCTGGTTGACATTCCACACGATAGGGTCGCGATAAAGCGTCATGCTGGAGTCGAGCGAGGAGTAGACAAGGGAGTCGCACACAGCTTGTATATCAATACGGTACGCGCGTACCTTATTATACGCGTGTATAACACGATAGACAGAGTCGGTATTGAGGTTAAACGAGAACACCTTGAACGTGTCAGCATGCATAAACAGTGTGTCACGCTGCGAGAAGTCGATGGCCACAGCGCTATCAGTACACAGCGCATAGCCAATGCTGTCCTCATAGTATCCATAGTTGCACAGCAGGATATTCTTATTGACAGAATCCTTGAACTCCACATTGCGGAATGCCTCACTGATGCCCGTATGGCCGTCGTGCCACAGGCTGTCACCGACGAGTATGCGCCCCTGGTTATCCAGACGCGAACGGTTAAGGAGTTCAGCCTGCTCAGTGATGGTGTTGTAGAAACCCATCTCGGAATAGATGTGGCTCTGTCCGGAAATGATGTCCGATGGTCCTACGATGTGTGCCTTCTTCAGCCGGGTATCGTAATAGAGTGAGTCGGTCGTCAGCCGGAACTGCTTGTCGTTCATCTTCACATCATAGTAAAAGATGGCCAACTTAGTGTCCGTGTGATACTCGCCCCAGTCGCTGGTCAGCGTCGTGCCGTTATCCACCAGTTTGCCGCCCTCCTCAAAATAGCCCATGTTCCAAAGACGGTCATAGAAGAGTGAGTCTGTGTAAAGAGTCGTCGAGCGGTTTTTAAGTACCACATTGTGAAGGGCCTGCATCAGCTGTTCGTTACCGTCGTAATAGCCATAGTCACTGTGGAGTGAGAGTGTGTCGCCCTGCAACATACGCACATGGCCAAAGGCCTCGAAAGAGTTCGAAGCCTCAAAGAAGTTTGCGCTGTCGCAATAGAGGCGTGCACCGGCATGTTCAAACTGCACATGCCCTGTCAGCACCTGTGCGTCGTTGTTCTTCCAGCGGTCGTAACGCAGCTCGTCGGCATGGACAAGGTAGACGCGGGAGGCGTCAGGCTTCTTCCGCTTAGGTGCCGAAGGCTGCGACAATGTTGCAGCATACGAGAAAATGCCGGACAGCAGGAGTGCCGCCGCAGCAACGAACAATAGAACGCGCAGGGGATGTCGAGTCATCGTATCCAACCTTGGTATTCAAACTCACAGTCGCAATAGTGGTCGTTCAGATGGACATAGGTACTCTGAATCTTCTTGACGACCCAGTCGTGAAGGAAGTCGGCACGCCGCCTCTCCAACACCATGTCCTTCATCACCTGAAAGTCCTCGGTAATGGTCGCCTTATGGCCCTCGGTGCGGCTCTTGAGCTTGGCAATGACGCAAACAGTCTTTCCACGCTCATTAATCATCTGGAACGCCTTCGAGATTTGACCAACCTGCAGTGTGTCAACAACTTTAGCGACCTCCGGCGGCAGGTCCTTCAGTTGGAATCGCGACGTTTGCCCGTTCTCCGAACGGTTAGCCATCAACCCTTTGTTATTGCGTGTGTCCTTATCGTCGGAGATGACGGTCGCCCCCTCTTCGAAAGTGAAGTCACCCTTACGGATAGCCATGGCAATAGAGTCGAGGCGCACCAGTGACTGCTCGACAGCCGAGTCTGACACGATGGGCTTTCGGAGGATATGGCGCACTTTGATTTTATCACCACGCTTGTCGACGAGCTGGATGATGTGAAAGCCGAACTCTGACTCGACGATTTTCGAGATTTTCTTCGGATCGGTCAAGTTGAAGGCCACAGCGGCAAAGGCCGGGTCGAGGAGTCCACGCCCTACATAGTCCATTTCGCCACCATTACGACTGGAGCCAGGGTCTTCAGAATAGAGGCGCGCCAAATTCTGGAACGTCGCCTCGCCCTTGTTCACGCGCTCGGTATATTCACGCAGCTCATCCTTCACCCGGTTGATTTCCTCGGGTGCGATCTTCGGCGTCTGAGCGATAATCTGCACCTCTACCTCCGTCGGCACGTATGGAATGCTGTCCTCTGGCAGGTCACGGAAGTAGCGGCGTACCTCTGCGGGCGTCACATTGATGTCCTTGACCAGTTTCTCCTTCATGCGCTGGATCAACATCTGGTCGCGCAAATCGTCGTGCATGGCCTGCCGGATTTGCGATATGCTCTGCTTGCGGTATTCCTCTAACTTCTCGCGCGAGCCTATCTGCGACACCATGTAGTCCACGCGTGCCTCCGTCTGCTGCGAGATCTCGGCCTCCGTCACCTCGATGCTGTCGATGGCAGCCTGATGGAGGAAGAGCTTCTGAACGGCCAACTGCTCAGGAATGGCGCAGTCAGGATTACCCTTCCACCGTTGTCCTTCCATAGCGGCCTGTATGCGTGTGATTTCAACGTCGCTCTTAAGAATTGCCTCATCGCCAACAACCCAGATGACCTCGTCCACGATGTTGGCAAGCGAATCGGTAGGAGCAGGCATCAGCTCGCGGGCCACAACGATGTTGCTGCCTACGAGGAAGGCAAGGAAGAAGAAAAGCAGGCGTTTCATTCGTGGTTGTTTACGGTTTTGAGCACTTCCTGGTCAACGGAGAAGGTGTACTTGCGACGCAGCTGAGCCACCCACTCCTTCTCGAGCATCTCCTGGTAGTCGGCAACGACGAGACCACGCACGTCAGTGTAGTCCTCGGGTCCCTTCTTCAGCATCTTACCGAAAGTGGCGTCAATAGGATAGTCCTTCAGTTTAGTGACGGTGGTATCCTTATGAAAGACAACGCTGTCGATGAGTGCATTGTCACCCTTCTTGAAGATACCCTTTTCCACACGGATGCGGATAACCGAGTCAGAATTGAAAGTGGTGCGCAATGCGTCAGCCCACTTGTCGAAAGCCAGCTTCTTCACGCAGTCGGCGACAGCCTTTACGTCGCCCTGCTCCTTCACATGGTAGGCCATACCCTTGAAGCGAGGCTCATCCCAATTGTACCTCTTCTTGTTCTTCTTGAAGAACTTGGCGAGGCCAGCCTCGTCCTTGGCTGCCTTGTCCCACACCAGCTTATTGCTGATTTCATAGAGCAGCAGACCGTCGTGGTATTCCTTGATAAGGTATTTCAACTCACTGTCGTTTGCCGACAGCTCGTTAGCCTTCTGCTCCATAAACTGCTCCTTCGTCAGGGCGCCATTGCTTTCTTCCACCATCTTGTCAATCTTCTGCATGGCAATCTGGTCGCGCATGTTACGCTGCTCCATGAATTTCAGAATGTTATCGTGGTGGAACTCGTAAGGCTCCAGTTGCTTACGCTCGTCCATCTTAATGATGTGATAGCCGAACGACGACTGTACAATGCCAGACATCTCGCCGGGCTGCAGGGCAAAGGCTGCATCCTCGTACTCCTTCACGAACTGGCCACGCTGTACAAACGGCAACTGACCGCCGTTGCGAGCCGATCCCGGATCCTGTGAGAGCTTAGTGGCCAGCTCAGCAAAGTCGGCACCGTCTTTCAGAGCTTTGTAGATGGAGTCGGCACGAAGCTTCACCTCGTCCCACTTCTCCTTAGGAGCCTGCTGATCGACACGGAGCAGAATGTGCGATGTCTTGATGAGTCCGTCGGGGCCGATACGCTCCACCGTCTCATCATAGATTTTCTTGGCCTGAGCCTCCATGTCCTCGTCGGTGACGAGCATTGGGCGCACCTGCTGATCGCGGTACTGTGCAAACTCATCCTGGTACGACTTCAGTGTGTCGTACTTCGCATCGAGTGCGGCACACACCTTCAGCTTATAATTGATAAAGAGGTCAACATAGTCGTCAATCGACTTCTTGTCAATGACGCCCTCAGAATTGTTTTTGTTATAAGAATACTCAAACTCCGAGCGGAGCACGGGCTCGCCATTGACTGTCATGACAACGGGGTCGGACGTCTGTGCAGCTGCTGCCATGCTGATAAGCAGCGAAGCGAAAAGTGTTTTCAGTTTCATCGTAAATAATAATGTTATTGTAGAAAAGTATAGAAACTATCATTTAATCAGTGGGGCGGCTGTAGTTCGGGGCCTCACTGGTGATGGTGATGTCGTGTGGATGACTCTCGTTGACACCTGCGTTGGTGATACGAGTGAAGCGGGCCTCGTGCAGATGCTCGATGTCAGGAGCGCCACAGTAGCCCATGCCCGAGCGCAGACCACCGATGAGCTGGTAGATGACCTCCTGGACCGTGCCCTTGTACGGCACGCGGCCAGCGATGCCTTCCGGCACCAGCTTCTTCACATCCTTTGTGTCAGCCTGGAAGTAGCGGTCTTTCGAGCCGTGCTCCATAGCCTCGAGCGAGCCCATGCCACGATAGCTCTTGAACTTACGACCATTATAGATAATAGTGTCGCCGGGACTCTCCTCAGTGCCAGCCACCAGCGAGCCAATCATCACACTGGAGCCGCCGGCAGCCAAAGCCTTCACCACGTCGCCCGAGTAGCGGAGTCCGCCATCGGCGATGAGCGGCACGTCGGTGCCCTTCAGGGCGCTGTACACATCGTAGACTGCCGACAGCTGTGGCACGCCAACGCCAGCCACGACACGCGTCGTGCAGATAGAGCCAGGACCAATGCCCACTTTCACTGCATCGGCACCGTTGTCTACCAACATGCGAGCAGCTTCGCCCGTAGCGACGTTGCCCACCACGATATCGATGGAAGGGAAGGCAGCCTTTGCCTCGCGCAGCTTTTCGATGACGCCCTTGGAGTGGCCGTGAGCCGTATCGATGACGATAGCGTCGACGCCAGCGTCAACCAGTGCCTGCATACGCTGCAGCGTGTCAGTGGTCACACCCACGCCGGCAGCCACGCGCAGCCGTCCTTTCTCGTCCTTGCATGCCATGGGCTTATCCTTCGCCTTGGTAATATCCTTGTAAGTGATGAGTCCCACCAGTTTGTTGTCCTTATCGACAACCGGCAGCTTCTCAATCTTGTTCGCCTGGAGAATCTGCGCAGCGTCCGACAAATTTGTCTGCTGGTGCGTCGTCACAAGGTTGTCCTTCGACATGATGTCGTCAACGGGACGGTCAAGACGGCGCTCAAAGCGCAGGTCACGGTTAGTGACAATGCCCACCAAATGCCGCTCATCGTCGACCACGGGGATGCCGCCAATGTGATATTCGGCCATGATGTCAAGGGCCTGGGCTACCGTAGAGCCACGCGGAATGGTCACTGGGTCGTAGATCATGCCATTCTCCGCACGCTTGACAATAGCGACCTGCCGGGCCTGGTCTACGATTGACATGTTTTTGTGAATCACACCGATGCCACCCTCTCGAGCTATGGCAATAGCCATCTGGCTCTCAGTGACAGTGTCCATGGCGGCTGTCACAAACGGGATGTTCAGCGTGATGTTACGTGAGAAGCTTGTCCGCAACTCCACAGTCTTGGGCAACACCTCGGAATAAGCAGGAATGAGCAGCACATCGTCGAACGTCAGTCCGTCCATAACGATTCTGTCAGCGATAAATGATGACATAGTTCTAACAGGTTTATATAAATTGCGTGCAAAGATACGAAAAAGTTAGGAGTTAGGAGTTAGGAATTAGGAGTTTTTTCATTAAGTTTAGAGTTAAGAG
>JAFPZD010000153.1 GCA_017417465.1 Prevotella sp. | reverse complement strand
CGAGGCATCGGCTGTGCCCTCAATGGCGAGTAAACACGAGGTTGGGTTGACCGAAGGAATCCTTCACCATAAGTGGCTTGCAATGAGCCTGTTACATCCGATGTGAATGGTTTTGCATCTTTCCGAATCTTTTGCGAAGCAAGGGCTGAAAGGCTGGCGGAATACTGCCGGGGTGACCCCCGGGGTTGAAAGCACGATGTACCATAAGGCCGAATCGGTCGTTAGCACAAGAGACCTCCCCTCGAGGGGAGGTCTCTTACGGATATTGTTTCTAATGACCGATTTCCTCTATAAATAGCAGCTTTTTATTCTACTGGTGTAAAGGAAATGCTTTATATGGGTTTGGGTTAAATGGGGAACAGCCTTTGACTGAAATCAGATGTCAGCACGTTGTGACGGCTTAGATACCACAAAAAATGCTAATATTTGGCCGTGGGAGAATGGGAATTGAGAAAAAAGCAGTACTTTTGCGGCGATGAAACGACATGTGGTACTAATTATGGCAATGCTGGCAGCGCAACAGGGAGCCTGGGCGCAGACAGACGGTGGCACGGCGCAGGAGCTGGGCGACCCCACATTTGTGCCCATGGTGAAGGTAGGTAAGGTGCTCGTTGATGGTGACAGCATCCAGTATATGGAGATGTCGAACGTCTATGTCTACCCCGAGCCGACGTTCAAAAGCAAGCGTCAGCAGCAGAGCTACATGCGGCTGGTGAAAAACGTGAAGAAGGTGCTGCCGATTGCCAAGCAAGTGCGGCAGATGCTCATCGAAACGGCCGAATATTTGGAGACGATCCCTACCAAGAAAGAGAAAGAGGAGCACATGAAGCGCGTCGAGGCGGCTATCGTCGCTGAGTACAAACCGCAGATGAAAAAGCTGACGTTCTCGCAGGGCAAGCTGCTCATCAAACTCGTCGATCGCGAGTGCAACTCCACTGCCTACGAGGCTATGCAGGCTTTCATCGGCCCTGTACGCTCAGGCATGTGGCAGGCCTTCGCCTGGATGTTCGGCGCTTCACTGAAGAAAGGCTACAATCCCGATGGCGTCGACCGCCTGACCGAGCGTGTGGTGCTCATGGTTGAGGCTGGTCAGCTGTAAACAGCGTTTTTATTCTTCCTTCCTCCACGTTGCTATCTGGCATGAATGCGTCTTTTGTTCGCGATCGTAGTTGATGCCTACCAGAAGGATGTCGCCGACGTATTCTGCAATCTTGGCGGGATAGTTCTTTTGCCTAATTTGGTCGATAGCGGTCTGCGTATCGTGGTCGTATTTCAGTTCCAGCACTAGTGCGGGCTTGTCGACGTTCTTGCGTGGGATAAGTACCAGGTCAGCAAAGCCTTTGCCAGTGGGCAGCTCGCGGTGGAATATGTAGTCGTTATGAGCGTAGTAGTAGGCTATCGATAACACACATGCCATCGAATTCTCGTTGTTGTAGGAGAGAATGCTGGTGTGTTCGTCGTGAGCCTTGTCCACCATGTGTGCCACAGTTTCAGCATCGCTGGCGAGGGTGGCGTCGAGAAGAACCTCCGACTGGCGTAGGGCATCAGTCACATGCTCCCAGTTAGTGTCACGTACAGCCAGCTCCATCTCGCCCGACACTTCCAAGTTGGGTATGCGGCAGCGGCGGCTGACGCGGTCGTAGCTCAGATAGCCTAAGTGGATGAGCACAGTGAGCACGTCGTCGCGACTACGAACATCATGCAAGTCGTTGTTGAAGCCTGTCGGGTTTACACGACATTGGGCACCACCCAGCATGCTGATGATGTCGTCTTTCAGGCCTTCGTAGTTCATTTTGATGAAGTCGGCTATAGGGTCGGTGGCTCCCGTGCGGCCCCAGAAACTCTCACAATAGCCACAGCTGATGGATTCCATCACAGAGTTTGGATTGAACATCGAAGGTTGGTCGCCTATCTGATAGCCATCATACCATTTCTCCAGTTCGCTGAAGTCCATGTTGTGTTTTTCTGCTAACTGAAGTACCTCTTCTTGAGTAAAGCCAAAATACCGGCTCATGGCACGAGGGGTCACCATGGAGTATTCCCTGAAATTGTTCATGGCTGACTGTACGCGGAACTTCTTAATGGGCAGAATTCCAGTCATATAGACACCCGCAAAGGCATCGACAGCCTGAACGCTCTTGAACAAGCGGCGCAGCCAGTCCACATAGTTCTCCATTGCCTTGCTGCCCGGTTTGAACTCACGGCAGATAACGTCCCACTCATCAATAATGAACACAAAGGGTTTCTTCGTCTGCTCCACCACGCGCAGCAGCAAGTCCATCAGGTCGTCGTCGTCAAGTGTCGGCAGGCCGGGATAGGCGGCACACACGTCGGCCCTGATTTTCGCGTCCAAGGTCTTTACGATATTTTCGTCTCTGTATTTGGCCATAAAATCGGTCATATCGACATACAGGACGGGATATTTGTTCAAATGCTGCTCAAACGATGGGTGTTTGGCAATCTCAAGGTCAGCAAACAGACTGCGTGAGTCGCATGAACAGTCGTAATATGCACATAGCATCTTGGCTGCCATCGACTTGCCGAAACGGCGGCAGCGAGTGACGCAGCTGAAACAGTGCTCTGTGAAGAGTGTTTCGTTCACGATGGCTATCAGCCCCGACTTGTCAACATATTCGCTTTTGCGTACTCGCTCGAAGGCGTTGTTGCCTTTGTTAATGTATGTACCCATAAAAACTCCATTCTTCGGTTTCGTGGTGCAAATATACACATTATCCTCCAAATGACCAAAGAAAGAGATGGAAAATTATCGTTTTGGGGTTTATTGCACGTTTTCAGAATAGAGCACTTGGATGAGGGTCTGCCCGACGGCTTTCAAGGTGTTGGCGTCGATGTGCTGCATGTCGTCGTTGACAGTGTGCCATGTCGGGCCGAAGGAACTCTCGCGGCAATCGGGGTAGTAAGGGATAATGTCGATGCAAGGAATGCCAGCCACCTCGTTCACCGGACCATGGTCGTCAGTAATGGCACCACCTTCTTCGTTGGGGAAGAAACTGGCGTAGCCACAGGTGTGGGCAGCGTTCCATACGCGTTCGACGACTTTCGGGGCGTAGTACATGGAGACACCTTCGCGATAGAAACGGGCTCCCTGTCCGCCAACCATGTCGAGAAGGATGCCGTAGCGTGCCTTGTAGCCGGCTCGGTGGAGATGAGCGGCCCAGTGCTGCGAACCTAAAGCCCATGTGTTGCTGCCAGTGGCCTTGTCGTACCACTGCGGCGTGCCCCAGTCTTCAGCATCGAAGCAGACGAAGTCGACGCCTATAGAACGATTAAGCGATGTGTCGTTCTGGTTGAGCAGACGGGCAATCTCGAGCATCACGGCCACACCGCTGGCACCGTCGTTGGCGGCAATCACGGGTGTGTGCCAGTTGGCTTCGTCGGGGTCGTTGTCGGCCCAGGGTCGTGAGTCCCAGTGGGCACAGAGCAGGATGCGCTCCGTAGCCTCAGGACGGAAGGCGGCAATAATGTTGTTGCTGAGTAGGCGTGTGCCATCGTAGCCTGTCAGCGTAGCCCGCTGTTCAGTGACCTGCATGCCGTAGGACTGGAATTTTGCCACTATCCACTGTCCGCATTTCTCGTGGGCCTCGCTGTTCATCGTGCGCGGCCCAAAGTCACACTGCTGCTGGCAGAACATGTAAGCAGAGTCAGACGAGAACTGCGGACCGACAATCCGGTCCTCAACTTTTGGCTGGCGCTTCTTGTCTTTCTTTGAGTTACCACAAGCTGTCAGCATGAGGAAGCTGGCAACTGCTATATATATAATAAGGTGTAAACGGGGCATGAGGAGATGAAAGATGAAAGATGAAAAATGAAAGATGAAAGATTAAAGATGAAAAATGAAAAAACTGAATGTGAAAAGTGAGAAGTGAGAAGTATGGTTAGCTTTAAGCCTTGATGGTAACCATACTTTTCACTTCTCACTTTTCACTTCTATCTTCTTTTAGTTGTATTTTAGGATCTGGCCTGGGCGTAGCACAACGTTCTGCTTGATGCGGTTCAGCTTGCAGATAGCGCTGACGCTGGTCTTATGCTTGCGGGCGATGGCGGAGAGGGTCTCGCCTTTCCGGACCTTATGATAGCGGACGCTGGGCTGGGCAGCTTTCTTAGACGATGCCCGCTGCTTGTTGCCATTGTCGAGACGGTCGGGAGCGGCCGATGAGCCAGGAACGCCACGCAGACGGGTGGCCTGTGCCGACTCGCTGCCGTAGGTGCTCTTGCGGAAGAGGTAGCTGTCGCCGATGACATCCTGATTACGGAAGTCGAACATCAGGGCGGGGTTCAGCGCCACGCCGCAGAGGCGTGTCTCGAAGTGCAAGTGTGAGCCGGTGCTGCGACCCGTGTTACCACCGAGACCAATAGGCTCGCCGGCGCGCACGTCCTGATTCTCCTTGACGAGGTGCTTCGACATGTGTCCGTAGATGGTTTCCAAACCATTGGGGTGGCGGATGACGACATAGTTGCCATAGCCCTTCGGCTCATAGCGCACGATGCGGATCTTGCCGGGGAATGCGGCACGAATGGTGTCACCGATGTAGACCTTGATGTCAAGACCTTTGTGCTGGCGTCCCCAGCGTGCTCCAAAGTTAGAGGTAATGACGCGGCTGGGCGTGGGCATGCAGAAATCGCGCAGGTCAATGCGGAACGAGTCGGGAAGCGCTGTCGGACGGTGGGCATACTGGTTGTCCCAATCCTTATAGAGGTCAGCGGCAGGGCTTGCCTGCTCTTCGGTTTCCAACAGTTGCTGCAGCATCATGGCGTCCACAGCCTTCATCTTGCGGTCGATAGGTGCCTGGTTGGCTAATAGATCCTGGGCAGCCACGGGCGTGACGGCCATCATAGAGATTGCTACCAGTGCTATTTTTCTCAACTTTTTGGATATAATCATAGAGTCTGTTTTGGGTTATTTTTTAGAACAACGGTGCAAAGGTACAAATTATTTTCCGTACTACGGTCGCCCCATAGTACTTTTTCCGTACTTTTAACACTTTAACGTTTGCGCTTTAACGTTTCATAGTGACCAACTTAGCGTTAAAGCATGATGGGAATCACCGTTTCAAGACGATGGCACCGCGGTCGTCGATGGAAGCCTCGCTGGCAGGGAGGTCCTGCTCGCTGAGCGTTTTGATCTGCCGCGCCACGCTGCCAGTTTTGTCCGTGCGGGGACCAATGCCACGCGTCTGAATGAGCGAATGGATCTGCCCATTGAGGAAGCGCCCTTGGCGGTCGACTTTTATCTCGGCGATGGGTGCATAGCC
Organism: Prevotella sp.; assembly: GCA_017417465.1. Lineage (GTDB taxonomy): Bacteria > Bacteroidota > Bacteroidia > Bacteroidales > Bacteroidaceae > Prevotella. Next base: position 9,998 of record JAFPZD010000153.1, on the reverse strand, counting down.
TGAGATGCCTGTCAGGCTGACGTTATAGGTGGTACAGAAATTGCCAAGGCTGTAGGCGATGAAGCGTCCTTTGTAAACCTCCATGCCCCGCACCACATGTGGTCCGTGGCCGTAGACGATGTCGGCACCGTGGTCAACACAGAAATGGGCCATCTGGCGCAGCGATCCGCGGTTCTCGCCGAGGAAGGTCTCAGCGCCTTGTGGCAGGTGGCTCTGCGTGCGCCCCTCAGCGCCGCCATGGAACGAGACAATAACGATGTCGCAACGACTTACCAAGTCGTCGACGATGCGTCCCACGACCGACAAGTCGGTATGCTTCAGCGTGTAACTGTTATGGCCAAAGGCACAGAGGCCAATCTTCAGACCTTTCCGTTCGATGACGGCACTCTCCACACGACCGGCAATGCCCGAGTAAAGTATGCCTTGCTGCTTCAGCGTTTGCTCGGTAGAGGCGATGCCCTCCTGTCCAAAGTCATTGGCGTGGTTGTTGGCCATGCTCAGATAGTCGTAACCGGCCTCTTTGAGCAGGTGGCCGTAGCTGGTTGGTGTGCGGAAGGAGTAGGAGTTTGGACCGCTGCCCTTGGTGCTTTTGCCGCCATCGCAGAGGGTGCCTTCCAGATTGCCAACCGTCAGGTCGGCTCGTGTGAGCACCGGCTTGGCGTCACGGAAAATGTCGGCTCCATCGTTAGCAGGCAGCATACGTGATGGGAAGGTTGTGCCCATCATGATGTCGCCCGTCATGGCAATGGTTAGGGTGTCCTTTTGCGCTACACTAATGGAGGAATGAATAATGAAGAAAGAAAGGGCTAATAGAAAACGAAACATAAACTTTTCACTATTCACTTTTCACTATTCACTTTTCACTTTTCACTATCCACTTACTTCTCAGCCACGTCACGGTTGACACGGCGGCAGCCGACGTAGCGGCGGGCGTAGTTGCTCTCTGTGGACTTGCTGACCTTCACGCCGTTAGAGCTGCTGGCATGGATAAATGAGAAATGGTGTGTCTTTGGGTCTACTTCAACAACGATGCCCACATGCCCTACATTCTTACCCGAATGGGGACTGGTAAAGAACACCAGGTCGCCACACTGCAGCTCCTCGCGCTTGATAGGCATGTTCTGGGCGTACTGCTCGCGTGAGCAGCTGCCGATGAAGATGCCTGTCTGCTGCTTGTAGACATAGCTTGTGAAGCCCGAGCAGTCGAACGTCGACGGGCCCTTGCTGCCTGAACGGTAGCGGGCGCCCAAATGCTTGAAGGCCTCGCTCATCAGGTTCTCAGCGAAGATGAGGTCGTAGTCGTAGCTTTCACCACCGAAATAGAGGAAGTCGAAGTTTCCTATTTCTTCCTCGTCCTCCTCACGGTCATGGTTGTATGACGGCAGACTGCCCTTTCCGATTACCATATCAGGGGTGGAAAGGAGGACGAATAATAGGCATAGAAATAGCTTCTTCATTACGGTATGTTTGCGTTAAAATTTTGGGAACGGGTGCAAAGGTACAAAAAAAAAGTCAGCCGTCGCCTCCCCGCCGCTAACTTTTCCAGTCTTTTAACGTTCAATCGTTTATTTTTTCATTTCCCATTTTCCATCTTTCATCTCCCATCTTTCATCTTTCATCTACGATATCGCTGCCCAGTTGATGTCGCTCTTACGCATTTCACGCAGTCGGTTCCACAGCAGCATGTAGCGGGGCGACCGACACTCGGGGTCATCGTCGATGATGCGCTGTGCCTCGTCGCGGGCCATCTGCACCAGTTGTCCGTCGGTGGCGATGTTGGCAATCTTCAGGTCGAAGGCCATGCCGCTCTGCTGTGTGCCCTCCAGGTCGCCAGGACCGCGCAGCTTCAGGTCGACCTCGGCAATGCGGAATCCGTCGTTCGTCTCGCACATGATGTCGATGCGCTTACGCGTCTCGTCCGAAAGCTTGTGGCTGGTGACGAGGATGCAGAACGACTGGTCGGCACCGCGTCCCACACGACCGCGCAGCTGGTGCAGCTGTGAGAGCCCGAAGCGTTGCGCATCGAGAATCACCATTACCGAGGCGTTGGGCACGTTGACGCCCACCTCGATGACCGTAGTAGCCACCAGGATCTGCGTCTCGCCGTTGACGAAGCGCCGCATCTCTTCTTCCTTCTCACTGCTTTTCATCCTGCCGTGTACCTTGCTCAGACGGAACTCGGCGAACACTTGGCGCAGCACCTCGAAGCCCTGTTCCAGGTCCTTCAGGTCCATCTTCTCACTTTCCTCAATAAGTGGGAAAACAATATAGACCTGCCGGCCGGCATGCACCTGACGGCGGATGCCCTCATAGAGTGCGCCCATGTGGTTGTCGAAGATGTGGGTGGTACGGATGGGCTTACGACCCGGTGGCAGCTCGTCGATGACGCTCACGTCAAGGTCGCCATAGAGCGTCATGGCCAGCGTGCGGGGGATGGGCGTGGCGGTCATCACCAGAACGTGGGGCAGGCAGCCCACTCCTACCTCCCTCGACTGGGAACGCCCTCCGTCCTCTCCGTGAAGGGGGAGACCTTGCTCGGATGTGGCAGCACCTCCTGTCGGAGCGAGTTGGGGGACTTCTGCGGGAGAGGCTTTTGCCCACAGCTTTGCCCTTTGGGCGACGCCGAAACGGTGTTGCTCGTCGATGACCACAAGCCCCAGGTGCAGGAACTGCACGGTATCTTCGATGACGGCATGGGTGCCGACGAGTATCTGCACGGTGCCGTCGAGCAAGCCGTTGAGCACCTCTTGGCGCTTCTTGCCTTTGACGATGCCCGTCAACAGTTCCACGCGGACGGGCATGTTTCGCAGGAACTCACGGATGGTCGTCAAGTGCTGCTCAGCAAGAATCTCGGTGGGAGCCATGATACAGGCCTGAAAACCATTGTCGAGAGCAATGAGCATCGACATCAGGGCCACGAGCGTTTTGCCCGAACCCACGTCGCCCTGTAGCAGGCGGTTCATTTGGCGCCCTGAGCACAGGTCTTTGCGAATCTCGTGCATCACCCGCTTTTGGGCACCCGTCAGTTCGAAGGGCAGGTTCTGCATGAAGAAGGTGTTGAAGATAGTGCCGATGCGATTGAACACGAAGCCCCGATACTTGCGGCGGTGGTCGCTCGCGTACCTTACTATATTTAATTGCACGAAGAACAGCTCCTCGAACTTCATTCGCACACGGGCACGCTCCAGTGCTTTTGTGTCCTGGGGGTAGTGGAGCGTGCGCATAGCCTCGTCGCGCCCCATTAAGTGGCGGGTGGCTAAGATTTCGGCAGTGAGCGTCTCTGGCAGCGGATCTTTCAGCTTTTCCATGAGCGTCTTCGTCATCCGCTCTATGCTGCGCGACGTCATGCCGCCCTTCTTCATCCGCTCTGTGGTGTTGTAGTAGGGGCGCAAACCTAAAGACCCACCCCCAGCCACGCCCCAAGGGAGGGGTGTTTGGTTACCTTCAGAGGTTGTGTTTTTGGCGAAAGAACTATCCAAACTCCCCTCCCTTGGGGAGGGGTAGGGGGTGGGTTGGATGGGCTCTTCTAACTCAGGGTGTTGCACCTGAATGCGGTTATTATAGATGCTGGGCTTGCCGAAGAGCAGGTAGTCTTTTCCTAACTTGTAATTCTGCTTGGCATATTTGCCGCCATTGAACCACACCAGGTCTATGATGCCAGTGCCGTCGGTGAAGTGGGCCACCACGCGCTCTTTGCGCGGACCCATGTCGAAGGTTTCGAAGCTGAGGATATGTCCCATCACCTGCACAAACGGCATGTCGCCTGTCAGTTCTCGGATGGCATAGATTTTTGTGCGGTCGACATACTTATAGGGATAGTACTCCAGCAAGTCGCCAAACGTCTCGATGCCAAGTTCCGCGCTCAGCAACTTCTTGCGGTTGGGACCCACGCCCGGCAAGTACATGATGTCCTGTTTAAGTATATCGCTCATGGTCTTTAATTCCTCTGTCGTTATAACGTTATATCGTTATTTCGTTATAACACCCCTGTGTCTTCTTGTCTTGGTGTCTTGTTGTCTTGTTGTCTTGATGTCAAAGCCGAGGCGACGAGCAGGTCGAAGGGCGTAGTAATCTTGATGTTCTCGCGATTGCCGTCGACCATGGTAACCTGATGTCCGTAGGCCTCGACCACGGAGGCGTCGTCGGTGAACGCCTCCGTGTAGGGCTGGCAATTAGCAGCCTTGAGCAGCTGGATGTCGAACACCTGCGGCGTTTGCACCAGACAGTAGTCGGAGCGGAGCACGTTTTGCTGAGTCGGCTTGTGGCGTAGGGTCTCTACAACGGGCGTCACGGGGATGACCGCCTTCTGCTGTCGTGCCTCAGTGTAGCAGCGTCTGATGACGTCGACCGACACGAAGGGGCGCACACCGTCGTGTACGCCGACCAGACCCTCCGCCTTGTCGTCAATCAGTCGCAGACCGTTCTGCACGGAGTGGAAGCGCGTCTGTCCGCCGTCGGCCAGCTCGTAGTCCACCTCGAAATGGTACTCACGGCACAGCTCCTGCCAGTAGTCCTGCTGTTCACGGGGCAACACGAGGATGATGCGTAGTGTCTCGGAATACTCCCGAAAGCGGCGCAGCGTGCGCATCAGCACGGGCACACCACCCACGGGCAGAAACTGTTTTGGCACCTCACCGCCCATGCGCAGGCCCTTTCCGCCTGCTACGATAATAACATACTCCATTTATTTGACGATTTGACAATTTACTATTTGACTATTTGGCCGTATTCCATTCCCTTGGGAAGGGTAGGGAAGCACTTTATCGTTCCATTAGATGCAGGAAGCGCATGCCTTCCGCCACATCGTGCGAAACCTGCTCTCCTGCCAGCTGGCTGAGCAGTTCGTAGGCGAAGGGGAAGGCGGCGGCAGGACCCTCGCCGGTGGTGATGTTGCCATCGACAGTGACCAGGTCGCCGGTGTAGGTGGCCTTCGTCAGCATCTGTTCGAAGCCCGGATAGCACGTGGCCTTCCGACCGTCGAGCACTCCTAACTGTGCCAGCACCACGGCGGGGGCAGCGCAGATGGCTGCTATCTTCTTACCGTCGGCATTCTGTACAAGCACGGCCTCACGGACTTCTCCACAAGCATAGAGGTTGCTAGCGCCGGGCATGCCGCCGGGCAGCACCAACAGGTCGGCATCGTCGAAGTCGCACTCGTCGATGTTAGCATCGGCCACAACCTGCACGCCGTGCGCCGACTCTACTATTAGCGAGTCGTCAGCGACGCTCACCGTTGTCACATCCAAACCTCCGCGACGCAGCACGTCGACGGGAATCAGGGCCTCGACATCTTCAAAGCCGTCGGCCAGGAAAACATAAACTTTCTTCATCTTTCTTCTTTTTTGGTTTTTAGTCTTGTTTCGTTATATCGTTAAAAGGTTATTCCGTTATGTCGTTAAAACGTTATTCCGTTATTTCGTTATAACGAGGGCTCGTTACGAAGGCTCGCCATCACGGCTTCCTTTGGCAGAAAGACGGCCAGCGTTTTCTTCAGGAAGTAGTCGAAGTGCATGTACATCAGCCCGTGGTAGGCATTGGCTTTGCCCCATGAGTTCTTCATGATGAAGTAGCGCTCGCCGACGTCGTCACGTGCCAGCCCGACGATGGCCATGCAGTGGTCGTCGGTCGTGGTGCCGCTGATGAACGACAGGCGTGCCACGCCCTCTTTCCAGTCGAAGCCCATCTCAGAGATGTCGCCCTCCCAGGCGACGCCGTGGCCCTTGCGGATGGCGCGTTCAGTGATCGTCAGTAGCGAGTCGGAAGGGATGTTCAGCAGCTGGTTGTGCTCCCAGTTGTCGGGCACGTCGGGCTCGAAGTATTCGTAATAGGGGCTGTGCTTTGTCGATCCCAGTCCGACATACTCGCCAGGTGCGCAGACGCTGCGGGCAAACTCCTGTGGTGTGTACTGCATACCGTTCATGAAAGCCCACTTCGGAGGGGGCACCTCCGTGGTGCGCATCGATTCGTAAGGCACGAGTCCGTAGCGGCCTATGATGTTCAGCAGCGTCTGGCACATGCCGCGCTTTGTCTCTGGGGCCGATGGCTCCTTTTCCAACATCTTCGAGACGTAGGCCACCGAGAGGTTTACCGAGTCGCCACGCATGATGTGCTCTGTCTCGATGGCCGCCAGCATCGCGTAGGCCCAGCAGAGCTGTGACTTGCCCTGGCTTTTGATAGGCGTGAAGCTGTTGAGCACCTCCGTCTGGAACGTGCTCTCTCTCTTGGCGCAGCCCGCCAAGGCCAATAGCAACAGGGCAATCCACGCTTGTTTCATGCTTGCAAAGTTACGCTATTTTTGTCAAAAACCGTCACGTCGGCACTTATCTTCCTTAATCTTTAACGGCTTTTAACCCAAATCAGCCGAAGAATGATAAAAGAGAAGTCCCTCGCCCGCCGATGGCAGGTGAGGGACTTACTTTTTGCTACCGATGCGCTAGAGCGCATCGTCAGTGGGCGATTACTTACGCAGACCGAGGGCCTTGATAATAGCGCGGTAGCGGTTGATGTCGTTCACGTAGAGATACTTCAGCAGCTTACGGCGACGACCTACCATCATGGTCAGCGAGCGAGCAGTCACGTTGTCTTTGTGGTTCTGCTTGAGGTGCTCGGTGAGGTGCTTGATACGATAGGTGAACAGGGCAATCTGGCTCTCTGCCGAACCCGTGTCGGTTGCTGACTGGCCGTACTGGCTGAAAATCTCCTGCTTCTTAGCTTTGTCGAGATACATCGTTGATTTTGATTAAATTAGTTGTTTGCTCTATAACATCCTTCCGACGCGCCACCGCCTTTAATCATAGCGACTTACGTCGTCGGATGCTTCGGTTTCTCCGAAAAGCGGGTGCAAAGGTACACATTTTCCCCGAATCCACCAAATTTTTTTGCCTTTTTCTTGCTTTTTTTGCTCTGTCATTGCGTAAGATTAGGGTGTCTGGCATGTGCAGATTGCTCTCTGTGTGATGCAGCGTCCTCGCGCGTTATATTAATAATGTGATATTGAGTCGTTAAAAAGCTCCCTTTACCAGGACATGCATTGAGGAGGTGGCAGACACATTGAATAGTTATAAGGTTACTGATTCAAGAATAACTTTGTCGCGTACCTACGGCACGACTGCTACACCGACACCTGTTACCAGCCATTCTTGCGTCCCGTTGGTAGCAAGCGACAAGGTCGAGCGGAAATGGCTGGCTACCACTGTCTGATGCCTACGGCATCGGCTGTGCAGAACTTGTGGAACTTGAATTCCTTAAAAAAAACGTGCGAAAAAGTGCTGAAAAATTTGGTCATTTCAAAAGAAGTTTGTATTTTTGCGGCGTCAACAGTTACTTGATAAGCCTAAAATATAAGCAAAAAGCCCGAAAAGCCTAATAGAACGGAACAATTCCGCTATATAATTAACAAAAGTATTAACCAAAACTAAAACTAAAGCGTATGAAAAAGATTCTATCTTTACTCGCACTACTAATGCTTTGCATAGTGGGAGCGAACGCTGAGACAGTTGCAAAGTATGCCCTGAGCGTGGACGACACCTTCACCTCGGGTCAAACTGTCGAAGTGAAGAACGGAGACGCTGTTGTGGCTACCATTACCTATGGTGAGACTGGAGGTGCCGATTTCAAAGCCGCCAAATCGTACACCGGCATTGAAGGCTACACTGCTTTCACAGAAGGCAATGGTGTCAACGGCAACAAGGAGGGTGGTACGTTCTACACCATCACTCCGAAGATTGATGCCACCATTTCCGTGGCCGTTTGTCTGAATGCCGATAAGGCTTTCTACATTGAGGAGGACGGTACGGCACTGGAAGATTATAACGGCATCAAAGTGAGCGCAAAGTTCTATGGCACTTACGAGTTTGAGGCCACAGCAGACAAGGCCTACAAGGTCTATTGCGCTGGTTCAAAGCTTGGTTTCTTCGGCTTTGAGGTAATCACACCTGATGTCTACACAGTGGCTGGTAACGCTCAGTTCCTTGGCGAGTGGCAGATTCTGGAGGCCAACGACCTGGTGAAGGGCGAGGACGGTATCTACACCAAGACCTTCGAGGGCGTGGAACTCGAGAATGACTATGAGGTTGAGTACAAGATTGTGAAGAACCACAGTTGGGATGAGAGCTATGGCGATAACGGCAACAATGCGAAATATAAGGTTTGGGAAGGCACAGGTGTGTATGACGTCACCTTTACCTTCAATGCTGAGACCAAGGCTGTTAGCTGCGCTATGGAGAAGCAGGCCGTTGACCTGAGCGAGTACGAGAATGCTTTACAGGCACTCATCGATCAGGTGGAGAGCTTCGGCCTCGAATTGCTGGCTGAAGATGTGGCTACCGCAAAAGACGCTTTGACTGCTGAGGATCGCACTGCTGAAAGCCTGACTGCTGCTACGGAAGCACTAAAGGCTAATGTCATTGCCAAGTTGTTGGAAGCTTTAGACTTAGCTGAACAATTTGGCAACGACTTCGGTTACCCTGAGATTAGTAATCTCGTTCCATCAGCCAAGACAATGGTTCAAAGTTGGAATGTGACCATGATCAAGATGCTCATGAGCCAAATGGGACCAACGGCAACTGAAAAAGTCCAGGAAGCATTAGGTAAGATTGAAGGCTATGCCGAGACCATTGACAATGAGGCATTTAATGCCGCACTGGCAGAGGCGCAGGCTGCTGTCGAAGGAACCGACTACTTCCTTATGATTCAGAAACTGGAGGTTGCCGCCAACGCATTCTTGGTAGCTTCTCAGGAGTTCGTTGCTAAGGTTCAGACTATTGAGAACAAGACTGAAGAGCTTGAAACTGCTCTCGCCGCTGCTGTGGCAGCTATGGGAGCTGAGAAGCCCAACATCGTTACCATCGGTGAGGCCATCCAGGAACTTGTGAAGGCCTACAGAGCATTTGAGGAGGCTAACCAGCTTGTCATCGAGAGCATGACCATCGTCGGCGACTTCCTCGGCTTCGAGACCGAAGAGGAGAACTTCAACCCCGCCAACGGCTGGGCCATGATTCAGGATGCTGACAATCCTGCTATCTGGACGCTCACCAAGGAGAATGTGGTCGTCGAAGCCAAGCAGTACAACTACAAGGCTACGGCCAACGGCGTCTATGGCGTCTATGAGCTGCCCGCCCAGGGCAACCACAACTGGGTGTTCGGCTCCGACGAATATCCTGCCGGCACCTACAACCTGACGTTCACTGCCGACACCGAGAAGCATGACCTGACACTCGTCGTCGACAAGCAGGCCGAGGCCACCGAGTTCCTCATCCTGACGCTCGACGGACGTGCCGACATCACCGAGGGCAAGGCCCTGCTGGTGGAGGCTACCGAGGAGGTCAGCGCCAACATCTGGATTAAGAAGGAGGCTGCCGGCGCCCGTGGCATTGCCAAGGTTCCCGCTGCCGAGATCATGGAGGACGGCATTGCCATGCTCCTCATCGAGGATGCCGACCTGACCAGCGGACAGTTCTCCATCTACGCCGACAAGCAGTTTGAGATTGCCAAGGTGACCCTGCTGCCCAACCCAGACGCCGCTACCGGCGAGCAGATCTATCCTGTCGTAGAGCCCGTCGACCCGTTTGCTGACATCACCATCGATCCCGCCGTGGGCGAGGTGGCCAACCTCCAGGAGTTCACGCTGACGTTCACCAACGCAGCCAACGCTCAGGGTGCATACTACGATGATTCCGACAAGCCTTACGTCGTCAGCGCCGACAACTCGTTCGTCGAGTACGGTGAGTTCGACTACGGACAGGGCTTCAACGAGGTGGTTGTCAGACTTGGCAGCGCAGTGACGACGGCTGGTGAGTACACGCTCGTCATCCCCGCCGGAACCATCACGGCCGACGATGCCACCAATGCCGAGGACCTGAAGTTCAACTACACCGTGAAGGGTGAGAAGCAGTTCAATGTCTACGTTGTCAACGTTCCTGAGGGCTTCGGTACGCCTTGGGCATACGCCTGGAGTGGCGACGGCGATGCTGCTGTTCCCGTTAAGGCTTGGCCCGGTG
>JAFPZD010000152.1 GCA_017417465.1 Prevotella sp. | reverse complement strand
GCACGGTCACGAGCAGCGTCATGGCTGCGCGGAGCAAGTGGGGGGTCGTTGTTTTCATGAGTCTAATATAAGTTGAGAGTTAGGAGGGAGGGGAGGGTATTGGCTGCGACAATGTCGCAGCTTACGAGAAAGGCTAGATAGAAGAGGAGGGAGGAGGGAGGAGTATCAGGAGCAGAACTATCGACTTCTAACTCCTTCTAACTCCTTCTGCCTCCTTCCGTTCTAATTGCTATGGCATCACCACGTAGTTGACCACGGGATAGATGCCGCCCTCGTCCTTGACATAGTACCAGACGACGTTCCATCGGAACTGCTTATGGTTGTCGTCGTTTACCGACGGCAGGCCGGGCACGGAACCCTCGACGTTGAACTCCCTGCCGATTTCATGGGTAAACTCTTTGGTGTTGCCGTAGTTGAAGCCCACGCCGGCCTTCACGCCGTTCACTGTTGCTACGAGTTCTGTCTCCACGCCGATGCTTACCGAAGAGGTGGAGCTTTTGTTGCTTGCAAGGCTGATGTTGCGGGTGCTGAAGCCACCTGAGCCCACCACTTGTGTCTCTTCGCTGTTGTCGATGCGTCCCTTCAAGTAGGGGTATGCGTCGGTCTCATAGCGCTCGATGACGTCGTAGTTGGCGGGGTAGGTCCATGGCTGCCCCGGTGTGGATGTCAGGTAGTGCTGCGGTTTGGAGACGCCCTTCTGGCTGGCGGTCAATAGCATGTAATCCTGCAAGGTGATTGGTACGAAGGAGCGCGTTCGCGGTATTGACACGACGAACTCCAGTCCTATCTCGTCGGGGTCGTCGCTGTCGATAATCTCATAGCGGTAGGTGTCGTAGGGCGTCGCCTGCATCAGTATCATGTGCTGATCGGTAGCCGACGTGCTGTAACCGAAAGTTTCACTTTCGCTATAGCCGGTGGCCTTGGCACCGGAGGCGCTGACTTTTGCGGTGAACTCCACGCCGCCCTTGGCCAGGAAGGGTATGCTGTAGTCATACTCGTAGCCGGCGATGACGGAGCCGCCCCATGTGTCGGTCTTCACTTCCGAGTTTGCGGTCGAGGAGGTTCCACCCCACGTTGTGCTAGCATTTTCATAGCCAAGGTCGGCATAGTAGGGTGCTGCTGCGATAGCGGCATAGATGCGTGGCTCGCTGAACGTCAGCTCATGTGTGAGGAACTTGAAGTGCTTGGCACGCTCGCGGTCGGCGAACTTGCAGAGCACGGGATGGCTGTTGATTTCATCACCTCCAGAAAGTTTCAGCCATTTCGTGAGTTCCGGATTATTCCCATTAGAGTATTTCATCCAGGCATCAAACGATGGATTAGACCACGAATCTCCAGAATTCCCCCATCCGAAGTATTTTTCGTTGAATAGTGCTCCTGTTGTAGCACTGTTGCCATTTGCACTAAGGTATGATTCTCCAAATTCTGAGAACGTCCAATATTCAATACCACCCATTTTACCTCTTGTGATGCTCCAGATAAACTTCAGATTATCTTTGGAATTCAATGGACTGTTGTCACCATCATAGGTCTGTACTGCGGCGATGGCATCGGCAGGGACGGTTATGACTTTGTTCTTGGTGTCTGCTAACACCTGGAATCTGTAGGTGGGCTTTCCAGAGTTATCATCCCAACGCCAAAGTCCATCGCCCACAATCAGGTCTTGATTGTAACTATGTCCACGGAAATAGCCGAACACGAGGTTCATGTTGCCCACATGATAGCAGAGATCGTCGTGGCTACCGTCTTCAAAACAGCCCACCGAAAGCTTATCAAAGATGACTATATGCTTCAGTTCCATGTTCGGGTCATATTTCAAACGCAACATAGACAGGTAGCCCTCTTTTGTCAGTTTGTTATTGGAGCCAGACCGTAAACCTCGTGTCAGGACGGCGATTTCCGGAAGTTCGCTTCCACTCATGGTGCCTACCTTCACGTCACAGAAAAGCGCATCGGAACCAAATTCGAATTTGAATATCGGTTCCTCGTCGATATGGCCGTCGCTGTAGACATGCAGGTAGCACATTCCATTTCGGTTGTTCAGCAGCAACACGATGTCCTCGCGGCCGTCGCCGTTCACGTCGGCCACGTCGAAGCGGAGGTTGGGTGTACCGATATAGGAGCCCATGTTTTCAAATTCCCGCTCGCGGATGCAACGGAGCGAGACACCGTCGAAGACGGCAATCTTGTTAGCCACGTTCATCACGATGTCCTCGATGCCGTCGCCCGTCTGGTCCTGAATGCAATTGAGATTGAAGGCACGGGCGAAGTATTCGCTTCTGATATCTGACAAAAATGCGTTAAAATAAAAAGGAGAATCACCCATTTCTGGGTACTGTGTGAATGAAAGTTTACTGTTGTTGAACGTTGGCATCGTCCATTTGTATTCCCCGCCATTGGCATCGAGTAGCGGACGTGTGGCATAGCCGTCGAGGATGGCATGGCTCTTGGTGGAGTCGCCAAAGATGGTGATGTTCACCACGCCTTCGCCCATCACGCTGGCAACGGAAGCCACATTGCCCGTTGTCGAACCGTCGGTGAACACGCGGAATTGCTTACTCCACGTGGCATACACCACATTTTCGTAGCCTGAGGTATTGCCTTGAGCGGCCACCTTGCGAAGTTGCTGCGTGCTGGCGACACCATTGACATCCAAAGGTACGATGCCCTTGGACTCAAAAGACCATTTCGTAGGATTATACATATAAAGCACTCCCGAACGTTTCTCGTTGTTCGATGAGTTATACTGTCTGCTACTATAGTCGAAGAAGATACTGTAGCGGTTGGAGCCGTAGGTGTAATAGGCACCCAAGGCACCGTTGTCGTTCACCAATTGCATGGGCAGCTTGTGGGGTGATGCCACCTTACTCAGTTTGTCCGATTCGAATGTCCTCTTCAGCATCTCCTGATAGGGGGAGGGAGCAGGACGGCAGCCGCGAACGGTGAAGCCGCAGCGCTTCGCGTGAACAACCATCGGATAGAGACGTGTGTCGGTGGCTTTGATTTCATACGACACAGGGCTGCCGTGGTTGATGGTGGTGCGGGTAGCCCATGCACCAGTCACCGAATATTCAGCAAGATCGCCATTGGGGGTGATGTAGCCGTTGGGCAGCAGCTGCATGTGAATCGTGTCAAGACCTTCGGTCAGTGGCAGCTCCCAGGAGTAGTCGCGGTCTTTCATAAAGTCACCCAGCTTCAGCGTGTCGGCATGCAGCTCTTTGGCGAAGGCGTAGATCTCGTCGATCGACGGCATCTGCCAGCCTTCGGGCATTGCCATGCGGGCACCCGATACGGTGTAGTAGCCACGGTTGCCACTGACGAACACGGCAGCCTGCTGGTCGCTGATGCTCTGCCAGAGGGAGGCATTGTCGGTGTTAAGGAGTCCGTTCATCTTCAGCGGGTGCAGGTCCTCAATCATCCAGAGCATGTCGCCGGCACGTACGATGGGGTAGTTGTAGCCGTCGGCATCCTGGCAGCGGAAGAAGTCGAACGTCACGGGGTGCGACGACTCGGGAGTGAGGTGCATGATGGTGCGCATGCCGTCGCTGGTGCCGTCGAAGCGGAGGATGTCGCCCGCGTTGTACTCCATCGTCACGGCATCAG
>JAFPZD010000151.1 GCA_017417465.1 Prevotella sp. | reverse complement strand
GTCGTTGTCCATACCCCAAAGGTTGTTGCCGTTCCATCCGCCTACGAGCGCATACATGTCGTCAAGACTGCCCATCGTATAATCCTTCTTCTGAAGTTCTTCCATGTCGACATAGGAAATGCCTCCAAGAAGATGGTCGGGATCCTTGTCGCGGAAAGCAACATGGACTTTCTTTTTTGCCACTACAGTGGTATCGGCTTCGTCAGCGACATCGTCTGTGCTCTGGGCAAAGGCTGTCAGCGGCGAAACAGCAAACATGGCAAAGAGAAATATGTTTGTTTTTATACTTTTCATAAAAATGTCTTATTAATCATTAATCGTTTGTCGTTAATCATTAATCCATGTCTTACCATCCTGGATTCTGGGCAAATCCCTCGTAAAGATAGATATCCTTGTCAGGAAGCGGGAACCAGTAGTGCTTCGATTCCAAACGACGGGTAATAAGCGGTTCCTTGTGGAAGTTTCCTACCCTTGCGTCCTTGGGATCATGAGTCTTGAACCAGTCCCATGAATAGACAATATCTTGCTTCTTCTTTCCATCTGGGCCTATCTGGTTCTCTTCAAATGATTTGTTTGGGTCATAATTGCCCCATTCCAAACGCTCGAACTCATGAGAGTACTTCACGGTGTAGGGAGGCTCCGTGAGGAGAAGCCAACGCTGCAGGTCGCACCAGCGGAAACCCTCGAAGGAAAGTTCCACAGCACGCTCACGACGGACTTCGTCGATGAAGTGCTCGCGGGTATCGCGAAGGTTGGCGGGTACATGTTCCATGGGATAATCTGCAGAGTTGACACGGTCGCGGAGTGCGTTGATGGCGTCGATGGCCGACAGTCCCGGACAATAGGTGGGCCTTTCGCTGAGGTCGGAAGTGCCACTGGCAATGGCAGCACGTGCCTCGGCATACATCAGGTAAACATCTGCAAGGCGCATGTAGGGGAGATAGCACTGGAAGGCATGGTCCCACTCATACCATTTGTCACCCTTGTTGCACTGGTGAGGAATGAGTTTCTGGATGAAGTAGCCCGTGCTGCTGCCGTGGTCGATCTCACGCATGGCACCTCCTGTGTAAAGGTCGCAATACTCCAGTTTTTTCTGCTCGGCCGACAGGTCTTCCAGACTGAGCACATAGTGGAAACCGTCGAACACGATGTCGTGGTAGAAGCGTGGGTCGCGGTTCTTGAAGGGATGCTCAGGATCCCAACCCGACTCGGGGTTGAGCACATACTCGCCATTGCGCACGAGGTAGATGGGCTGGCCGTTGGCCATTCCATACTGGTCGATGACGTTGGCTGTGGGGTGATGGATGATGTTGTCGTGCTCCACCAGACCGGCCACCTTCGGGCCAAAGATCTTGGCGCAGTTCCAGTTGGCTTTGTTCACACCGGGATAAGCGCCGCGGAAGATGGCCTCGGTAGAACCTGGCATGGCCCACTGCTGCTCCTCTGTATAGAAGATGTCGGAGTAGCATGTCTCAGCATTGTCGTCCTTCGTGTGATTGTAGATATCAGAATACTTGTATTCTGCGAGTTTGTAACTCACCTGACCCTTGTTCACCAAGTCGAGGGCCTTGCCAAGTGCCTCGGCAGCCTTCTTGCAGTAGTTCACGTCATAGTCGTAGGTCTTGCCGTTGGAACTGGCACCCAAGAGGTTGGCAGCACCGGCATCGAAGCCGCCGCCAGGTCGCTTGGTCTTCTCAAACTCCTTCATGAGCGGAGAGCCAGCCCACAGATAGCACTTGCCCAGGTAGCAGAGCGCCATGAACTTGTTCACACGCAATTCGTTCTTTCCAGTCTGCATACCGGCGAGGGTCTCGTCCCAACTCAAGGGAAGGAGGTCGTAAGCGCGAAGGAAGTCCTCGGCGCAGCGGTCGGCACATTCCTGGAAGGAAAGGCGGGGAAGTTCGGGAATCTCTGTGGCGTCAAAAGCCTGGTCGATATATGGAAGTCCACCGAAGTAGCACATCAGTTCGAAATGCCACCATGCGCGGAAGAAATACATCTGTCCGAGCAAGTGGTTGCGCTCCTCGTCGGTGCCGACGAGCGACTTGATATTCTCTATACCCATGTTGCACTTGCGGATGCAGTACCACGAGTTGTCCCAAAGCGATTGGGTCCTGCCATTATAGTTATTACCTTTCAGCCAGCACTGGTTGTTGCTCCACCAGTTGCGGTAGTTGCCAAGGTCCACCTGGTGGTCCATGTGTGCATAGCCCTCAGGATTGTGCACGGCATCGTCGCCAAAATTCCATGCGGTACAGTAGTTGCAACTCTCCTTGTCAGGAATCAGGTTGTAGATTTCTTCAACATATCCCTGGAAGTTGCGGAAGTTCTTGAATGCCTCATCCTCTGCTATGATAGACTCCGGGTCCTTGTCGAGCCAGTCGGTGCAGGAAGTGATGGAAACGCCTGCGAAAAAGAGCAGCGAACCACACAAAAGGGATTTTATGTTATTACTATATTTCATAACTTTATCATGTATCATTTATCATTTATCATTCAGGCCGCAGGCCGCTTAGATGTTAAGCTTAATTCCGAAGTTATAACGTCTCACAGTCGGGTAGGCACCACCGCCGCCGCTGAATCCGTAGTTACTCTCACGGTCATCAGGCATCTTGGTGATCAGGAAGAGGTTGTTGCCGTTCACATACAGCTTCAGGCTTGTGAAACCGAGCTTCTTGATCCAGCCCTTCGTCCATGTATAAGCCAGCTCCACGTTCTTCAGACGGAAATAGGAGCCGTCGTAGAGATACTGTGTACCGTCGTTGTAGGATACCTGCGTGGTGAATCGCGGAACGACGACTTCGCCACCGCCGTCAACGGGATTCCACCAAGTACCATTGTCATATACAGTCAGAAGCTTATTATTGAAAGAATGGAGGCCTACGTCACGTGTGACACCCGTGGCACCGTACAACTGGGCAAAGCAGCTCCAGCCCTTCCACTCCCAGCCGATCGTGGCGTTGTAGGTGTGTTCCGGCGTGCCGGTGTAACCGTAAGGAGCCTGGTCGTTAGTCTCGTCAACGACACCGTCACCGTTGAAGTCAACGATATAGTGGTCGCCGATAAGCACCTGGCTGTCGTCCTTCTCGCGTGCAGGCGTACTATATAATTCATCGTATGTGCTGATGAAACCATTGTCGATAAACGAGGTGTACTGACCCTGCGAATAGCCCTCAGCCTTGCGGTAGGCAGGAATCAGTGCGGGGTCATCCTTTTCTATGATTTCGTTATGCGCGTAGGTGTAGTTGGCGTTTGCCCAGAAGCGCATGCCGTTGTTCAATACCTTGTTGAAACGGAGCTCAAACTCGAAACCGTGGTTCTTCATCTTACCCTTGTTGATGTCGGG
>JAFPZD010000150.1 GCA_017417465.1 Prevotella sp. | reverse complement strand
CGCGTCGGAAGCCAGATACTCCGTGCCGTCGTTGGTCACGAAGCCAAAGAGATTCTTCGCCACCTCGGAGGTTCCGCCTACGTTATAGACGGGGGCCGTGAGCGTGTAGGTGCCGGCGGGCAGCATGACGGGATGAAGGAGTTGCACGCGCGAATCCCAGGCGGCGACCATAGCCAGCGCGCCGCCCTCAGCTTTGCCGCGCGAGTCGGTGGCGGGAATGACCGACACGGTGTCGGCCAGGAACAACCCTGAGCCCCATGCCTGCTGGCCGGCTGTCGCCCAAGCCTTTTGGCCCGTCTGATGCCAGTAAGTATCGATGACGGAATTCCAAGCCGTCACCGGCAGCTGACCACTAACTTCGGTTTCGAAATCAGCAATACTACTGCTATTGGCACGAAGGTTCATGTTGGAGAACGAGCCTTCGTCGAACGTGAGGTTCTGCAGCTTGTCGGGCGTAGCAACATCTTCTTTGGTGATGCGCACATAGTCAACAAAGAGATGTGGCATATCGGCAGAAGCCTTGTCGGCAGCGGTATAGCCTAAGGAGAGTTTTCCGTAGACGCCTTCTTGGAGGACGAAGCTCACCTGATAGGTTATCCACTGGTCGGTAGGAAACTTGGTAACTTGGTGGAGATACTCCGTGCCGTCGTCGGCGATGAATCCGAAGAGATTCTTCGAAATGTTCTCCTTGCCACCCTTGGCATTATAGACGGCGAAGGAAAGCGTATAGGTACCCGCCTCGAGAAACACGTTTTGCGTGTATTGGGCCTTGCCTGTCCATACGGCATTGATGCCCAGCGCGCCGCCCGTGGTGGCACCTTCAGAGTTGGTGGCAGGAGCGGTGTAGCCTGAGGCTCCTAGGAAATAGGACGCTCCGTAGCGGAACTGGCCTGCAGCACGCGCATCGCCATTTTCGGAGTACGCCCATCCTGCAACCTCATTCAGTCCGGAAGTATCGGTGCCGGTCTTATCCTTCGCATAGGTTCGGACATTAGCCGAAACGAAGGCGCCGTCGTTGAACTCCAGATTCTCGAGGCCGTCGAGACTTGAATAACCCAGAATCTCATAGGCAGCGCTTTCCTGAGCGGTGGCATCATAGAGCGTAGTGACGACCACCCGCACAGCATCGCCAGTATCGACAAGACCGGCGGGGATGGTGACGGAAAGAGAGGTGGGTTCGAACTTCGAACGGTCGGTGACGTCATAGATGGCCTGCCACGTACCATCGGCTGCTTTGCGCTGTACCTGGAAAGTAGCCGTAGCATCGCCGTTAGCATTGCTGACCAACAGGACATACTGCCCATCGGAGAGCTTTGCTGCGCCTTTCACCTCGGGCGTGGCAGCCGCGGGAGCCCACCAGTTGGGCACGGGCTGGATGGAAGCCTTATAGCCGAAGTGTGGCTTCACCCGTGCATATACCTGCCCGACATAGGCGAGGCCCTTGGAGGCGTTGTTCTCCCAGAAGATTTCGCGCATCCAGCCATTGGAGCCACCCGTGTCGAACTCGTAGTATGAATAACGCTCCACGTAGTCGTTGTACTCGAGGCGCTCCAGAATTTTGAACACCTTGGCGCGGGCATCGTCGGCACTGGCGGGATTGCTGCCACTGGTCCACGAGGCGCCATGCTCCCACTCGGTGATCCAGATGGGACGGCCGTAGTCCTTCAGCGTGTTGAGATTGTTGTCCCACTCGCTGGTCCAATAACCGTGAGTGCAGCTGAAGTCGCAACGCTGCTTCATGTCGTCGCAATGCTTGAGATACTGCTTAATCCATGAGAGGTCGGTGGCCGACGGCGAGCCGATGCGCAGGCCGGTGGCATTGAACTTCGGCGTGTTCTGGTAGGCCTTCCACTCGCTGATGACACCGCCACAGGAGCACTTCGAACTGGTGTGCTGCTCAGAGTGCTCGGGCTCGTTGAAGAGCATCATGGCCGTAGAGCCAGCCTTATAGAAATTGCCATCGTCAGGCCAATAGAGATGCTG
>JAFPZD010000013.1 GCA_017417465.1 Prevotella sp. | reverse complement strand
GACAAGTGTATTGCTACACTCTCGCTGACCCTCGACTTGCATGTGTTAAGCCTGTAGCTAGCGTTCATCCTGAGCCAGGATCAAACTCTTCATTGTAAAAATATCTCTGGACAGTGAAACCACGGCTTGCGCCGGGCCACTGAACCGTGTCTGAATCTGTGCGTCAGGACGACTATCCAGTAATCAAGTTGAAAAGAATTAAACGGTTGTTTCTTCTACCCAAGTACTCGCAAGGAGTACTCGCTTCTTGTACTACTTCTCTGCTTATGTAAGTCTTTCAAAGAACTCTTTCTTGGTGGCTTGTCACTCATTTTTGAGCGAAAGCGAGTGCAAAGGTACGGCTTTTTTTGAAACCTGCAAACTTTTCTGCACTTTTTTTCTATTTATAGGTGATATTTTTCCGTTTTTGTTACAATCGACCCTTCCTACACCTTATTATTATATATAAGAAAGGGGCAAAAAAGATGCAGAAACGGGAAAAAGTCAGCCGCGGCGATCACCTAAGATTCTTAGGAGGTGAATGAAGAGGTTGATGAAATCGAGATAGAGAGAAAGTGCTCCCATGAGTGCGAACTTCTGCATTGTTTCACCAGCATCCGGGGCCATGAGGAACATCCGCTTTATTTTCTGTGTGTCGTAAGCTACGAGGCCAACGAAGATGAGTACGCCGGCGTATGAAACAATAAGGTCAAGTCCGGAGCTCTTCAGGAAGATGTTGACGACCGAGGCTATGATAAGGCCGATGAGCGCCATAAGTAGAATTTTACCCCATGACGTCAGGTCGGACTTTGTGGTGTAGCCAAAGACGGACATGGCCGCAAATGTTCCTGCGGTGATAAAGAAGACCTTTGCCACACTTCCCACCTGATAGATGAGGAAGACTGACGATAGCATTGCGCCGTTAATCACCGAGTAGATTACAAACATCAAGGTTGCGACGGTGAGGGAAAGGCGGTTGATGGCAGCAGAGAGTCCGAAGACGAGGAGCAGCTCCACGGCGATGAGCACCCACATAACGACGGGTTTAGCGTAAAGCAATGAGATGAAGGTCTCGCTTGTTGCGACTGTGTAAGCAGTGAGGCCCGTGATGATGAGTGCAAAAGCCATCCATGAGTAGACCTTACGCATGAGTACAGGGAATGCCTGTGCCGCCTCCAACTGCTGTTCGCGTGGCAGAGACTGCTGTTGATAATTCAGTTCTTGATAATCCATAAAACGTTGTTTTGTTAATGATAAGTAAATTGATTTAGACAATGGACGACGTACTCCACCTCGGCGTCGGTCATGGCCTGATGACACGGAATGCTAAGTTCCTGTTGGTGGATGGCCTCCGTAATAGGCAAGCAAAAAGTATGCCAATCGGGATAACAGGCCTGCTTGTGCGGCGGTATGGGGTAGTGAATGACAGTTTGCACACCTTTGTCGGCAAGAAAATGCTGGAGAGCGTCACGCTGCTGGCAGAGTACAGGATAAATATGGAAGACACTGTTGTCGTCGCGTGGGTGAGTGATGAGAGGGTTTTGGACGTTGTCGATGTAAAAACGCGCAATCTGGCGTCTACGCGCATTGTCAGCATCTAGGTACTTCAGCTTGACAGCGAGGACGGCAGCCTGGATTTCGTCGAGGCGGGAATTGCGACCTTGATACGTGAAGACGTACTTGCGAGCAGAGCCATAGTTGGCGATGGAACGGAGAACATCGGCAAGAGCATCGTCGTCGGTGGTGACGGCACCGGCATCGCCGAAGGCTCCGAGGTTCTTACCAGGGTAGAAGGAGTGGGCGGCAGCGTGGCCGAGGGATCCAGTGCGGGGCGTGGTAGCGGCGACGATGTCGCCGCTTACGAGAGAAGGCCAGGAAGGCTGTGAGAGAGAAGTAGAGGGAGGAGGGGGAAGGCAACCGTGGGCCTGCGCATTGTCCTCGATGAGGAGGAGGTTGCTGTCCCGACAAAGGTCGGCTATGAGAGGGGTGAAGGCACAGCGCCCGTAGAGGTGAACAATCATGATGGCCCTGGTGCGCGGCGTGATGGCCTGACGTATGAGAGAGTCATCAATCTGGAGCGTGTCAATGCGAGGCTCGACAAGGACAGGCACAAGCCGGTTCTCGGTGATGGAGAGAATGGTGGCGATGTAAGTATTGGCAGGCACGATGACCTCGTCGCCCTCGCGCAGTCGTCCCATCTCTATGTAGGAGCGGAGGATGAGCGTCAGCGCATCGAGACCGTTTGCCACGCCGATGCAATGGCGGGAACCAATGAAACTGGCATACTGACGCTCAAAGTCGGTCACCGTCTCTCCGCGGATGTACCATCCAGAGTCTATGACTTTGGTAACGGCTTCATGCAGTTCTTCGGCATGCATGGCCGTGATGCGTTTCAAGGGCAAGTAATCAATCATAGTGTCCATTCGTAGGTGTCGTAGCAGACGGCCCGCGCCCCAAACCCCTCCTTCTGGAAGAGCAGCGGCAGGCGGAGGTCGTTGTCGTGTTCGAGTGCCGACGTGCCAAGGTCGAGAAACTGCTGTGAGAATTGTGAGTGCATGATGAGATGATCGAAAAGCAAGTCGAGCGCGCCAATCTGCTTACCCCGTTCTGATGCCGATATATACTGGGTTTTGACGACCCGCTCCGAGATATAGAGGACGGTTCCGGCGACCATGACGCCCTGACAAAAGGCCGCACAAAGACGGATGTTGCGAGGGAAGCGCTGCCTGAGCAGGCTTATCTCGTCGAGGGAATGGACGGGGCGCGCATCGTATTTCTGCCGGAGGTTGTCGGAGAGGATGGTCCAGAAAGACGGGAAATCGTCGGAGAACGCAATGTCGACGCCGTTGCGCAGCGCCTTTCGGGCGCCTCGCCTGCGGAGTTCCGTAAAGGGTAACGGACGGGAAAGGTCGATGACCGAGTCGATGTCACGCGAAATGAGCGTCGCCCGACACACTTTTGAGAGCGCGAAGAGCGGCTCCTCAGCCGGCAGCGAGGCGTAAGTCCAAGGCTGCACACGGCATACGGCGCGGGAGAAGCCTTGGGCACGGAGGTGAGCATTGACGGCCGTGAAGATGTCGCAGACGGCAGATGCCGTGGTCTTGGGGCCGATGATGAGGCCCCCAAAGGTCAGTCCCTGGTGTGAGAAGAACGTATCGCCTGCCCTGTTAGCGGGTAGGATGGCGACGAGACGGCTGCCGTCATAGGCCATCAGGGAAGCATCCTGGAATCGGTCGGCGTGGTAGTCCATGTAGTCACGGCGGAAAAGGAAGTTGCCGTTCCTGGCGCTGTCGACGAAGGTGTCCCAAATAGAGCGGAGTGCCGGGGCGTATGGAGTGATGCTAACCATGGGCAGTGATGGTGAGGAACTCGTCGTATTCGTAGATATACTCGTCCTCATCGAAGAGTTCAGAAGCAAGAACCAGACAGACGGCGCCGCTGGAGAAGTCCTCAAGGGTGCGCCAGACGTTGGTGCCGACATAGAGGCCCTGATAAGGGTGGTTGAGGTGGAACGTGCGGCGCTCCAGGCCATCGAAGACCTCCACATCGAAGGAACCACTAACGGCAATGATGACCTCCTGGCAGGTGCGGTGGGCATGGCCACCACGACGCTCGCCAGAAGGAATGTCGTAAGTCCAGTAGACACGGGCAATGGAGAAGGGAACGTTGCGGAGCTGCTCGGCAACGGTGAGGTTGCCGCGGGGGTCAACGATTTTGGGGAGGTCGATGAGGGTTACTTTCTGAGGGGACATGGGAGAAGGAATTATGAGGAGGAGACGGGGGCGAAGCGGCGGGAAGAGAGGAGGAGGACTGGGGGAAGGGGGACAGGAGGGACGGGGAAGACAGGGAGGACAGGGAGGGCAGCGCGCCGCGACGATGTCGCGGCATACGAGAGAAGGCCAGATAGAGAAGGCGTCGAAAGGAGCGGCGGACGGAGCAGCACGGCCATACATCGAACGAAGCGGCGGACAGAGCAGCACTGCCTAACGGCGGATGGGGCTGCACGGCCTAGCTGCGAGCAGGGCGCCGGACGGAGCGGTGAAGGGCGCCGGGCGGAGCTGTGCAGGGCGCCGGACGGAGCGCTGCAAGTGAGGCGGGCGGGCCGCCTCACGTTGACGGTCAGCGGTTGGCGTACATCTGCTCGTAGTAGCGCTGGTAGTCGCCAGAGGTGACATTGTCGAGCCATGGCTGGTTGTCGAGGTACCAACGAACAGTTTTCTCGATGCCTTCCTCGAACTGTAGCGAGGGTTCCCAGCCCAGCTCGCGCTGAAGCTTGGAGCTGTCGATGGCGTAGCGCAGGTCGTGGCCTGCACGGTCGGTGACAAAGGTGATGAGATCCCGGTCTTCTCCCTCCTTGCGCCCGAGGAGACGGTCCACAGTCTTGATAAGTACGTTGATGATATCAATGTTTTTCCACTCGTTGAATCCGCCGATGTTATACGTCTCGGCTACAGTACCGCGATGGAAGATGAGGTCGATAGCCCTTGCGTGGTCCTCGACATAGAGCCAGTCGCGCACGTTTTCGCCCTTGCCATAGACGGGTAGCGGCTTGCGGTGACGTATATTATTAATAAAAAGAGGTATAAGCTTTTCGGGGAACTGATACGGTCCGTAGTTGTTCGAGCAGTTGGTGACGATGACGGGCATGCCGTAGGTGTCGTGGTAGGCACGCACGAAGTGGTCAGACGAAGCCTTGGCAGCCGAATAGGGAGAATGCGGGTTGTACTTCGTGGTCTCGAGGAAGAACTTGTCGCCGTAGGCAAGATGATGCTCCGACGAGCTGGCAGTCGTTGTGAAGGGCGGCTCGATGCCTTCGGGATGCGTCAGCTCCAAGGCTCCATAAACCTCGTCGGTAGAGATGTGGTAGAAACGCTTCCCCTCGTAGCGCTCGGGGAGGCTCTCCCAGTAGAGCTTGGCAGCCTGCAGCAGCGAGAGCGTGCCCATGACATTGGTCTTGGCAAACGTGAACGGATCCTTGATACTACGGTCGACATGGCTCTCGGCGGCGAGGTGAATGATGCCGTCGACCTTCTTCTCCTGCATCAGGCGGTAGAAGGCGTCGAAGTCGCAGATGTCCATTCGGACAAACTCGTAGTTGGGCTTGTCCTCCACGTCTTTAAGGTTGGCGAGGTTGCCGGCGTAGGTCAGTTTGTCGAGGTTAATGATGTGATAGTCAGGGTACTTGTTGACGAAGAGCCTCACCACATGGCTTCCGATGAAGCCGGCTCCTCCGGTGATGACGATGGTTTTCATATTGTGCTGTATTATGTTTTGTTGTTGCTATTGTGACGTAAGTTATGCCAGATGCCGAGGGCGGTCATGACGACGAATGCGGTAAAGAACGTCTGGAAGACGTCGTTCCACGTGCGGTCGAGCCGCAGTGCCCAGAATAATAACGTAATAACCCCTGCAACTATTGTGCAGAGGACGAGTTCGTAGACCCATTTTTTCAAGTCACTCATGGCGGTTGCTGTTTTGACACGAACGTATGAAGTCGGCAATGAAGTCGGCAGTGGCCTCGACGCCGAGCAGCGACGCGTCGACACAGAGGTGGTAGTTGTCGGCCGCTCCCCAGCGTTTTCCTGTGTAGTAGTTGTAGTAGGAGGCGCGGTCGGACTCCCCTTTCTCGATGAGCCTCAGCGCTTCCTCTTCGGAGCATCCGTGGCGCTCCTTGACGTGGGCTATACGGAAGCCGATGGAAGCCGTCACGAAGACATTGAAGACCTCGGGGAAGTCGCGCAGCACATAGTCGGCACAGCGCCCGACGAAGACGCACGGCCCCTCGGAAGCCGCCTTGCGGATGGCATCGCTCTGTAGCTTGAAGAGCGCCTCCTGCGACAGGTCTGGCGTATAGAAATTGCCACTCATGTTAGGTGCATGCAGGTTAAAGAGCGAACGGAAAAAGCCTTTGTGCTCGTCGTTTCGCTCGAACACCTCCTTGGCGAATCCGCTCTCCTTGGCCGCCAGCTCCAGTATTTCGCGGTCGTAGAACGTAGCGTTGAATGTCGTTGCCAGCTTCTGGGCGATGACGCGCCCGCCGGATCCTATCTGCCGGCCCACGTTGATGATGATGCTCATAGTGATGATGACTTAAAAACTCGCATATAATTCCAAATAATGACGGCGGTGATGAGTGCCGCAATGCCATCGCTCGCCGGCAATGAGTACCAGACGCCCTTCAGTCCCCACACCGTTGGCAGGAACAGCACCAGCGGCAGCAGGAACAGCAGTTGGCGCGACAGCGACAGGAAGATGCTGATGCGGACGCGGCCAATACACTGGAAGAAATTGGTGACCACTGCCTGGAAGCCGATGAGTGGGAACAGCACCATGTTCAGGCGAATGCCTTCAGCCGCCAGGGCTATCTGGGTGGCGTCGGTGGTGAATATACGGGCCATGGCTCGCGGGAAGCATATTGCCAGCAACCATCCCACCGTCATGACAGCAGTGGCAGCCATGACGGCGAGCCACAGGCAGCGCATCATGCGGTCGTACTGGCGTGCGCCGTAGTTGTAGCCCACGATGGGCTGCATGCCCTGTGTGATTCCGATGACAAACATAAAGAAGAACATGCCCATGGTGTTGGCGATGCCGTAAGCGCCAACGGCCATGTCGCCGCCGTAATGCAGGAACTGCCTGTTCATGAAGATGACGATGATGCAGGCGGTGGCGTTCATCAGGAAGGGCGAAATACCGATGGAGAGGATGTTGCGAACCAGCTCCGGCTGCAGGCCATATATGCCCTTCCGCAGGTGCAGGAGCTCTTTCGGATTGGCGAAGACCCACATCTGCCACGTCATGGCCAGCGTCTGCGAGACGATGGTAGCCAGTGCCGCCCCTCGGATGCCCCATCGGAACCACCACACGAAGGCGATGACGAGCACGATGTTACAGCCGACGGTGAAGAGCGTGGCGTACATGGCATGGCGAGGCTTGCCCGATGCGCGCAGCACGGCATTCATTCCGAAGTACATGTGAGTGACCATGTTACCGGCCAGAATCACCTCCATGAACTCACGGGCATACGGCAGGGTGACATCGCTGGCGCCGAAGAAGCGCAGGATGGGGTCGAGAAAGATGAAGCTGACCAGCATGAAGAGCAGTCCGACGACGAGGTTCAGCGTGATGGTGTTGCCCAGCAGGTGCTCGGCGGTACGGTAGTCGCGCTGCCCCAGGCGGACGGAGATGCAGGTGGAGGCCCCCACTCCGACGGCAGCCCCAAAGGCTGCACTGAGGTTCATAAAGGGGAAGGTGACCGTAAGGCCGTTGATGGCGTCGGCACCAACCACCTGTCCTATCGACGCGCGGTCGATGATGTTGTAGAGCGAGGAGGCGGTCATGGCCACGATGGCCGGCAGTGCGTACTGCCAGAGGAGGGCACCCACGGGCTTCTGCCCCAGCTCCAAGGCTTGCTGTTTATTATCCATTAGCACGTGCAAAGGTACGAAGTTTTTTTGAAACCACCAAATTTTTGGGGCAGGAGTTTGGGGAAGGGTGGAACAAGTGGTCGCCGATTTCACTGTCCAAGGGCACGTCATTCTCCCCTCACCGCACGGAAAACCCGGAAAGATTTGGCGGTTTCAGAAAAAAAATGTACCTTTGCAGCCGCGATGAAAACGCCATGCTAATGAACCCAAAACTGCTAACAGGCAAAATAAGGACACTGCTGCTGCTGACGCTGCTGGCCATCACGCTGAGCACAAGCGGCGCCAAGGTGAAAAACCCTGGCGCGGGGCGCTGCATCTACCGCTACACCCTGCGCGACAAGGCCGGCGGACGCCACACGCTGAGCGAGCCGTGGCGCTTCCTGTCGCACCGCAGCCTGCAGCGCCGCGAGCGGCAGGGCCTCAGCGTCGACAGCACCGACCTGCCTGTGAGCCAGGCCTACGTCCGCCAGTTCCGGACGCCTCAGACCGAGGTCATTGGCACCAGCCGCTGGCACAACACCGTGCTGGTGCTGTCGGCCGACACGGCTGCGCTGCAGCGGCTGAGCCGGTTGCCGATGGTGGTCGATGCCCGCTGCGTGTACGTCGGCCCCGACTCTATCGACAAGCCCGAGGACATTCGCTGGACAGTCCGCGAGGACTTCAACAAGTGGGACTCCGTGCGGAACGACCCCTACGGCATGGGGCGACCGCAAGTAGAGATGCTTCGCGGCGAACGGCTCCACGACAAGGGGCTGCGGGGGTCGGGGATGACCATTGCCGTGCTCGACGGAGGCTTCCGCAACTACGACCGTATTCCGGCACTCAGGTCGGCGCGCATCGCCGGACAGCACGACTTCGTGCCACTGAGCATCAGCCGGAGCGACATATCGAAGAACGCACTGCGCGACGAGGAGGTTCTCAAAGCCGCCCGGCGAAAAGCCTTTCATGGCATCGACCACGGCACGAAGGTGCTGTCGGTGCTGGCGGCCGAGGCGCCCGAGGTGCTGGTGGGTGTGGCCACTGAGGCCACCTACTGGCTGCTGCGCTGCGAGGACCCGCTGACGGAGCAACCCGTCGAGGAGGACTACTGGACGCTGGCCGCCGAGTATGCCGACTCGGTAGGCGCCGACATCATCAGCTCGTCGTTAGGCTACTATGCCTACGACGACAACCGCGACAGCTACCGCCTGCAGGACCTCAACGGGCAGACGGCCCTCATCTCGCGCACGGCGTCGATGCTGGCCTCGAAGGGCATCGTGGTGTGCACCTCGGCAGGCAATGCCGGCATGGGGCAATGGAAAAAGATTGGCGTCCCCGGCGACGCCACCGACGTACTCACTGTTGGCGCCATCGACAAGACGGAGCGCATCGCAGCCTTTTCCAGCGTGGGACCGTCGCAAGACCTTCGTGTGAAGCCCGACGTGGTGGCCTTGGGCGCCCCCACTGCCCTGCTGTCGGGCCGCGGAACGCTGGCCCACGACATGGGAACCTCGTTCTCGACACCCCTCGTCAGCGGTCTCGTGGCCTGCCTATGGCAGGGTCTGCCACGGCTGACGGCCTTCGAGATCATAGACCTAGTGCGCCGGAGCGCCAACCAATACGACGAACCAACAAACATTCTTGGCTATGGAATACCAGACTTCTGGAAAGCCTATCTGGCAGGACGCGGCAGCGATGCCGACACTGACGCTGCTCGAGCTGAACACGCTGGTGACGAGGGTCGTTGAGCACGGCCTGAACCGCGACTACTGGGTGGAGGCCGAGCTCAGCGAGTGCCGCGAGAGCCGTGGTCACTGCTACATGGAGCTGGTGGAAAAAGACGCTCGTTCGAACACCCCAGTGGCACGGGCACAGGCACGATGCTGGCAGTCGACGTGGTCACTATTACGTCCTTACTTCGAGCGCACTACCGGTCAGCAGTTGCGGGCCGGTCTGAAAGTGCGCCTGAAAGTGCGGGCACAGTTTCATGCTGCCTACGGCTTCTCGTGGATTGTCAGCGACATCGACCCCGCCTTCACCATGGGCGACATGGCACGCCGCCGCCAGGAGATCATCCGCCAACTGCGTGCCGAGGGCGTCTTCGACATGCAGAAGGAGCTGCAGTTGCCCCTGTTCTGCCTGCGCATAGCCGTCATCAGCAGCGCCACGGCGGCCGGCTATGGCGACTTCGCGGCCCAGTTAGCCGACTCACCCTTTGCTTTCCAGACGCAGCTGTTCCCCGCTATTATGCAGGGCGAGCAGGTCGAGGAGAGCATCATCGCCGCGCTGAACAGCATCTACGAAGCCCACTCTTCGCCCCTCGAGGGGGGCACTATAGATGGTGCGCGCAATGGTATCGTGCCCCCCTCGGGGGGCGAGGGAGGGGCGTCTGGGGCTTCGAACGGTGTTGTTGGTCCCCCTTTCGACTGCGTAGTCATCATCCGTGGCGGCGGAGCTACGGCCGACCTGTCGGGCTTCGACACGCTGGCACTGGCCGAGAACGTAGCCCAGTTCCCCCTGCCCGTCATTACGGGCATCGGACACGACCGAGATGAGTCGGTGCTCGACATGGTGAGTTGCATACGGGTCAAGACGCCCACGGCAGCAGCCCAGCATCTTATTACCCATGCCCAACGTACACTGGACCGACTGACCCTGTGTGAGGAGCACATCACCACCGACGCCCGCAACCGCCTCAACCTGGAACAGCTGCGGCTGACACGCCTGGCGGAGCGCATCCCGCCACTGTTCTCCGTCGTACGCTCACGCCAGGAGGCACGCCTCGACAGCGATCTTCAGCGCCTGACGGCCAGCATGCTGCGCCGTCTGGACCGCGAACAGCAGCGCATCGAGACGCACAGCCTGCGACTGAGAACCGTCAACACCCAGCGGCTCACCAACGAGCACCACCGGCTGGAACTGCTGGCTCAGCGCGCAAAAGCCCTCGACCCCACCCTGCTGCTCCGCCGTGGCTACAGCATCACCCTGCTGAACGGCCGCGTGCTGCGCGACCCCGCCGACGCCCACGTCGGCGACGAGATTGTCACACGCGTGGAGAAAGGCCAGCTGACAGCCACGGTCACCACGACAGAGCCTGCCCTGCCCGACTCGCAAACTTCCCAACCCTAAAACTCCCAAACCCCGAAACGACATGAAGTACGAAGAAGCCCTGCAACAATTAGAAGCCATCGTCCGCAAGATGGAAGCCGGAGAATACTCCATCGACGAGCTGGCACAACAGCTCAAGACTGCCCAACAGCTCATCACACTCTGCAAGGACAAACTGCTCAAGACCGACGCCGAAATCAAGAAAATTCTCGGCGACGATGAATAAAAAGCCCGAAAAGTTTGCGGCATTCAGATTTTCTCCGTATCTTTGCAGCCCGAAATGTGGTGTGAAATACGCCGACACTGACCAATCATAACGCATGGTTCAGATGAAGAAAAAGGAGCGCATCACCGATGCAGAGAAGAAAGAGGCCTACAAGGAAGCCAGTAAGTTCGTGCTCGACATCGCGAAACTTATATTGGCAGGTGTCATTCTGAGTACAATCATGGATATGAAGATTGACAAGTCCTCCGTATTGATAACTGGTAGCCTCATGCTACTCATTATCATCTCACTGGGTATTTATCTTTACTATATTGCAATCAAAAAGTATTAGATTATGGAGTTTATCTATTTAATGATAGGTACAGGCGTAGCTGCTATAGCCGTTGCTATATGGGTAACCATCTACGAGCACAACCGCAGCAGACATTTAGAAACCGATTAAACCTTATATACCTTTAAATACTGTATGATGAAGAATATTGACTGGGGCAAGCTCCCCTTCGGCTACATGCCGACCAATTACAACGTGCGCTGCTACTACCGAAACGGGAAGTGGGGCGAAGTAGAAATCTGCTCCGACGAGTACATCAAGATGCACATGGCTGCCGCCTGCCTGCACTACGGTCAGGAGGGCTTCGAAGGCCTGAAGGCCTATCGCTGTCCCGACGGCAAGGTGCGCCTCTTCCGCCCCGATGCCAACGCCGAGCGCCTGCAAAGCACCTCACGCGGTATCTGCATGCCCGAGGTCCCGACGGATCTTTTCATTCAGATGTGCGAACAAGTGGTGCGCCTGAACCAGGAGTTCATCCCCACCTACGAGAGTGGTGCCACCCTCTACCTGCGGCCCCTGCTCATCGGTACCGGCGCCCAGGTGGGCGTAGCCCCCACCGACGAGTACCTCTTCCTGATATTCGTCACACCCGTAGGCCCCTACTTCAAGGGCGGCTTCCAGACGAATCCCTACGTCATTATCCGCGAGTTCGACCGCGCCGCCCCCCTCGGCACGGGCTGCTACAAGGTTGGTGGCAACTACGCCGCGTCGCTGCGTGCCCACGAGATTGCCCATGCCAAGGGCTACGCCGCCGAGTTCTACGTCGACGCCAAGGAGAAGAAATACATGGACGAGTGCGGTGCCGCCAACTTCTTCGGCATTAAGGACAACACCTATATTACACCCGCCTCGACAAGCATCCTGCCATCGATCACCAACCGCTCACTGATGCAGATTGCCGAAGACCTGGGATTGAAGGTGGAGCGCCGCCCCGTCCCCGAGGAAGAGCTGGCTACCTTCGAGGAGGCCGGCGCATGCGGTACGGCAGCCGTCATCAGCCCCATCAGCTACATCGACGACCTTGAGAGTGGCCGCCGCTACAACTTCGGACCGGAGCCTGGCCCCATCTCACGCCGACTCTACGAGACCCTGCGCGGCATCCAGTATGGCACCATCGAGGATAAGCACGGCTGGACGCGCGTCATCATCGGATAACAACCAATCAAAACTATATGGAACAACTGAATTATCAAAATGTTCAGGGCGCCAAAAACGGCATGCCCATCAACGACAACAAGGCCCTGGCCATCGTGGCCCTCGTGCTTTCAATCGTCTGTTGCAACATCATCTCGATTGTCCTCGCCGTCATCGGCGTCGTCAAGTCCAATGATGTGACAAAGTTTGCCGCAGCAGGACAGCAGCAACTCGCCATGTCGGCTGCAAAGAGTGCCAAGCTCTTTAGTTGGATAGCCATCGGCCTCCTCGTGCTCGGACTCATTATCAACTTCATCTTCATCATGTCTGTTGGTGGCGTAGACGGATACATGGAGATGGTGGAGAAGATGATGAACAAGTAAGGACGAAGGAAACGACAAGCATCACTGCCATCCGCTTCACGCGGTATGGCAGGATGTTTTATGTGATTGGGCCAGCCGCCTCCCGCGATGATGCAGGCCGGTTATCGCAACGATGCAGGCCGCCTGTCACGATGATGCAGGCCGCCAGTGTAGGGGCAGGCCTTGTGCCAGCCCGATGGCCCGTCAGGGCCAGTGTAACTCCATCATCCGCGGCAACACTATCCCCGTCAGGGCCAGTGTAACTCCATCATCCGCGATTACACAGCCCCCGTCAATGACACTGTAACCCCAACATCCGCGGCAACACTGCCCCCATTGGGGGGCAACGGGCTGGCACAAGGCCTGCCCCTACATTGGCGGCATCGCCCTGCCCCAACATCCCACTCCTTGCCGCACGCTACGGCATATTCTTTCCCCTAACCCGCCCGAACGTGAAACTGAAACTCGCGGCCGCTGTCTGCGTCATTGTTATTATCGCGATACTCTGCAGGCTTGATCCTGTGGAGTATCCGCTTTTTCCACGGTGTCTCTTCCGCCAACTGACGGGGCTCAGCTGCCCAGGCTGCGGCATGCAACGCTTTGTGCATGCCCTGGCAAATGGCCATTTCGCCGAGGCGGCGGCGTATAATTACTTCCTTCTGTTGCTATTGCCCTACGTCGGGCTCTTCATCCTGGAGCGCTGCTTCCTGACAGGTCGCGCCCGCGACCGCCTGCGCTCCCTCGTCGAGGGTCGCTTGGTCACCACCGCCCTCGCCGCGAGTATCCCTATCTGGTTCGTGGTGAGGAACGTGCTGGGGGTATAGGTCTTTCGATGTCAATGCCCCCAACGGCAGGGCAGGCCGACAATGTAGGGGCAGGCCTTGTGCCAGCCCGATGGCCCGCAAGGGCCAGTGTAAATAATAACAACACCCATTCGACAACGCGCATACCCAACAACATGCCAGACTCAACGCCACTCGCTAACCGGCACAACAGCCTACGCCTGCAAAGCTTCGACTATTCCGCCCAGTGCTGCATCTTCATAACCATCGTCACACAAGGCCGAATGTGCCGTTTCGGACACGTTCACGACGGGCAGATGATGCTGAACCCCGCAGGCGAGATGGTCGACCGTGTTTATAGGGAGCTGCTCAACGACTTCACGGACATGGTCGATATTGCCCATGTCATCATGCCTAACCATGTGCACCTCCTACTTGCCAACAATGGCACATCAAGCATCCCCGAGGTGATCCGCAGGTTTAAGAGCAAGACCACTCACGATTATATTCAAGGCATCAAGGAACACGGGTGGCCAGAATTCGACATCCGCCTGTGGCAAACACGCTTCTATGATGTAATCATAAAGAACGCCTGTGCGCATGATTATGTACTTCATTACATAAACAACAACCCATTAAGATGGTCACTCGACCGCCTCAACGCGTTTGTAGACGCGGAACATGCCGATGACGTGAACCATGACCTAAAGACGGTGAATTGGTAAGGGATGTGACGGTTTAGGCCGTGGGGCAGGACGCCAATGTAGGGGCAGGCCTTGTGCTTGCCCGATGGCCCGTCAGGGCCACTGTCGCCGCGAATAATGAATATACACTGCCCCCGTTGGGGGCATCGGGCTGGCACAAGGCCTGCCCCTACACTGGCGGCCCGCCCCGGCACGTTATTCGGCCCGCCCCGGCACGTTATCCCGCCCCTCCCGTCACGGAAATCACCCGTCCCGCCCCGCCACTCCCTCACCCTCCTTGCCCCCTTACCCTTAATTCTTTCTAATTTCCTTTTGAAAACTTGGCGGGACGGATAATTTTTCGTACCTTTGCAGACTCATAGACAACCGTATTATGAGCAAAGGAAAACTGGCCAAATTTGCCGACATGGCGACCTACGCGAACGTCTTTCAGTACCCCTACTCGGTGGTGAGCGACGTGCCTTTCACCATGCGTGGGCGGTGGTGCGACGACTACTTCGGCAACCAGAACCCCATCGTCCTGGAGCTTGGCTGCGGCAAGGGCGAATACACCGTGGAGCTGGCCCGCCGCTACCCGCAGACCAACTTCGTCGGCGTCGACATCAAGGGTGCCCGCATGTGGACGGGCGCCACGGAGGCTCTGCAATCTGGCCTGCGCAACGTGGCGTTCCTGCGCACGAACATTGAGATCATCGACCGCTTCTTCGGCCCTGACGAAGTGCAGGAGCTGTGGCTCACGTTCAGCGACCCGCAGATGAAGAACCCGCGCAAGCGGCTGACGTCGACGTACTTCATGGAGCGCTACCGGCGGTTCCTCGTCGACGGCGGCACCGTCCACCTGAAGACCGACTCCACGTTCCTCTTCACCTACACCTCGTGCATGGTACGCGAGAACCACCTGCCGGTGCTGATGTGTACCGACGACCTGTACCACACCGACGGACTCGACGATGAGACGCGCGACATCCTGGGCATCCGCACCTACTATGAACAGATGTGGATCGACCGGGGGTTGAACATCAAATACCTGAAGTGGCAATTGCCACACGGCGTAAGCCTTGTGGAGCCCGACGTCGAGATTCCCACCGACGATTACAGGTCGTACAGACGCGACCGACGGTCGCCGATAGAGAAGAGGCGGTAGAGACATGCCGATGACCGTGCCAGGCCAGGCCGCCAATGTAGGGGCAGGCCCCGTGCCAGCCCGTTGGCCCGTCAGGGCCAGTGTATTTTCAACATTCGCGGCGGACACTGGCCCTCAATGGACAACCCACGGAAAACGCCATACGCGCACACTGGCCCTGACGGGCCAACGGGCTGGCACGGGGCCTGCCCCTACACTGGCGGCCTCGCCCAGCACAGAAAACGGCCTACCCCACCGCAGGAAACGGCCTCGCCCGGCACATCTGGCGCCCTACCCTGCCCCTTTTCCTCCCTAAACGATCCTAACCATCAATCGAAAACAATATGAGAAAACTACTATTAAGCTTAGCACTCCTGACGGCAGGCATTGCCGCCACCCACGCCCAGGACCTCACCGTCACTGTCGACTCCGTGGGTCTGCTGTCCATGCAACTGCCCGACAGCGTGCGTTACACCATCAGCGAGCTGAAGATCTGCGGCCCGCTGAACGGTGCCGATGTGAAGATTCTTCAGCAAATCACCGGCCGTAGCAAGCCCCGCAAACCCGGCGAGCAGGTGCTCCGCGTCGTAGACCTCTCGGAAGCCTCGTTCGTCGAGAGCAAAGGCACATCGAAGCAGAAGGCCGGGGTCATGCCCACCGCCATGTTTCAGGGTGACAAGGCACTGGAGCGCGTCGTGCTGCCCGAGAGCATCACCGAGGTGAGCAAGAGCTGCTTCAACGGCTGCACGGGCCTGAAGGAAGTGGTGATTCCCGAGACCGTTGTCACCATCGCCGACAATGCCTTCGAGAAATGCTCGTCGCTGGAAGACGTCCGGCTGCCCGAGGGGCTCACCACCATCGGCAAGCACGCCTTCCAGGGCTGCTCGTCGCTGACGAAGATTGTAGTGCCCGCCAACGTCACCACCCTCGACAACTCCGCCTTCCAGGCGTGCACAGCCCTGCAGACGGCCGTCATCGAGGGTAGCATCAGCGCGGTGGCCAATGCCCTGTTCCAGGGTTGCACACGCCTCGACGACATCACCCTGCCGTCGACCATCGGTGCTATCGGCAACGATGCCTTCCGCGAATGCACCAGTCTAGCGACCATCGCACTGCCCGAGGGCATCGCCGAAGTGGGCAACTCGGCCTTCGAAAAGTGCAGCAGCCTGAAGGCCATCGAGCTGCCCTCGGCCAAGAAGGTCGGCAGCAACGCTTTCAAGGGATGCATCAGCCTCGACAACGTCGAGCTGGAGCGAGCCGACCGTATCGGCAGCAGCGCCTTTGAGGGATGCACCTCGCTCAGCGCCATCACCATCGAGGGCGGCCTCAAGGAGGTGGCCTCAGAGACCTTCGAAGGCTGTTCGAACCTGTCGACCATCACATTGCCCAACAGCGTGAAGAGCATTGGCACGAAAGCCTTCGCCGACTGTAAGTCGCTCACAACCATCGACCTACCCGGATCGCTGACGCGCCTCCACGACCACGCCTTCGAGGGTTGTAGCAGCCTAAGGCACATCTACATACCGAACATGGTGAAGCAGATGGGCAGCGACACGTTTGAGGACTGCGCCTCGCTCGACAGTGTCTACATTCAGGGCTTCATCGAGAAGATCGAAAGCGACGTCTTCCGTGGCTGCCACTCCCTGCGCTCCGTCACACTCCCCGTCTCGGTGAAGTCGATAGGCGACAATGCCTTCAGCGAGTGTGCCTCGCTTACCGACATCGTACTGCCCATCACCGTCACCAGCATCGGCGACAATGCCTTCGAGAAGTGCTCGGCACTCACATCGCTCATCGTACCCGCCGCCTGCACAACCATCGGCAGCGCAGCCTTCCGCGAGTGCACCTCACTGCTACGCATCGAGCTTCCCGCCACACTGAAAAAGGTGGGTGGCAACGCCTTTGCCAAGTGTATCTCGCTGCGCGAGGTGACCATCGGCGCACCACTGCCGCCGAACATCACCAACACCACGTTCAAGGGTGTCAACCTCAACGCCTGCCGCTTCACCGTTCCCAAGGGTGCCAAGACCAACTACCGCAACGACAAGTCGTGGGCCAAAGTACCCCAGATCGTAGAACTGCCGTAAATTGTAAATTGTCAAATCGTAAATTGTAAATTGTCAAATCGTAAATTGTAAATTGTCAAATCGTAAATTGTCAAATAGTAAATAGAAATGTCTTTATATCCCAAGCTCATCATGGACGCGCTGGCAACCGTTACTTATGCCGGCACGAAGCGCAACCTCGTTGAAAGCGACATGGTGGCCGACACACCAAGCATCGCCGGTCAGAAGGTCCGGGTGGTGCTCACCTTCCCCCGCGACACCGACCCCTTCCTGCGCTCAACCGTCAAGGCTGCCGAGGCAGCCATACACTACCACTGCGGCGACGACGTTGAGGTGGAGATCGTCACCGAGTTCCGCTCGAAGGCGCGCCCCGAGCCCGACAAGCTGCTGCCGCAGGTGAAGAACATCGTCGCCGTCTCGTCGGGAAAGGGCGGCGTAGGCAAGTCGACCGTCGCTGCCAACCTCGCCATCGCCCTCGCCCGTCTGGGCTACAGCGTGGGGCTACTCGATGCCGACATCTTCGGCCCATCGATGCCCAAGATGCTGCACTGCGAGGACGCCCGTCCCTACGCCGTCAGCGTCGACGGCCGCGACCTCATCGAGCCCATCGAGCAGTATGGCATCAAGCTGCTCTCCATCGGATTCTTCGTCTCCCCCGACACCGCCACACTCTGGCGCGGCGGTATGGCCTCGAACGCCCTGAAACAGCTCATCGCCGACGCCGACTGGGGCGAGCTCGACTACCTGATTCTCGACACGCCGCCGGGCACCAGCGACATCCACCTGACGCTGCTCCAGACGCTCGCACTCACGGGGGCCATCATCGTCAGCACACCGCAGCAGGTGGCACTCGCCGATGCCCGCAAAGGCATAGACATGTATCGTAACGAGAAGGTCAACGTGCCCATCCTCGGGTTGGTGGAGAACATGGCATGGTTCACGCCTGCCGAGCTGCCCGAGAACCGGTATTACATCTTCGGGCGCGAGGGATGCCGACAGTTAGCACAAGAGATGGGCGTGCCCTTGTTGGCACAGATACCGCTGGTGCAGAGCATCTGCGACAACGGCGATGCCGGTACGCCCGCAGCCCTCAACGCCGATACCGCCACCGGACAGGCGTTCCTGTCGCTGGCACAAGCCGTTGTTACGGTTGTCAACAAGCGCAACCGCGAGCTGCCGAAGACCGAAAGGGTGAAGATGAAGCAGGGGTGAGGCCATTTCGCTGCCGCCACCCCCACCCCAACCATCCGCCGCAGGGCCATCCGCCAGTGTAGGGGCAGGCCCCGTGCCAGCCCGTTGGCCCGTCAGGGCCAGTGTGCGCGAAAGGCATTCTACATGCATTGTCTTCTTCAGGACATGACGCGTGGGATGATTTCAATGCACACTGGCCCTGACGGGCCAACGGGCTGGCACAGGGCCTGCCCCTACACTGGCGGATGGCCCTGCCGCAAGGTGACGCGAACAATACCGTATCTTCTTCGCAACAATACCGTATCTTCTTCGCAACAATACCGTATCTTCTTCACAACAATACCGTATCTTCTTAACCCAACTTTGACCCCACTTGTCAAAAGTTTGGAAAATTTTGAGGTATTTTGAGCAGTATTGCCCTTCAGGATGCCTTTGTTTACGTGTTTTTTTGTTTGGAGTCTGATTTGTAGTACCCAGAAATTTCGCAG